>NZ_JBIAKA010000008.1:0-5239 GCF_042872225.1 Streptomyces sp. NPDC005374 | reverse complement strand
CGGTCGGGCACCGGATATCCCTCGCACCGGTGAGGTCCCGGCGCCCGAGCCACCGCTCACGTCCGCCGCCCGCCCGGTCCTGGTACGCCCCGCCGTGGATCACCGAACCCCACAAGCCGGCGCCCGCAGCGCCAAGAATCCCCCGGGCCCCGGGCCGACAGCCCACGAACGCGCCTCGCTCCGGCACCGGATATCCCTCGCACCGGTGAGGTCCCGGCGCCCGAGCCACCGCTCACGTCCGCCGCCCGCCCGGTCCTGGTACGCCCCGCCGTGAACCGCCCCGATCGCTGATCCCCACGAGGCGGCGCCCGCAGCGCCAAGAATCCCCCGGGCCCTGGGCCGCCCGCCCACGAACGCGCCTCGTCCCCGGCACCGGATATCCCTCGCACCGGAGAGGTCCCCGCCGTGCGGGCGTCGTGATACTGGAACGGCCCCGGCCCCGAGGAGCCGCTCATGCCCGCCGCCCGGTCCTGGTACGCCCTCGTCGTCACCCGTCTGCGGACGACGAACCCCTACGTCGTCGACAGCGCGCTCGCCGCGCTGGTGCTGTTCGCCGCGTCCCTTCAGTGGATGTTCCCGGACGAGGGGGACGACCCGCTGAGCCTGGTGGGCTGGTTGCTGGGGGCCGGCACCGCCGTCCCCCTGGTCTGGCGGCGCCGTTACCCCTACGCGACCGCCTGCGCGGTGTCGCTGACCACCACGGCGATGGCCTACTACCACGCGCCGCCGCCCGACGTGCTCTACGGCGGCCTGGTCATCCTGTACACCATCGCCGCCCGGGGCCTGCCCTGGCAGCGCCGCACGATGCTGGCGAGCTGGCTGCTCGGGGCCGTCCTGACCATGCAGCACAAGGAGCACTCCGAGCCCTTCGAGTACGCCTTCCACCTCACCGGCATGATCTGCGCCTACGGCCTCGGCGTACTGGCCCGGGTGCAGCGCGCGTACACCGCCGCCGTCGAGGACCGGGCCCGCCGCCTCGAGCGGGAGCGGGCCGCGGAGACCGCGAAGGCCATCGCCCAGGAACGGGCCCGGATCGCCCGGGACATGCACGACATCCTGGCGCACGCGGTGAGCCTGATGGTCGTCCAGGCGGAGGCCGGACCGGTCGTGCTGCGCAGTGATCCGGTGCGGGCCGAGGCCGCCTTCGACGCCATCGCGGCCAGCGGGCGGGACGCGATGGCCCAACTGCGGCGAATTCTCGGTGTGTTGAAGGAGGAGGAACGACGCAGTGGCGCCCGCCGGCTGCCCCAGCCGGACCTCGCCGGTCTCCCGGACCTGGTCCGCCAGGTCTCCCACTCGGCCGGCCTGCGGGTCGAGTTGAGTGTCCGCGGCCGCCCCCGCCCACTGCCCCCGGACACCGAGGTCGCCGCCTACCGCGCGGTGCAGGAAGCCCTGACCAACACCGTGAAGCACGCGTACGCTTCCTGCGCACAGGTGGAACTCGACTGGGCGGAGGACGAGTTGACCCTCACGGTGACCGACGACGGCGAAGGCCCCGGGCACGCGGACGGCGGGCACGGGCTGATCGGTCTCAGGGAGCGGGCGGCCGCCTGCGGGGGCAGCACCGAGACCGGGCCCGGCCCCCAGGGGGGCTTCCGGGTCGTCGTACGGCTGCCCGCCGGCGCGGACCGTCAGGCGGCGCTCGGGTGAGCATCCGGGTGGTCGTCGCCGACGACCAGGAACTGGTCCGCAGCGGCTTCAGCATGATCCTGGAGGCGCAGCAGGACATCGAGGTGGTCGCCGAGGCCGGGAACGGCGCCGAGGCGGTCGACGCGGTCCGCCGGCACACGCCCGACGTACTGCTCCTCGACATCCGGATGCCCGTGATGGACGGCCTGGAGGCGGCCCGGCGGGTGTGCGCGCAGTCGGGCTGCAAGGTGGTCATGCTGACCACGTTCGACCTCGACGAGTACGTGTACGACGCGCTCTACGCGGGCGCCAGCGGCTTCCTCCTCAAGGACGTGCGCCGGGACGACCTCGTGCACGCGGTCCGCGTGGTCGCGGGCGGCGACTCCCTGCTCGCCCCGACGATCACCCGCCGCCTGGTCGCGGACATCGTGCGCCGCCGCCGCGAGGAGGCCGCCACCGGGGCCACCCCCGACCGCCTGGACGTGCTGACGGCCCGGGAGGTGGAGACCCTGCGGATGCTGGCGCGGGGCCTGTCCAACGCGGAGATCGCCACGACCCTGTTCGTGAGCGAGCACACGGTGAAGACCCATGTCAGCAACGTGCTGAGCAAGTTGGGGCTCAGGGACCGGGTACAGGCGGTGATCTGCGCGTACGAGACCGGCCTTGTGGCCCCGGGCGCCTCCTAGTCCAGTTCCGTGAACAGGGTCAGCTGGAGCGAACCGGGCGCCTCCAGACGGGAGTTGAGGGAGTTCCAGGGGGTGCGGGTCGGTTCGGCGACCACCTGCGCCCCGGCCTTTGCCAGCCTGGCTGTCGTGGCGGCCGAGTCGTCCACCTCGAACGCCACCCGGATGTGCCCCGCGACCCGCTTGCCCACCTCGACCTCGTCGATGAACGCGGCGTGGTTCGGATCGGTCAGCTCCAGCGTCGCCCGCCCGGCCTCCAGGATGGTGACCCGCCCGTCCGGTGAGGAGAACGCGGCCCGTTCGGGCAGCCCGAGGACGTCCCGGTAGAAGCGCAGCGCCTCGTCGTAGTCCTCCGCCGTGACGACGAGACGGAGTTCACGGACAGCGGGGGGTGGTACCTCGGACATGCGGCCTCCTCGATGGTGTCACCGAGGTCAACTCCCCGACCGGTACAGAAGATTCCTCCCTCTCAGGAGTGAGGAACCGCCCCCGCTCCCCCGTACGGCGGAGCTCCCGGAACCACTCGCCCCGGCGATCCGGTGAGCACGCCCGCGGCAGGACTCTGAGGGCGGCTTCATTCCTCGACCCGCCGGGAGGCGACCGTGCTCTCCACACTGTCCCGGGCAGCGACCCGCCGCCCGCTGACCGTCATCGGCCTCTGGGCCGTCTTCCTCCTGCTCGGCTTCGGCCTGGGGACGGGCGTCTTCGCCGACCTCTCCGACGACGTGCCCGACGTGCCCGGCACTGAGTCCGACATGGCCGACGACTATCTCTCCGGCGTGGACCCGACCGGCGAGTCCGTCACCGCGGTCGTGGCCGGCGAGTCCGTCTCCGACGCCGCCCTGCGCGCACAGGTCGAGCGGACCGTCGCCGCGGTCCGCGAGATCGCCGGGGTGGCCGCCGTACCGGACCCGTACACCACGCCCGGTCTCACCGCCCGCGACGGACAGGCCCTGGTCATCCCCGTCACCTTCGAGGGCGGCCTCAGCGACGACGCCGAGGAGAAGGCGACGGACACGGCCGTCGACACGATCAAGCGGATCGACGCGCCCGACGTCCACGTCAGCGGCGGTGAACTGCTCGGCCGTCAGCTCGGTGAACGGGCCCAGGAGGACGTGAAGAAGGCCGAGTTGATCTCCCTGCCGGTCGTACTCGCCCTGCTGCTCGTCGTGTTCGGCGGACTGCGCGCCGCCGCGCTGCCGCTGGTGATCGCGGTGAGCGGGATCGCGGGGGCCTTCCTGGGGCTGTTCGCCTTCAGTCAGGTCACCGACATCTCGGTGTACGCGATCCAGGTCACCACCATGCTCGGTCTCGGACTCGCCATCGACTACGCCCTGTTGATGCTGGTCCGCTTCCGCGAGGAACGCCGGCACACCGACGACGTCGTCGAAGCCGTGCACCGCACGGTCGACGCGGCCGGCCGCACCGTCCTGTTCTCCGGACTCACCGTCGCCGTCAGCCTGACCGGGCTCCTGGTCTTCCCCAGCGTGTTCCTGCGCAGCATGGGCCTGGCCGTGGCCGCCGTCGTGGTGGTCGACATGCTGGCCGCGGTCACGCTGCTGCCCGCACTGCTGACCAGGTTCGGCGGGCGGATCCGGCCCTCGAAAGCCCGGTCGGAGGCCGAAGAGGGCCGCTTCTTCGCCCGTCTCGCCCGCTTCGCGCAGCGCCGCCGGATCGCCGTCCTGGTCACCGTGGTCCCGGCCCTGCTGGTCCTCGCCCTGCCCGTGACGGGCATGAGGATCGCCATCGGGGACGCCCAGCAGCTGCCCGCCGACACCGAGGCACGCGAGTTGTACGACACGGTCGACGCGCACTTCCCGAAGGGCACCGGGGTCTCCCCCGTGGTCGTCGTCCTCAAGCCCGGCACCGACCCCGCGACCGCCGACCGGATCCGCGCCCTGGTCCCGCACTCCGCGTCCCGTGAACTGCCGGGCGGCAACACGGTCGTAGAACTGCAGCCGACCGGCAGTGTGGACGGCAGGGCCGCCACCGACCTGGTCGAGCGGGTGCGGGACGTGCGCGGCGACGAACCGGCCGAGGTGACCGGAGTCGCGGCTCGGCTGGTCGACTTCCGCGCGATGCTCGCCGAGCGGGCACCCTGGGCCGCCCTGACCGTCCTCGCCGGCATCTTCGTGCTCCTGTTCGCGTTCACCGGCTCGGTGCTGATCCCGCTGCGCACGATCGCGACCACGCTGCTCAGCCTGGGTGCCGCGCTCGGCGTGGTGGTCTGGGTCTTCCAGGACGGCCACGGGGCCGGGCTGCTCGGCGGCGAGGGACTGGGCGCGCTCAGCCTGACCGCACCGCCGCTGATCGTCTCGATCGCGTTCGGGCTCGCCATGGACTACGAGATCTTCATCCTCGCCCGGATGCGGGAGAGCCTGTCGGCGCACGCCCTGCGGCCCGGCCACGCGGACCTGCCGGCAGGCTCCACGGCGTCTCGCCGCACCGGCGACGACCAGGAGGCCGTCGTGACCGGCCTGCGCCGCTCAGGCCGGGTCGTCACCTGCGCCGCCCTGCTCCTCGCGGTCGTCTTCGGCGCCTTCATGACCGGCGGATTCTCCCCCATCCTGCAGATCGGCCTCGGCCTGACCCTGGCGGTGCTGATCGACGCGACCGTCATACGGATGCTGCTCGTCCCGGCGACCATGGCGCTGCTCGGCCGGCACGCCTGGTGGGCGCCGAAGCCGCTGCGCACAGTGCACGACCGGTTCGGGCTGCGGGAGGCGGCGGCGCCCGAGCGGTCCGTGTCGACGAACGCCTGACAGAGGCGGCGGTGGGGGGGGGGGGCGGGGGGGGGGGGGGGGGCGGGGGGGGGGGGGGGGGGGGGGGGGGGGGGGGGGGGGGGGGGGGGGGGGGGGGGGGGGGGGGGGGGCGGGGGCGGGGGGGGGGGGGGGGGGGGGGGGGGGGGGGGGGGGGGGGGGGGGGGG
>NZ_JBIAKA010000007.1:0-512470 GCF_042872225.1 Streptomyces sp. NPDC005374 | reverse complement strand
CCGTCGCTGTTGCGGTCGGCGCCGGTGTGGTCGGAGATCATGAAGAGGCCGCCGCCGTTCTTCACGAAGGTCATGATCGCCGTCTTCTCGGCGGCCGTGAAGAGCGTGTTGGGCTCGGGCAGGACCAGGGTGTCGAAGTTCGACAGGTCGGTTGCCGAGGTGCCGCCGTACGTGAGGGCGCTGGTCGAGGTCTTGAGGCTGTAGGAGCCGGTCTTCTGAAGGGCGACACCCCAGGAGGAGAGGGCGCCGGTCCAGTCGGTCTCGGCGGAGGGCGATGCCTTCTGCCCGGTGGGGTCGGGCTGGCTGGTGGAGATGATCCAGTCGGCGTTGCCGGCCGTCTCGGCGTGGGCGTTGTCGAACAGGACGCGGTGGGTGGTGGCCGCCGCGGCGGGGGTCGCGGCGGCCTGCACGGCAACGCCTGTGGCGACCAGGGTGAATCCGGCGAGGACCGCGCCGAGTCTGAAGCGGGGTCCGGTGAGTCCGGGCATCCGGCATACCTCCGTGAGGAGTTGGGGAGGGGGTGATGCGAGGCGGGAACTACGCGCATAGATACACGATCAATTTGAACGGTACATGGCAGCCAGAAGGCTGAACAGGACCGATCCGGTCCACCCGCCGAGGATTGACCGGGTGTTGACCAACGGTTGGAACAGAGCCGGACTGTCCCCGCCTCAAGGGGGCAACAGCACTACATCGGAGGTCATCGACAAAGGGGCGGAGATGGAGATCTCGGGCATCATCAGTGCCATCGTCATAGGCATCGTCATAGGTGTCCTGGGTCGGCTGGTGGTCCCTGGCCGTCAGCGGATCGGGATCCTGTGGACCATCGCGGTCGGCATCGTGGCCGCGCTCGTCGGCGCGGCGATCGCCAGCGCCTTCGACGTGGCCGACACCAAGGGCATCGACTGGATCGAGTGGCTCATCCAGATCGGTCTCGCCGCGCTCGGTGTGGCGGCGCTGGACCGGGCGAAGGCCCGTCGCTGACGGTCGTACGGGAGACGTACGGCCCCGGCAGGGGCGAGTGGACGGTGCGCCGGAGTCTCCGGCGCACCGCTGCGCGTGGGGGCGGCGACCGCAAATCCCGTTGCGACCGCCGGAGCGCGACGGCAGGCTGCAGACCGCCCGCCGACCCGCGTTCCCGTGACGGAGACCCGCTTGTCCTTCCACATCACCGCGCTCACCGATCCCGAAGCCACCGCCTCCAGCCGCCGACTGGCCTGGCTGGCCTCCGGGGACGACGGGGTGCCGCTGGGGTCCGCCTTCCTGCGGCTGTTCACGAAAGAGGGGCAGGAGCACCTCGCCGAACTGGAGCTCGCGGTGCACGGCGCCGAGCGGCGGCAGGGCATCGGGACCCGGCTGCTGGAGGCCGCCGTGGACGCGGCGAAGGAGCAACGGCGACGGTCAGTGATCGCACAGGCCGCACAGGGCTCCCCCGCCGACCTGTTCCTGGCCGCCCGCGGATTCCGTCAGGTCCTGGCCCTCACACACGCCCGACTCCCGCTGGCCGACCTGGATCGCATCGCGCTCGACGCCCTCGTCGAACTGCCGCACCCCGGCTACCTGTTGACCGAGTGGGAGGGCACCGTGCCACCTGCGCTGGCGCGGTCGTTCGCCGATTCACGGCGCGCGATGGACGACATGCCGATGGACGGCACGGACTTCGGCACCGTCGTCTGGGACGTGGAACGCGTGGTGGCGGCAGCCGAGGCGATCGCCCGGCGCGGAGAGCTGCTGCACACCGTGGCCGTCGTGGACGCGGCGGACGGCAGCGTGGTCGGATTCACCGAACTGGTCGTCCCCGGCGACGGGTTGGGCGACGGGCAGCACTACGGAACCGCCGTACTGCCCGAGCACCGGGGCCGCGGCCTGGCCCGCTGGATGAAGGCCGCGGCCGTCCGACATGCGCGTGAACGGCACCCGGGACTCGCCGGGTTGTGCACCGACACCGCGGACGGCAACGCGTCGATGCGCGCCATCAACGACGCCCTCGGATACGTACCGACCCACAAGGCCGTGGAGTACCAACTCGATCTCTGATCACCGAGCCGTCGCGGTCCGCAGGGCGGCCAGGCCCTCGCGTCCTGACGGGTAGGCGGGCGTCCAGCCCAGTTCCCGCTCGGCCTTCGCCGCGGACACCCTCATGTTCGCCTGGAACATGGTGTGCGCGTACGACATCGGCCTGGTCAGCCACCGCGGTACGGCCATCGGCTTCGGCAGCCCGAACTCCTCTGCCACGCACAGCAGATGGCCATGGAAGCCGGTCGGCGTGCGGTCCACGACGTTGTACGCCTGGCCCGGACGCCCGTGTTCGACCGCGGCGGCCACCGCGCGGGCGGCGTCGGTGAGTTCGACCCACGGCAGGACCCGGCCACGGTCGGCGGGGGCGGGGAGCTGCCGCTTGCGCAGCAGCTGCAGGATGGCGTCGGTGCCGCCGGGGCCGTAGAAGAGTCCGAAGCGGAGGGCCATGCCCTCCAAGCCGGTTGCGTCGAAGGTGAGTTGCTCCTTGGCGCGCATTCCCGCGAGATGCCCTTCCAGCTCCGGGGTGGCGCCCAGGGGGCCGAAGTCGTCGTCCTCCGTGATGAGGTGGTCACCGAAGTCGCCGTAGCCGTATCCGAAGACCATCGACTCGGTGACGAAGCGGCGGGCGCCCGTGAGCCGGGCGGCCTCGATCAGGTGGGCGGTGCCCTCGGTGCGCAGGGCGTCGGTGGCGTGCATGTCGCGGTGGCGCATGGGCGGCTTGCGCAGGGCGGTCGCCGCGTGCACGACCGTGTCGAAGTGCTGTCCGTCCACCGCGCGCAGCAGGGCTCCGCGATCCATCAGGTCGGCCCGGACACCGTTTCCCTCACTCCGGCCGAGCCCGGTGACCTTGTGCCCCGCATCGGTGAGCGCCGTGGCGATGTGACGTCCGAGGACACCGCTCGCGCCCGCGAGGAGGACGTTCTGGCTCTGGTTCCGTCCCTGGCTCTGGTTCTGGTTCGTCGTCATACCGGTGCGACGGATCGGGCGGGCCCGGATGTGACATCCCAGCCGCCGACATCCTGGGCGGCCGACATCCTGGCGGCCGACTTTCCCGCCGCCGAACTCTCTATGGCTGATACACGTGCGGCTGGGTCGTCGTCAGCGGTTCGAAGCCGAGGCGTTCCAGGATGGGGCGGCTCGTGGGCAGCGCGTCGACCTGGAGGTAGCGGTAACCGCGCTCCACGGCGGCGCGGGCGCGGTGGGCGACCAGGGCGCGGTAGATACCGCGGCCGCGCCAGCCCTCGACGGTGCCCCCGCCCCACAGGCCGGCGAAGCGGGTGCCGGGCACGAGCTCCATGCGGGCCGCGCTGACGGGCACGTCACCGGCGAGCGCGACCACCGCGACGACGGTGTCGGGGTCGTCCTGCAGCCGGGCGAGCAACTGCTGCCGCAGCCGGGTGCTGTCGGTGCCGAAGGCCTTCTGGTGCACGTCCGCCACGAGGTCGACGGCCGCCCGGTCGGTGACCGGAAGGAAACGGATCCCCTCGGGTGCCTCGGCGTCCAGGGTGAGTCCGGCGACCTCGGCGATCATCAGCGTCTCCTCGGGCTCGGGCGTGAACCCGGCCGCCCTGAGCCGCTGTCCCAGATCGAAGGGCAGGTCATGCCCGTACAGCTTCCACTCGAACTCACGGCCGAGGCCCGTGTAGTACGCGATCTGCTCGGCGACGGCCTTGTCGGCGCTCGTCTCGTCGAGATCGGACCAGACGACGCCGTTCCAGCCGTGCTCGGCGGCCGTCTGGCGGACCACTCCGCCCACCCGCTCGACACGGGCACCGGGACCGTCCGGCTGTGCGCCTTCGCGCATGTCCCGGTCGAAGAGGGCGAGTACCGCAACATGATCCATGGCCTCACTCCATCACCCGGACGCCTTCGCGGCAATGGCGTTTACGGCCGCCCGGCATCCGCCCGCACCGCCGCCAGGTAGGCGCTGAGCCGGTCGCGGTTGCGGGCCAGGCAGTCGATCCTGGCCTGGATACGGTCGACGTGGGCCTCCAGCAGGGCGGCCGTCTGCGGTGTCAGGTGCTCGGGCGGCAGCAGGATCTCCTCCGGCCCTGACAGGTACGGCAGAATCGCGCGGATCATCTCGGTGGTCAGCCCCGAGTCCAGCAGCCCGCGGATCTGCTGCACATCGCGGACCGCGGCCTCGCCGTAGTCGCGATAGCCGTTGTGGGTCCGCCCGGGGTGGAGAAGGTCCTGCTCCTCGTAGTAGCGCAGCAGCCGGGTGGGGACTCCGGTACGGCCGGACAGTTCACCGATCCTCATGGCACGCTCCCGGTCGCCCTTGCTTTCACACTGGTGTGAAGGTCCGACCATGGTCCCATGTCCACCACTTCCCTGGCCGAGGGCACAGCCCTGCCCGCACCCGCGCACCTGCCGTGGTCCGGTCTCCTGGCCCTGTCGACGGCCGCCTTCACCGCCGTGCTGACCGAACTGCTGCCCGCGGGGCTGCTGCCCCGGATGGCTCCCGCGCTGGGCGTCTCCGAGGCCCGGGTGGGGTTCCTGGTCACCGGGTACGCGCTGGCGTCCTTCGCCGCCGCGATACCGCTCACGGCGTTGCTGCGCGGGCTGCCGCGCCGGACGGTCCTCGTCGGCGCGCTGCTCGGCTTCGCGGTGAGCAACGCGGTGGTGGCCCTGTCCTCCTCGTACGCCCTGACGTTCGGGGCACGGCTGGTGGCCGGGGGCATGGGCGGGACCCTGTGGGCGATGCTCGCCGGGTACGCGGCACGGATGGTGCCGGTCGAGCGGCGCGGCCGGGCGATCGCGATCGTGCTCGCAGGGATCACCCTCGCGCTGTCCCTGGGCGTCCCGGCCGGCACGGCGCTCGCCGGGGTGGTGGGCTGGCGCGCGGCCTTCGGGGTCCTGGCCGGGCTCGCGGTGCTGCTGGTGGGCTGGGTGCGGTGGCGGGTGCCCGCCTTTCCGGGCGAGGCACCGCAGGCGCGCGTGCCGCTCGCCCGGGTCGCCGCGCTGCCGGGGATCCCGGCCGTCCTGTCCGTCACCCTGTTCCTGCTGGTGGGGCACCAGGTGATGTACACGTACGTGGCCCCGTTCGCGGCGCACGCCGGGTTCGGCCGTACGGGACTGGTGCTGCTGGTGTTCGGGGCGGCGACGGTGGTGGGGATCTGGATCACCGGGGTACTGGTGGACAGGCATCTGAGGTCGACGCTGCTGGGCGCGCTGGGGCTCTGCGCGGCCGTCATGCTCGCGCTGGGACTGGCCGCCGGGGTGCCCGGAGTGCTGCTGGTCGCGGTCGGTCTCTGGGGACTCGCCTTCGGAGGTGCGCCGACGCTGATCCAGACGGCGCTGGTCGACGCCTCGGGTCCGGAGCGGGCGGACGCGGCCACGTCGTTGCAGACCACGGTGTACAACGCGGGGATCGCCGCGGGTTCCCTGACCGGCGGTGCGGTGTTGGAGGCCTCGGGCGCCGGAGCGCTGCCCTGGACCGCGCTGCCACTGCTCGCGCTCGCCCTTACGGTGGTCACGGTCGCCTGCCGCACCGCGTTCCCGGTGAAACGCGGGGGCTCGGCGACGCGCTGAAGGAACGCAGGCCCGCGCCGGACACCCTGCGGCACATCGCGGCACTCCCGGTGGAGCGCCCGGGCTCAACACGAGGAGGGCCGTTCCCCATGGTTGTGAAGGACACCGAACTGCCGTATCTGCGGCGCTGCGTGGAACTGGCGACCGAGGCGCTGGAGGCCGGGGACGAGCCGTTCGGTTCCGTGCTGGTGGACGCGGACGGCGAGATCCTCGCCGAGGACCACAACCGCGTGGCCTCCGGCGACCGCACCCGTCATCCCGAGTTCGAGCTGGCCCGCTGGTCGGCGGCGCACATGACACCCTCGGAGCGGGCGGCGGCGACGGTGTACACCTCCGGCGAGCACTGTCCGATGTGCGCGGCCGCGCATGCCTGGGTGGGCCTCGGACGCATCGTGTACATCGCCTCGTCCGAGCAACTGGCCGAGTGGCTGAACCAGTTGGGTGTCCCGGCACCGCCGGTACGCACACTGCCGGTCAACGAGATCGCCCCCGGGGTGATCGTGGAAGGCCCGGTGCCCGAATTGACGGAGCCTGTACGGCGGTTGCACCAGCGCTTCCACCAGCACTGACGGGTGCCAGAAGTGGGTGGCGAGTGCCGCGAGCCTGGTGGCCTACGGCGGAGGCTCCACCGGTAGTCGTCCGGTGGAGCCTTCCGTCGTCCGTCAGCGCACTCCCCCGGAGCGGAAGCGGCGGTAGACCGCTGCCCCGCCGAGGACCAGCGCGGCACTGCCCATCGCGGCGGGCAGGACGTGATCCGCGCCCGTGTGGGCGAGGGCGGGCTCGGTGTCCGGCGGGAGGGGCGCGGCCGGTTCCGGGCCGGGATTGTTCTCCGGAGGAACGGTGGACGTGGGACTCGTCGGCCGGTCGGGGGTACCGGGAACGTCCGGGAGGTCCCCAGAGGTGTTCACGGACCGGTTGCCGACCGACGGGTTGCCGACACCGACCGCGTTCACGGAGTTTCCGCTGACGTTGACCGGCAACCGGACCGGCAGCCGTGCCCCGTTGCCGGAGAGCAGACCCGCTGAGTCGGTCGCGTCGCCCTCGGCAATGGACCCGCCGCCCGTCGACGTGCCACCGCCCGCGGTCGCGCCGCCGGACGTCGCCCCGCCGTGCCCGCCGGAGTCCTCGTTGACGCAGGTGTTGCCCGCGGCGGGGTTGAGGAGCCCCACCACGTCGACGGTGTTCCCGCACACGTTCAACGGAACGTGCACCGGGACCTGAACGGTGTTGCCGGAGATCAGCCCGGGCGAACCTGCCGCGGTACCGTCCGCCGTGCTGCCGCCACCGGCCGCGAACGCGGCGGACACCGGCAGCGTCACGGCCATCGCCCCGGACGCGGCGGCGACGGCGAGGACACCGTTTCGGGTAACCCTTCTCATAGGTTCCCTGCCTTCCTGACATGGACGCGGGCACTCGCCCGCACCGCGTAAAACGCAGGCGAACCATCAGAGTTATGGCTAATCGGCCTTTCACCCCATCGAGCGACATGTTTGTCGAACCTGCGGCAAAACAGACTTGAGGGAGCCGGGCGGACGAAGAGTAGGGCAGGTTCCGTGATCCCGCCCGTGCGCGGGCGTGCCGTCCAGGGGCCGCTTATCGTGATCGAGGGCGCCGGTGAACCGGTCCGCGAGGGCGTCCCTGGAGGCATTCATGCCGGCCAAGCTGTCGAGGGGGCGATGCGCTCTCTCCGGAGCCGTTGGGCTCGCCCTGCTCGGCGCCGGACTCCCGGCGATGGCCGCGGAGGGCTCGGGCCCCGATCTGTCGCGCTTCTACCGTCAGAGGATCAGCTGGTCGAAGTGCGTGGGCATGGAGGCCCCCGACGACCTCCAGTGCGCGAAGGTCACCGTTCCCCTCGACTACGCGAAGCCCCGCGCCGGCACCCTCGACCTGGCTCTCGCCCGCTACCGGGCGACGGCCAGGCACAAGCGGGGCTCGGTGCTGCTGAACTTCGGCGGCCCGGGCGGCGCGGGCGTGCCCGGACTCGCGGCGAGCGGCAAGGAGTTCATGGACCTCACGGACGAGTACGACGTGGTGTCCTTCGATCCGCGCGGTGTGGGCCGGTCCTCCCCGGTCAGCTGCGGCGACGGCACCGACGAGGCTCTCGACGCCACGGCCGACGACACCGCTCTCGCCAGGGATCCGCGGGCCGTGCTGGCACGGTTGCGGAGGGCGGCCGACCAGTGCGCCAAGCACTCCGGGCCCGTACTCCCCCACATCGGCACAGTGAACGTCGCGCGCGACCTGGACATCACGCGCCAGGCCCTCGGCGACAAGAAGCTCAACTACCTCGGCTTCTCCTACGGCACCCGGCTTGGCGCGGTGTACGCGGCGCAGTTCCCCGACAAGGTGGGCCGACTGGTGCTCGACGGCGTCGACACACTCACCGAGCCGCTGTCCGAACAGGGTGTGGCGGGTGCCGCCGGGCAGCAGACGGCGCTGGAGGACTTCCTCGACTGGTGCGTGAAGGACATCGCCTGTCCGTTCGGCACCGACGCGCGTGGCGCCCGGGATGAGGTCGTACGGCTCGTCGCGTCGCTGGACGAGGATCCGGTGCCCACGGGCTTCGGCCCGGACTTCACCGGCCAGGACCTCGTGAGTGCCATCAGCCAGGCCCTGTACAGCGAGGCTCTGTGGCCGTCGCTGGAGCGGGCGCTCGCCGAACTGGTCGAGCAGGGCGACACGACGGGCGTCCTCGGTTTCGCGGGCGGCGGGTCCGGTGTCCTCGCCGGTGCGCGTTTCTCCACCCGCGCAACCGGCTCGCCCTCCGGCAATCCGACGGGCAGGCCCCTCGCCGACGCGGAGGACGTGCCGCTCGACAACCTTCCGGCGGCGCTGATGGCGGTCAACTGCGCGGACGACCCCGACCGCCCCGACGCCGACCGGATCGGCAGGGATCTGGCCCGGCTGCGGGCCGCCTACGAGCAGGCGTCCCCGGTCTTCGGCCGCTACCGGCTCACCGAGTACCTGATGTGCTACGGCCGCCCGAAGGGCACCGACTTCATCCGCGAGAAGGTGCGTGACGTCCGCACTCCGAAGATGCTCCTCGTCGGCACCCGCGGGGACCCGGCGACGCCGTACCGATGGACCGTGGAGACCGCGAAGCGTCTCGGTGACGCGGCCGTGGTCCTCGACAACAGGAGCGAGGGGCACACCGGTTACGGCTCCTCGAAGTGCGTGCACCGCAAGGTCGACGACTTCCTGCTCTACGGCAGCCTGCCGCCGAACGGCAGCTCGTGCGGGCCCGAACGCGACGACTGACAACGGCCGGTGCGCCGGGAGGCCGGGGCCTGTCCGGCGGATCAGGCCGGCTCCGAGGAAGGGCGCCCTGTCAGCGCAGGTGCGCGGGGCCATGGGGGTCCCCCCGCGCAAGCGAAGCCGAGCGTGGGGGAGAGTGACGACAACGCCGCTGGGGGCACCCCCTCCGGGGGACTGCGTGCCGGGCCCCGCGCCGCTGGCATGATCCGCCGGACAGGCCCTAACCCTCCCAGTACGCGAGCCGGTGCATGGCCGCCGCCGCCCCGGTGAAACCGTCGTCGCCCAGCACCGCCCGGAGTTCGGCGTTGAAGCGGTCGATCTCCGGCTGGGCGGCCCGCAGGGCGTCACGGCCCGCGCCGGTCAACTCCAGCACCACGGCCCGGTGTTCGCGCGGATGTGGGTCCTTGGCGAGGAGACCCGCCGTGGTCAGCCGTCCGACCAGTCCCGTCACGGCGGACTCGCGCAGTCCGAGCGTGCGGGCAAGCTGCTGCTGGGTGATGCCCGGCTCGTCCCGCACGGCGAACAGGGCGCCGAGCTGGGCCGTGGTGACTCCGGCGGCGGCCTGGCAGCGCCGGTCCGCCGTGGTGCGCAGACGGTGCGCGGCCCGCTGGAGCAGGAAGTAGAGGCGCTGGTCGTCGGGGGCGGGCATGGGCCGATGTTGACAGACGGGACGGGTTCACGCCAGTCTCACTTCACTAGTGAAGTGAGGTGGAGGAATGACTCGGACCCTGGATCTGGAGCTCGCCCGGAAGGTCCTCGCGGCACAGCCCTTCAGCACGCTGGTCGGCGCCCGGCTGACAGCCTTCGAGGAGGGCGGGGCCACGGTCGAGTTCGACATCCGCGGCGACCTGCTCCAGCAGCACGGCAGCGTGCACGGCGGGGTGCTCGGCTACGCGGCCGACAACGCGCTGTCCTTCGCCGCGGGTTCCGTGGCCGGCTCCACGGTGACCACCGCCGGTTTCTCCATCGACTTCCTGCGCCCGGCCCGCGGCGAACTGCTGCGGGCCCGCGCCCGGGTCGTACGGGCCGGCCGCACCCGCGTGGTGTGCCGCTGCGATCTGAGCACCGTGGCCGCGGACGGGTCCGAGACCCTGTGCGCGGTGGCCCAGGGCTCGATCGCCGTACTCGATCCCCGGCCACGGCCCTCCGGCGACGAAACACACCGGACAACCGATCAAGTCGCCCCAAATGCCTGATCGGTGAATCGGTCCTATGGTGCTGTTATGGAGCACGCACTCAGCCCTGCGACCCTCTCCGAACTGCGCCGCCCGCGCGCCTATCCGGCGGTGTCCGTGCTGACGCCGACGCACCGCCGCGAACCCGACAACGCCCAGGATCCGGTCCGGCTGCGCAATGTGGTGGCCGAGGCCAAGAAGCAGCTCGAAGCCGACCCGGCCGTCCCCCGGGAGCGGCGGGTCGATGTCTCCCGGCAGCTCGACCAGGCCCTCGCGGAGATCGACCTGGCGCACGTCGAGGACGGACTGGTGATCTTCGCCGCGCCCGGCGAGCACCAGGTGTGGTCGCTGGCCCGCGAAGTGCCGGAGCGGGTGGTGCTCTCGGACACCTTCCTGACCCGCAACCTCGTCTCCGCGCAGGCCTCCGAGCGGCCGTTCTGGGTGCTGTCGGTCTCCGCCGACCACGTCACGTTGTGGAACGGCGGTGTCGACCGGGTCACCGAGCACCGCGCCGGCGGTTTCCCGCTGTCCAGGAGCCGCGAGAACTTCGATGCCGAGCGCCAGGAGCGGATCGGCGATCTGCCCAGCACGTTCCGGGACGAGGGCACGCGGCACTTCCTGCGCGACGCCGACACCGCGCTCGGCAGGCTGCTGCACGAGGATCCGCGCCCGCTCTACGTCACCGGTGAGACCGCCGCGCTGTCCGCGCTGGACGATGTCGGCAGCGCCACCAAGAACGCGGTGCACGTTCCGCACGGCGGGCTCGCGCACGGCACCCCGGACGCGGTGTGGCACGCGGTGCGGCCGCTGGTGGAGGCAGAGGTCCGCAAGAGCGCCGACGCCGTGGCCCGGGAGCTCGAATCGGCGCGCGGGCGGCGGGCGTTCGCGGCCGGCGTGGACGAGATCTGGCAGAGCGCCCGGGAGGGCCGACTTCGGCTGCTGGCCGTCGAGGAGAACTACCGGGTGACCGTGCGCGACGCCGGCGGCGACCATCTGGTGCCGGCCGAGAGCGGTGACCTGGACGCCCGCGAGGACATCGTGGACGAGATCGTCGAACAGTGCCTGGAGACCGGCGCCGACGTCCGCTTCGTACCGGACGGCGCCCTGGGCGGCGCCGACGGCATCGCGGGGATCCTGCGGTACTGAGACGGAAGGCGGCCACCGGTCCAGGTACGCCCTTCAGACGCTCCCGAAGAGCGCGCTGAGCCCCTGCTCGACCGCCTCGTCGAGGTCCTCCTCCCCGGCGCCGACCACGGTGTAGGTCCGCAGCAGGAAGCGGCGCAGGGTAGGTGTGTCGAACTGGAGGAGGGCCATGCCGAAGGGCGAGTGGAACTCCACGACGGTGATGTCCCGGCCGCACGGCCACAGATGCACGTCACCGCCGCCCGCCGGTCCCCTCAGCCCCTCCTCCAGCAGGGCGCGGGCGAAGGTCCAGGTCACACCCCGTCCGTCCAGGGAGACCTCGGGCGGGAAGTCGACACACACGGCCAGCGGGTCGGTGGAGCTGTAGCGCAGGGTGGCGGGCACCTGCAGTTCCTGGTCCTCCGCGGTGATCAGACGGGCGTGGGCCGGCTGCTCGAAGGTCGTGTCCATGCTCGGTCTCCCCCTGCGGGCGCGTAGTCGGCCGGTTGTGCCGACGTGTTCTTACGACCTCGCAGGTGCCGTTTGCATTACGCCGGAGCAGGGGTGAATTCATGTGACCTGCATCACAGTGGCGCCGCACTCCCTCCACAGGGTCACGAACCCGCACGCACCCGCCACCCCGCCGGTCGCCATGACCCCACCCCTCACCACCCCCGGCCACGGTCCACGCCCCCTGGCACGGCCCGATCCGCCTATGCCAAACTCCTTAGAACACAGGACCGTCGAACACATAAATGAACACCGGGCCGACCACCCCGACAACCCGTCAAGTCGCGTACGGCGCCTACGACTTGAGGAACCGAGCAGCGTAGACGAAACGCCCGGTACGACCGCTCCGTGAAGACTGTGGCATATGCCAGACGCACCACCGTACCGGGTGCCGCCAAATCCCTTACAGCGCGTCGCAGCCTGTGCAACAGTCGTAACGGTCCCTCCGACCCGCCTTGGTCGAACCGTCCCGCATCGGAGTGCGTCATGTCGTCCCACCTCTCCGCGGACCGCCCCGCCGCCCAGCCGCCAGGACGCGGCTCGGTCGACGCGCTCATCTCGCAGGCGCGACGGCTCAAGGGCGACGTGGATGCCGTACGACGGGACGCACCCAGTGATGTCTCAGGCCCCCAGGACCGCTGGCAGCGCGCGCTGTACGACCTCGCGCTCCATCAACTCAGCGATCTGGACGCGCACTTGGCGCAGCTGCGGGACGGCCCGGCGCCCGTGCCGTCGGCGCCCGGGGCGGAACCCGTCGCGCGAGCCGCGCCGCCCGCTCCCCGGCGCGGCTCGTTGCTCAGCCGGGTCGGCAGCGCGGAGTGGAACCTGCTGACCGACGAGGCGAGTTGGTCCGGGGAGCTGTACCAGATCCTGGGCCGTGACCGCACCGCCCCTCCGCTCACTCTCGACGAGCTCCCTTCCGTGGTGCTCGACGAGGACCGGCCGAAGCTGACGGCCATGGTCACCGACTGTCTGGTCGACGCGCAGCGCATAGACGGCGAGTTCCGTGTCGTGCGACCGGGCGGCGAGGTGCGCACCGTCCACATGATGGGCGAGCCCGTGCTCGCCGCCGACGGCAGCACCGCCTCGATGTGGGCCGTGCTGCGGGACGTCAGCGAACTGCGCCGCAGCGAGCGGGTGGTGGGCGAGACCCATGACTCGTTACAACGCCACAGGCAGCGCGCCCAGAGCGAACACCGGCTCGCGGTCGAGTTGCAGGAGGCCGTGCTGCCGCCGTGGCGCGGCTCCCTGCGGCTGCCGCACCAGGGCCCCGAGATACTGGACCTGGCCGCCCACTATCTGCCGTCGTCGACGAGCGCCCTGATCGGCGGCGACTGGTACGACGCCCTCGAACTGGCCGACGGCGAGACCCTCCTGAGCGTCGGCGACCTCACCGGACACGGAGTGGCCGTGGCCTCCGGCATGGCGACCCTGCTGGGCGCCGTACGCGGTATGGCGATGGCCGGCACCCAGCCCGGCCAACTGATGGCCCTGCTCAACCAGTTGCTCGACGCCACCGTGCAGCCGGCCCTCGGCAGCGCCGTTTGCTGCCGCTACCGGCCCGAGACCCGCACCCTGGTCTGGGCGCAGGCCGGGCACCCCGCCCCACTGCTGTTCCGGGGCGGGACGGGGCGCAGGCTGAACTCCCCCGACGGCGTGCTTCTCGGCGCCACCTCCGGAGCCGTGTACGCCCAGGCCGAGGAGACCCTCGAACCGGGCGATCTGCTCCTGCTGCACACGGACGGACTGGTGCCCGGGCACAGCGACGCCGCCGCCGTGAACCGGCTCCTGGACCTGGCCCCCCGTTTCGGCGGGGCGCGCACCGCGCAGGACTGTGTGCGGGTGGTCGTGGAGGAGTTCGGTGAGACGGAACGCGCGGACGACGCGTGCGTGCTCATCGCCAAGGTGCCCGCATAGGGGGCTACGACAGGGGCACCGGCTCTGCGGAGCCCCGCACCGGCAGGAGACGTATCCGGGCGCGGGCCCCTATGCCCGAACTCACGGTGCCCGTACTCACGCCCGTCCGCTGTTGCCGCCCCTTCCCTTCGGCTTCGGCAGGGCCAGCCTGATCTCCTCGCGCAGCTCGTTGATCTTCGGATAGCCGGAGAACTGGGCGGTGAGCCGGTACATCTGGCGCAGCCGGTCCCAGGTGCGGTGGGAGCTGTTGGAGCCCATCGAGATCAGCGCCAACCGCGCGTACCGGTCCGCCTGTTCGGGGTCGTCGGCGATGAAGCAGGCCGAGGCCATCGAGAGGAAGTCGAAGATCTTCGACCGCTGACGGCCGTCGACCCGCAGGGCCAGGGCCTTCTCCGCGTAGTGCTGGGCGTGCGCTGCCGCACCCGGCTCGTGCTCCGCCAGGGTGCGGTAGGCCAGGGCCTGCATGCCGTACAGGTCCTCCTCCTTGAAGGTCTGCATCCAGCTCGGCGGCGGGACGTCGCTCCGGTCGGAGACGAAGAGATCCTCCGCCTGTCCGAGGGTGCGGCGCATGGCCTGCCCCTTGCCCATCGAGGCCTGCGCCCAGGCCTCGATGGTGTAGAGCATCGCCCTGGTGCGGGGCAGCACCTGTTCGCCGGAACCGGACCGGGCGAGCTTCATCAGGTCGAGTGCGTCGTCGGGCCGGCCCAGGTGCACCATCTGACGGGCCGCCCGGGAGAGCGCCTCGCCGGCGCGGGGCCGGTCACCACCCTCGCGCGCGGCATGGGCGGCGATGACGAAGTACTTCTGGGCCGTGGGTTCGAGGCCGACGTCGTGCGACATCCACCCCGCGAGGACGGCCAGGTTGGCGGCGACGCCCCACAGGCGCCGCTGGAGATGGTCGGGGTGACGGTAGGCGAGCATGCCGCCCACCTCGTTGAGCTGGCCCACGACCGCCTTGCGCTGAAGGCCGCCGCCGCGGGCCGCGTCCCAGGCCCGGAACACCTCGACCGAGCGCTCCAGTTCCTCGATCTCCTGCGACCCGATGGGGGCGGCCTCGTAACGGTCGAACCCAGCGGGGTCGGCATGCAGGGGGTCGTCGAACCGGGGGGCGTCGGCGGTGAGTGTCGGATCGGTGTGCAGCCAGTCGTGCATGGCGCTGCTGAGTGCGGAGCCCGCGGTGAGTGCGGCACCCGCACCCACCAAGCCGCGTCGGTTGAGCATGAGGTCCATTCCCGTGAATTCGGTGAGGACCGCGGCGGTCCGCCCGGGCGCCCACGGCACGCCGTCGGGATGATCAGCACTCCCGTCGCCCTGCCGTTTCCCCGTACGCCCGTGCCGGACCAGACCGAGGTCCTCAATGGTCACGACACGGCCGAGACGCTCGGTGAACAGAGCCGCCAGCACCCGCGGCACCGGATCGCGCGGGATCTCTCCCGTGTCGATCCAACGCCGCACCCGGGAGGTGTCGGTCGAGAGCTGGGGGTGGCCCATGGCCGCCGCCTGCCGGTTGACCAGCCTCGCGAGTTCGCCCTTGGACCAGCCGGCCAGGCCGAACAGGTCCGAGAGTCGGGTGTTGGGTTGTCCGCTCACGTCAAGCCCCCAGGTTCTCGGCTGAGTTGACAGTAGCCCCGTGTCAGTTGCTCGGGGACTATTCGCCAGGGTTCGCCAGGGTGCGCCAGATGGTGTGCCACTGCACATCTGGTGTCAGGTAGGAACGCGCCACCCCGACCCGGTCGCCGTCCTGACAAGGCGGACGCATTCCCCAGGATGCACCCGGGCGACCGGGCCGGGCGGCGCACTGCTTCTCCAGGCACAGCAGGCACACGAAGGGATCTGTCTCGCCCATGTACGCAGCATCGTCCTCCGTGTCCGCCCCGCCCCGG
Source organism: Streptomyces sp. NPDC005374 (assembly GCF_042872225.1). Classification (NCBI taxonomy): domain Bacteria; kingdom Bacillati; phylum Actinomycetota; class Actinomycetes; order Kitasatosporales; family Streptomycetaceae; genus Streptomyces; species Streptomyces sp. NPDC005374. Next base: position 497,055 of record NZ_JBIAKA010000007.1, on the reverse strand, counting down.
TCGCCGCATCTCCGTCCGGCGGGCGGCGGCCCCTACCTCGACCCCGCGCGGCCGACGGCCCCCGTACCGGGTACGGGCAGGGCACGGCGGCTTCCGGGGCTCGGCACCCAACCGCTCAGCGGGAGACTCGACTTGTCCGGCCCCCAGGGCGCCCAGCTGCGCACGGCGATCGCGTCGGTGCACCGGATCTGCCCGGAGTTCGCCCCGGTGCAGGTACTGCGCCGCAGCGGGCGCTCCGTGCTCCTGGTCGGTACGACGGGACGCAGCACGGCCGTCGCCAAGTGTTTACTCGACCACTCCCCGGTATGGGCCGAGCGGATCCGGCACGAGATAGCCGCCTACCGCTCGTTCGTCCGGCACCGGCCTCCGGTGCGGGTGCCCCGGTTGATCGCGGCGGACCCGGACAACTGCACCCTGGTCATCGAGCGGATGCCCGGCCGGGTGGCGGCGCTGCACCGGCACCCGGCGGAGGCCCCGCCGCGTGCGGACATCCGGGCAGCGCTCGGCGCGGTCTGCCGGCTCAACGCGTGGCGGCCGCCCGCGGGCACCTTCAACGCCCCGCTCGACTACGCGGCCCGGATCTCCCGCTACCACGAGCTGGGTCTGCTGACCGACCGGGACATGGGCGATCTCCAGAAACTCCTGCACGGCATCGCGCACTCGGCGGGCCGGCAGGGCATGGGCCAGTTCTGTCACGGCGACGCTCTGCTCTCGAACATCCTGCTCTCACCGGCCGGTCCAGTGCTGGTGGACTGGGAGCACGCGGGCTGGTATCTGCCGGGGTACGACCTGGCGACGCTGTGGTCGGTGCTCGGCGACGCCCCGGTGGCCCGGCGTCAGATCAGCCAGATCGCCCAGACGGCGGGCCCGGCCTCGCGGGACGCCTTCCTGGTGAACCTGATGCTCGTACTGACCCGTGAGATCCGTACCTACGAGATGGCCGTGCAGCGTTCCATGCACGACTCGACCCCGGCGGCACCGGGCGCGGCCCACCCGAGTGCCGCGCCGTCCGGCGAGGAACAGCGGCTGCTGCTGAGGCGGCTGCACGACGACTGCCAGCTGGCCCGTCGGGCCGTGCGCGCGGCGGTCGGCACTCGCTGACGGGGACGGAGGTCCGCGGTACGCCCGGTGGAGTGGGGCGCCGCGGACCTTCGTATGCGCGACCCTTTCTCACCGCTTCTGAGCAGCGGGACATTGGTGTACACCTCTGATGCCCCGCAGGCCTGGAAGCGCCCGCCACGAAACTCCCGCCACCCCTCATTGACAAGGGGAATCGCCTGCCTCTGGGCATGATTGACGGATCGTCGGCAAGCCGGTACCACTGACGCACGCCCCGGCCCCGTACGGCTCATCGCGCCCGACCGTCCCAGGAGGCTGCATTGCGAGGATCCTCGACCGACCCCAACAGAGCCGCCGGATCCGCCCGGAGAGTGGTCGGCACCCTGGCGGGCGCGGCCCTGCTGCTGCCACTGCTCGGCGCCGCCCCGTCCGAGGCGGACCGGTCCGCGTCCGGGGTGTCCTCGGCGGGCCTCCAGCGGGCCTTCGCCTCGGCCGCCGCCGAGTACCACGTGCCGCAGAGCGTCCTGCTCGGCGTCTCCTATCTCCAGTCGCGCTGGGACGGCCACGCCGGAGCGCCGAGCGTCACCGGCGGCTACGGTCCGATGCACCTCACCGACGCCCGTACGGCACTCGCGTCGGCACCGCACCACAGCGAGGGCACGGAGGACGCCCGCGGTGACAGCGCCCGCGCGGCCCTGCTCCCCGAGGCGAGGATTCCGGTGACCAGCGACGTCCCGGCCCGGCTGGAGACCCTACCGAAGGCGGCCGGGCTGACCGGTCTGAGCGCCGGGGAACTGCGCGCCGACCCCGCGGCGAACGTCGCCGGAGGGGCCGCCCTGCTGGCCGCCGCCCAGAAGGAACTGGGCGAGCCACTGAGCCAGGACCCGGCGGACTGGTACGGCGCCGTGGCCCGCTTCTCCGGCGCGGACGACAGCGCGACGGCGGCCGCGTACGCCGACGACGTCTACGACGTGCTGCGCACCGGCGAGGAGCGCACCACCGACGCCGGTCAGCGGATCGCCCTGGCCGCCCAGCCCGGTCTCGCCCCCGACACCGCCCAGCTCACGCGGGCGGGCCTGCGGAAGCTCGACACGGGCAGCACCGAGTGCCCGCGGACCGTGTCCTGCGAGTGGATCCCGGCGCCGTACAAGGAGTTCGGGGACAACGACTACGGCAACCACGACCTGGGCGACCGCCCTGCCTCGCAGAGCATCAAGTACATCGTCATCCATGACACGGAGGGCGCCTGGGAGGGTGTCCTCAACTTGGTACAGGACCCGACCTATGTGTCGTGGAACTACACCCTGCGCTCGACCGACGGTCACATCGCCCAGCACGTGAAGGCGAAGGACGTGGCCTGGCACGCGGGCAACTGGTACATCAACGCCAAGTCGATCGGTCTGGAGCACGAGGGCTTCCTGGCCAATCCGGACGCCTGGTACACGGAGGCGATGTACCGGTCCTCGGCGCGGCTGGTGCGGTACCTCTCCGCGAAGTACCGCATCCCGCTGGACCGGCAGCACATCATCGGCCACGACAACGTGCCGGGTCCGACGACCTCGACCGTCGCCGGCATGCACACGGACCCCGGCCCGTACTGGGACTGGCGGCACTACTTCGAGCTGCTGGGCCACCCCTTCAGGTCCACCGCAGGCCGGCAGGGCGGCATGGTGACGATCCGGCCGGACTACGCGGCCAACCAGCCGCAGTACACGGGCTGCGTCGCCAAGGGGCAACCCTGCGCGTCCCACGGTTCGAGCGAGGTGCGGCTCTACTCCGCACCCGACGAGAGCGCCCCCCTCATCACGGACATCGGTGTCGGCAAGGTCCCCACGACCGACGTCAACGACCTGTCGTCGCGGGTCTCCACCGGCCAGCAGTACGCGGTCGCCGACCGTGCCGGCGAGTGGACGGCGATCTGGTACCTGGGGCAGAAGGCCTGGTTCAGAAACCCGAGGAAGCACCCCACGGCGGTCAACGCCTCCGGCCTCGTCGTGACACCGAAGGAAGGACTCGACAGCGTCCCGGTGTACGGCCGCGCCTACCCCGAGGCCTCCGCCTATCCGACGGGGGTGCCCGCGCAGGCGGTGTCACCACTGCCGTACAAGGTGCTCAAGGACCAGAGGTACGTGGTCGGCGACCGGGTGCCGGGTGAGTACTACTACGCGGTCACGTTCGCGACCGGATCGCACCGGGTCGTGGTCGGCAAGGATCTGTACTACGAGATCCAGTACGGCCACCGGGTGGCGTTCGTGCGGGCGGCGGACGTCGACGTGAAGCGCTCGGCCCGGCACTGATCGGGACAGGTTCCCTGGTGGGCGACGTCCGGCAGGTGGCGGTTGCACTCATCGCGGGTGAGGCCGCCACCTGACCGTCGGCACCCGGCGGTCCCGGAAGGAGGCTGGCCTCCCTCGGTGAGCCGCGCCCCCGACGGTCATCCCTGCTGGAAAAGCTCCGCGGGCAGCGGCTTCAGGAGGGCGTAGAGGTCGTCCGTGATGGGGCGGTCCCAGGCGGCGATGGTCACCAGGACGTTGTCGCTGCGGTCGAACTGGACGCAGGAGATCCGGCTCTCGGAGAGCTTGAGGCGGCGCACGATCAGCAGGTTGTCGCCCTGCATCACCGGCATGTCCTCGCTGCTGACGACGGTCACCTCCTCGTCGTTCTCCAGCGCGATCAGCAGCTGCGCCACCTCGAAGGGAACCTGGCCCTCGGGCACCTCCCGGGCCGGGGCGCCCTCGGGGAGGTTGCCGATGACCATGGCGGGGCCGCGGCCGCCGAAGAGGTCGTAGCGCAGGAAGACGCCCTGGCAGGTGCCGTCGGGGGCGGGCAGGAGCCCGGCGCCGAGGTTGCCGGGCCAGTCGCCCGGGTCCATGGCCAGCACGTCGAAGTCTGGACCGGCGGGAGTGGCGCGACGGCGGAGGAACGACATGCGCCCATGGTACTGGGACGCGCAGGTGGTCGGGCGACCGCGGGTGAGCGGGCGTTGACCACTTCTGCACGGCGCGGCCGCGACTCGGTGGGCCCGCACTCCTCAGGCGGGATCGACCACGTCCCGCAAACCGGTGCTGTCCGTTCCCAGCTTGCGGTAGACCGCGGACAGCAGGCGCACCGCCGTCGGCTCGTCCACGTGCATCTCCTTCGCCGTCTCGGCCTCCGTGCGCCCCTGTGCGGCCAGGCCGGCCGCCGTGCGCTCGCGCGCCGTGAGGGTGTCGGTCTCCGTGCTGTGCAGCCGGCGGGGGCGCAGGCCGGCGGCGGCCAGTTCGTCGCGAGCGGTCTCGACCAGGCCGTCGGCGCCGCACTGCACGGCCGTGTCCAGGCCCCGGTAGAGGTGTTCCGCGGCCTCGCGGGCCCGGCCGGTGCGACGGAGTTCCGTGCCGAGGGCCACCAGCGCGCAGGCGAGCTCGTAGGCGGCCGGGGAGCGCTCCAGGTGGGTGACCGACTCCTCCAGGAGTTTCACGCGGGCCGAGCCCGAAGAGACCTCCGCGGCCAGCCGCAACGCCTGGCCCACGGCGGACGGGGCGCCGAACTGGCGGGCGCGGGCGACCGCTTCGAGGGCGGTGACGACGGCGCGCTCCGGGGCGTCGTGGCTCTCGGCGCGGGCCAGGTGGAGCTGCCAGGGGCACCATGCGGGGTTGCGCATGCCGCGCGGTTCCAGGCGGCGACCCGCGGCGGCCAGCTCGGCGGCCGCTTCCTTGGGGAGGCCGCGGGCCAGCAGGAGCTCGCCGTACACGGTCTGGGCGTCGGGGAAGACCACGACGGCCGGGAACGGGGCGTTGAAGGAGTAGTCCTCGGCGACCCGGGCGGCCTCGGTGACCCGGCCGCGGGCGAGAAGTACCTCGATGAGGATGCCCACGGCGTACCAGTGGGCCGGGGTGCCCGGGCCGACTCGCTCGGCGAGACGCAGTCCCGCGCGGACGAAGTCCTCAGCCTCGGCGAGACGGCCGCGGCGGAAGCGGACGTAGGCGAGGAGGGTGTAGGCGAAGGAGAGGTGGGCGCCGCGCCAGCCCTGCCGTTCGAAGTCGGCGATCCCGGCGGCGAAGAGTTCCTCGGTACGGCCGGGGCGGTCGGCGTACATGAAGGCGAGGGCGACCAGGACGGGAACCTCGAAGCCGCGGTCGGGGTCGGCCCAGCCCAGGCCCCCGGCGAGGGCGCGCTCGGCGTGGTGCAGGGCGACGTGCGCGGGTTCGCCGCGCAGGACGGCGTCCCAGGTGCGCAGACCGATGATGTACCGCTCGGTGAGGTCGCGGCCGGTGAGCCGGTCGGCGAGTTTGGTGAGGCGCCGGGAGCGTGAGGGGTGGTCGGGTTCGTCGGCGCGGAAGGCGTCCCACATGAACTGTTCGGCGACCATGCGCAGCTTGACGCGGGCGTCGCCGGTGACCTTGATCTCGCGGGCGAGGGTGTCGGACGCCTCGGCGAGGCGGTCGCTGTGGGCGAGGACCTGGGAGAGCCGGTAGACGATGCGGTGGCGCAGGTCGGGGGCGGCGATGGGCTCTTCCAGGGCGGCGCGCAGGTGGTTGACCGTGGTGGCCGGTTCGGTGAGCAGGGAGGCGCTGCCCAGCTCGTACAGGACGGTGGCCCGGTCCTCGAAGGCCGGGGGTTCGCGCAGGGCGCGGGCGAGGTAACTGCGGGCGGCGTCGGGCGCGCCCGAGCGGAGGGTCTCGGCCGCGGCGGCGCGCAGTTGCTGCACGACCCAGGGGTCGCCGTCGGGGTGGGTCTCCAGGAGATGGCGGGCGGCGGCGGCCGAACCGCGTCCGTCGTTGACCACGCACCAGGCGGCCTGGCCGTGCAGCGCGACCCGGAACCCGGCCGGGATGGCCCGGTACACGGCGGTCGCGATGAGCGGGTGGACGAACTCCAGGGACTCGACACCGGTGAGGATGCGCGCGCCGCGCAGCGCGTCGGCCGCGTCGGCGGCCTCCTCGTGGCCGAGGCCGGCGACGGCGGCGGCGAGCAGCGGATGGATCTCGGTGCCGAGGACCGCGCAGGCCCAGGCGAAGCGGACGGTCGAGGTGCCGAGGCGTTCCAGGCGGGCGACCAGGCCGCTGCCCTTCACCGCGGCCGCGAGATCACGCAGCAGGTGCGCCGCGCCCTCGGTCGGGGCGAAGCCGCGGTCACGCACCTTGGCGGCCAGTTCGACCGTCTCGAAGGGGTTGCCCGCGGTGACGGCCCAGCACTCCCGGCAGAACGCGTCGTCGGCGTGCACGCCGAGCGCCTCCCGTACGAGACGGGCGACGGCGACGGCGCTGAACGGTTCCAGGTCGAGCGGGCGTCCGCCGGCCCGGCCGGGCAGTGCCCTGAACGGCTCGGCGTGGTCGGGGAGTTCGTCGGGCCGGTAGGCGACGACGACCAGGATGGGGAGTTCCTCGACACGGGGTGCGAAGGCGGCCAGCCAGCGCAGCGATTCGGGGTCGGCCCAGTGGGCGTCGTCCAGCACCAGCACCATGGGGGCGCGCAGGACGGCGAGATGGGTGAGCACCCAGTCGAGTCCGTCGCGCAGGCCCTGCGGGTCGGGCGGCGCACCGTCGGTGGGGGCGCACAGGCCGAGTGCGGGACCGACGATGTCGTACCAACTGCCCAGCTGTGCCCGGAGATCGGCTTCGGCCGCGCCGGCGAACTGGGGTTGCAGGAGTTGCCGGGCGACATGGAAGGCGACGCGCTGCTCCTGGTCGCCGCCACGGGCGGCCAGCACGGTGCAGCCCCGGGCGGCGGCGCGGCGGCGGACCTCGGTGAGCAGGGTCGTCTTGCCGATCCCGGCCCGCCCTGCGACGGCGAGCAGGGCGCCACGCGGGCCTGTGTGGGGTTCGGCGCCGTCCGTGCGCAGCCCGGTGAGCTCTCCCAACGCCTCGTCGACGGCGGCGAGTTCACTCTCCCGCTCCAGGAGAGCTTTTCTGCTGCGCGCGCTGCGCTGCACCATGGCGCACCCCCCGTCACGATGGCGGACCCGCGCGGGGAGCGAGCGCGCACCGTGACCTACAGGCACCTCAGCGTACGCCTCCGGGGTGCCGGGCGGGCCCTTGTCGGTCCACTGGGGACCTGCCTAGAAGACGTGTTCGTACAGGACGGCGAGCCCGTAGGTCAGGCCGCCGACGGCACTCGCCGCTGCGAGCACGAGTACCGTCAGCGGACCCGTCGCCGACGCGGCGACCCAGCCGCACAGGGTGAGCCCCGTGATCATCCCGAAGCCGAGGACCAACAGCCCCGTCACCGTCAGGGCCGCCCAGCCGGACACGGCTCTGAAGCCCAGTGTCTCCAGGCCGACGAGCGGCTGGTCGCGTACGGCGATCGTGGATCCGATGCGGGCGTCGGCCGCGATGACCGCGTCGGTGTCGATCGACCGGCCGTCGGCGGACAGCAGTTGACCGTGGCATTCCGTCATCGGCTTGTTGCCGTTCCGCACCACCGCGCACGCGTCCACACGCAGGTACTCCGAGGTCCCGGTCAGTCCGACGGCGCCGGCGAGCATCAGGCCCGCATAGCCGGTCAGCACCACGCCGAACGCGATGCCCACCAGGGCCGCAAAGGCCCTGCGCACCCTCTCGCGCAGCCGCTCCGGCCGCCGGTTCCGCTGTGCCTCACGGAACGCCCGCAGCCGTTCGGCCTTCTTGAACCGCTGCCTGGCCGCCTTCGACGTCACGGCCCCTCCCCCTGCGCCCTGTGCCGCTCGCCATGCCGGGCCACCCCGGCCCCGGTGAAGGGGCGGTTCGCACGACTCCTGCGACGAATGATCCTCCAGGACGTGACGCACACGGCGCGGGGGGCATGGCAACGGCCGCCGGAGTACGACGCGTTCGGCGCCGCCGGCCCAGTGTCCGGCCCCGGCAGGAGGTGGGCCGCGTCGGGCGTTCCGTCCCGGGCGGCGCACCCCCGTGTGCTCACCCTCAGGTGAGGTCGAACTCTCCTTCCCGCGCCCCTGACACGAACGCGCCCCACTCCGCGGGGGTGAAGATCAGGGAAGGGCTCTCCGGGCGGCCACTGTTGCGCATCGCGATGAACCCCTCGACGAAGGCGATCTGGACATCCCCCCGACCGCGGCTGCTCGAGTGCCAATCGGCGTTGCTCAGGTCCAGCTCCGGCTTGTCCCAGCCCATGAGCGGCTGCTGCTGGATGGTGGTCTCGGCCACGTCCGTGCTCCTCCCGATTGCGTCGTCCGCGGCCAGCCTAGCGATCCACTTCGGCCGCCGACAGGCCACGTGAGGGGGACCTTTCCGCAGGCATTTCACGCATCCGGGGGTTCGGACCCCACGAGCCACATGGAGAAGAACTGGGATCCGCCGCCGTAGGCGTGTCCGAGGACCCTGCGGGCGCCGTCCACCTGGTGTTCCCCGGCCTGTCCGCGGGCCTGGAGCGCGGCCTCCGCGAAGCGAATCATGCCGGAGGCGCCGATCGGGTTGGTGGACAGGACACCGCCCGACATGTTGACGGGAAGGTCGCCGTCCAGCTCGGTGACCCCGGCCTCGGTCAGCTTCCAGCCCTCGCCCTCGGCGGCGAAGCCGAGGTTCTCCAGCCACATGGGCTCGTACCAGGAGAACGGCACGTACATCTCGACGGCGTCGATGTCGCGGCGCGGGTCGGCGATCCCGGCCTGCCGGTACACGTCGGCCGCGCAGTCCTTGCCGGCCTGCGGCGACACCGCGTCCTTGCCGGCGAAGAGGGTGGGCTCGCTGCGCATGGCGCCGCCCAGCATCCAGGCGGGAGGCCTGGGAGCGCGGGCGGCACCGGGCCGGTCGGTGAGCACCATCGCGCAGGCGCCGTCGGAGGACGGGCAGGTCTCCGAGTAGCGGATCGGGTCCCAGAGCATGGGCGAGGCCTGGACCTTCTCCAGGGTGATGTCGTGCTCGTGCAGATGCGCGTACGGGTTCTTGAGGGCGTTGCGGCGGTCCTTGTACGCCACCAGCGAGCCGACCGTGTCGGGCGCGCCGGTGCGCCGCATGTACGCGCGCACGTGCGGTGCGAAGAAGCCGCCGGCACCGGCCAGCAGGGGTTGCTGGAAGGGGATCGGGAGGGACAGGCCCCACATGGCGTTGGACTCGGACTGCTTCTCGAAGGCGAGGGTGAGGACCGTGGAGTGTGCCCGGGAAGCCACCAGGTTGGCGGCTACCAGTGCCGTGGACCCGCCGACGCTGCCGGCTGTGTGCACGCGCAGCATCGGCTTGCCCACCGCGCCGAGCGCGTCGGCCAGGTACAGCTCCGGCATCATGACGCCCTCGAAGAAGTCGGGCGCCTTGCCGATCACCACGGCGTCGACGTCGGCCCAGGTCAGCTCGGCGTCGTCGAGCGCCCTTCGGGCCGCCTCCCGGACGAGCCCGGCGATCGACACGTCCCGGCGGGCCGCGACGTGCTTGGTCTGGCCGATGCCTACGACGGCCACGGGCTCCTTGCTCATCGGGGATCCCCTTCGAGTACGGCGACCAGGTTCTGCTGGAGGCAGGGCCCGGAGGTGGCGTGGGCGAGGGCCCGGTCGGACTCGCCCCGGTGGATGCGGGCGGCGGCCTCGCCGATGCGGGCGAGCCCGGCGGCCATCATCGGGTTGGCTGCGAGGGCCCCGCCGGACGGGTTGACGACGACCTCGTCGCCGAGCCCGAGGGCCTTGCGCAGGACGACTTCCTGGGAGGTGAACGGCGCGTGCAACTCGGCTGTGTCCACGGGCCGTTCGAAGGCGCCCGCCTTCTCGGCGGCGAGGCGGGTGGAGGGCGATTCGGTGAGGTCGCGGACGCCGAGGGAGTGCGCCTCGATGCGGTGGTCGATCCCGCGGATCCAGGCGGGGCGTGAGCACAGTTCCCTGGCCCGCTCCCCGGCGGCGAGGATCACCGCGGCGGCCCCGTCGCCGATGGGCGGGCAGTCGCCGGTGCGGAGCGGCCGTACGAGGTAGTCCCCGTGCGGAACCGGGCCTTTGAGCTGGGCGCGGGGGTTGTCGGTCGCGCGGCTGCGGGCGCCGATCGCGGCGAGTTCGGCCTCGTCCGTGTCGCCCGCGTCGATGAGGGCCTGGGCCTGGAGGGCGGCGAGGGCGACGGAGTCGGGCCACAGGGGGGCGACGTAGTACGGGTCGAGCTGGCGGGTGAGCACGTCGCGCAGGGAGCCGGGCGACGACTTGCCGTAGGAGTACACGAGCGCGGTGTCGGCGTCCCCGGACAGCAGCTTGGTCCACGCCTCGTACAGCGCCCACGCCCCGTCCATCTCGACGTGCGACTCGGAGATCGGCGGCCAGGCGCCGACGCCGTCGAGGGCCAGGGTGAAGGAGAAGGCACGCCCGGCGAGGTAGTCACAGGAACCGGAGCAGGTGAAGCCGATGTCGGCGGTCTTGAGGCCGGTCTGCGCGCGGACGTCGTGCAGGACCGGCATGAGCATCTCCACCTCGGAGACGTCCGAGGTGGAGCGCAGGGTGTCGGACTGGGCGAAGGCCACGACGGCGATGTCGCGGGGCTCCGGGGCTGCTTCGCTGGTCACAGGAGCTCCTTGTACGTCTCGTAGTCCGCGTCGGGTTCGCCGCTCGGCCGGTAGTGGTCCGGGTAACTGCCGCCCTCGCTCCACACCGGCACCACCCTGAGACCCATGCGCACCTGGTCGTACGGGATGCCGCCGATCCGGCCGTGCAGGGCGAGGTCGGCGCCGTCGAGGGCGATGTGGGCGTAGACGTACGGCACCTCGATGTCGAGGTTCTTCGCCTTGATGTTGACGATGCAGAACGTGGTGACCGTGCCGCCCGGCCCTACTTCCACCTGTTCCGATGTGGCCACGCCACATGTGGGGCACGCACCCCTCGGCGGGACGTACACCTTGCGGCAGGACGGGCAGCGCTCGCCGACGGCCCGGCGTTCGGCGAGGGCGTTGATGTAGGCGGTCTGGGCGCGGCCCGGTGAGTAGGTGTAGTCGAGGCGGGCCTGGGCGACGATGCCGTGCACCGGGTCCTCGAACTCGCCCGCGTGGACGGTGACCGTCGAGTCGTCGCCGTCGTACGGCTCGAAGCAGGCGATGTCGGTGATGGCACCGGTGGGCTCCTCCGCCCAGCGGATGCGGACGCGCATGCCGGTGCGGACGGCGTCGGGGCCGGGGGCGTCGAGGGCGTGCAGCAGGGCGGTGTCGGCGCCGTCGAGCTTGACCAGGACCCAGGCGAAGGGCGTGTCCAGCGGCTGGCTGCGACGGGGTTCGTGGTTCCAGGCCCAGGTGGTGACGGTGCCGGTGGTTCCGACGTGCACGAGTTCGCTGATCTCCTCGGCGGTCACGGGGTCGTACTCGACGGGCGGGACCAGGGTGCGGCCGTCGCGGGTCTTGACCCCGAGGACCACGCGTTCACGAAGACCGGTCAGGAAGGCGCTCTGGACGGGGCTGAGAGAGCGAGTGAAGGGAAATTCGACGACGAGCGGGGCCTTGAGTACGTCGGCCATAGACGCGTGCCTCCTTAGGGGGCGGTGGGAAGTCGCCCCTTCAGGGGCGCGGGGCGGTGACATGTGCGGCTCCGCCGCGTGGGCGCGACCAGCCACAACGAAGGCGCAGCTCGAAAGCGGCCGAACCCGACACAGCGCTACGCCCGCTTGTAAACGGCTGGCCGCTTCTCCGCGAAGGCACGGGCGCCTTCCTTCGCATCGGCGGTGTCAAAGACCGGCCACCCCCGCTTCAACTCGGCGGCCAGCCCATCCGTCTCCGTCATCTCCGCCGTCTCGTACACCGAGGCCTTCACCGCCTCAACCGCCAACGGACCGCACCCGTTGATCAGTTCGGCGATCTCCAGGGCCTTGTCGAGAGCCGTGCCGTCCGGGACGACATGCCCGATCAGGCCGATGCCGGCGGCCTCCCGTGCGGTGTACGGCCGCCCCGTGAGCAGCATCTCCAGCGCATGGGTACGCGGGATCTGCCGCTGCAGGCGGACCGTGGAGCCGCCGATCGGGAACAGGCCGCGCTTGACCTCGAAGAGGCCGAAGGTCGCGGACTCGCCGGCGACCCGGATGTCGGTGCCCTGGAGCATCTCCGTGCCGCCTGCCACGCAGTAGCCCTCGACCGCCGCGATCACCGGTTTGCGGGGTCGGTGGTGGCGCAGCATCGCCTTCCAGTGCAGGTCCGGGTCGGCGGTCAGCCGGTCGCGGTACTGCTCGCCTCCGGTGCCCTTGCCCGCGAGGGCCTTGAGGTCCATGCCGGCGCAGAACGAGTCGCCGGAGCCGGTGAAGACGATCGAGCGGATCGAGTCGTCCGCGTCCGCCTCCACCCAGCCGTCGTAGAGGCCGACCAGCATCGGCAACGAGAGCGCGTTCTTCGCCTCCGGCCTGTTGAGCGTGAGCACCAGTGTGGCGCCCTCGCGCTGGATGTCGAGGTGTTCGGTCCCACCCATCGCCCGTCTCCCCTCTGCCAGAACGAGAACAGGTTGCAGGAGGCGCCGAAGCACTTCAAGGGTTTTCTGACAGTCAGTCAGATTTCTTCGCGCGAACCCTTCACAGTCACGCCGCCCTTTGCTCTGATGACGGCGAACCGCCACAGAGCCGGACCGCACCAGCACAGGAGGAACGGTGGAGTACAACCTTGCCGACCTGTTCGAGTCGGTCGTCGACGTGGTGCCGGAGCGTGCGGCGCTCGCGTACCTCGACATTCCCGGTACGGGTGCGGAGCACCGGCTGACGTACGCGGAACTGGACGCCGCGGCCAATCGGATCGGCCACCATCTGCTGGACAGCGGGATACGGCCCGGCGAGCACGTCGGGCTGCACCTCTACAACGGCGTGGAGTACGTGCAGACGCTGCTGGGCTGCATGAAAGCGCGGATCGTGCCGGTGAACGTCAACTACCGTTACGTGGAAGACGAGTTGGTCTATCTCTACCGGGACGCCGATCTGACCGGCCTCGTCTTCGACACGGAGTTCTCAGGCCGGGTGGCGGCAGCGCTGCCGCGCGCGGAACGGCTACGGCATCTGGTGCGGGTCGGGGCCGCGGAACCGACCGGACTGCCGGTGGTGGACTTCGCCGACGCGGAGGCCGCCGGGTCGGCTGAGCGCGGGTTCCCGGCGCGCTCGGGCGACGACCAGTTCATCATCTACACCGGCGGCACCACGGGCATGCCCAAGGGCGTGATGTGGCGTCAGGAGGACCTGTTCTTCTCGGGGTTGGGCGGCGGGGCACCGACCGGCGAACCGGTCAAGAGGCCCGAGGAGCTCGCCGAGCGGGTCGCCGCGGGCGGTTCGGGCATCACCTTCTTCCCCACTCCCCCGCTGATGCACGGCACCTCCACGCTGACGGCGCTCATCGGCTTCAACTTCGGCCAACGGGTCGTACTGCACCGCAAGTTCGAGCCCGAAGAGGTGCTGCGGACCATCGAGGCGGAGCGGGTCAACGCGATCTCGCTGGTGGGCGACGCGATGCTGCGGCCCCTCATCGACGCGCTGGAGGGTCCGATGAAGGGCACCGACATGTCGTCGGTGTACAGCGTGTCCTCGTCGGGCGCGATCATGTCGGACACGGTGAGCAGGCAGTTCCGGGCACTCGTCCCGAACGCCATGCTGCTCGACAACTTCGGCTCCTCCGAGTCCGGCTTCAACGGCACGGCGACCGACGACTCCGGGCCCGAGCGGGGCTTCCGCGTCCGGGTCAACTCCCGTACGCAGGTGGTCGATCCGGCCACATACGAACCCGTCGCCGTGGGCGAGGTGGGGCGGGTCGCGCAGTGCGGACACGTCCCGCTCGGCTACTACAACGACCCGCGGAAAACCGCCGAGACCTTCTTCGAGAAGGACGGGCAGCGATGGGTGCTGCTGGGCGACATGGCCACCGTCGACGAGGAGGGCGTGGTCACCGTTCTCGGACGGGGCTCGCAGTGCATCAACACGGGCGGCGAGAAGGTGTACCCGGAGGAGGTCGAACAGGCCCTCAAAGCGCATCCGGACGTGTACGACGCGCTCGTGGCCGGAGTGCCGGACGTGAAGTGGGGGCACCATGTGGCGGCGGTGGTGCAGCTGCGCACGGGGGCGTCCCGGATGTCCCTGGACGAACTCCAGACGCACTGCCGCCCGCGGCTCGCGGGGTACAAGGTCCCGCGTCAGCTGGTGATAGCGGAATCCATCCACCGCTCCCCGAGCGGCAAGGCGGACTACCGGTGGGCCCAGAAGGTGGCGGTGGCGGCGGACGGGTGAGGGCACACTTCCGACCCCGTGCGATTGAACCGAACGTGACGTGCGAACGTACTGGTGGTGGCAGGCTCGGTCAGCGGGCCCCGTTCGTCATGCCATCGCGGCAGGACCGCACGCCACCGCAAGACCGCACGGAAGGACCACCGGGTGTCACTCTTCACTCGCTCTCGCCAACTGCCGGACACCGCTCAGGACGAGGCCGAAGCGGAAGGTGGGGGTGCGACGGGGGAAGGTGTGACGGGGGAGGCCGTGGAGGAGCCCCGGGCTGCCGAGTCCACGAAGTCCACTGAGTCAACCGAGTCCACCGAGGACGCGGTGCTCTCCGAGGCCGGTCACGAGACCGGCCCACCCGACCCGCCCGGCTCCCCGCGCCCCGGCTGGTTCGGCTGGCGCCGCCGCTACCCCCGTACCGCACGCGGGGTGTCCGTCGGGACGAGCGTGCTGGCCGGTCTGCTGGTGCTGCTGGTGCTGCTCTTCCCCAACCGGCTCGACCACATGAACCTGCGGTCGTTCTTCCGTCTCCCCGTCGAGGCGATCGTCCTCGTGGCCGTCCTCCTCGTACTGCCGCCGAAAGCACGCCGGATCGCCGCCGTCGTCTCGGGGCTGTTCCTCGGGCTGTTCGCGGTCATGAAGTTCATGGACATGGGCTTCTACCAGACGCTGGCCCGGCCGTTCGACCTTGTCTTCGACTGGATCATGCTGGGCAACGTGACGGACTGGCTCAAGGAGACGTTCGGCCGCACCGGCGAGGTGCTCGCGGTGATCGGGGTGATCGTCCTGTTCCTCGCCCTGCTCGCGCTGTGCACGTGGGCGATGGTGCGGCTGACGAACGTGATGTCCCGGAACCGTTCCACGTCCGTCGGCACGATCCTCGTCCTCGGCACCGTGTGGGTCACATGCTTCACGGTGGGCGTGCAGTTCGGTGGTGTCACGTTCGCCACCAAGGGCAACACCGAGTTCCTCGCCAACCGCGTGCAGCAGGTCCGCAACGGGCTGGGCGACGCCCAGGTCTTCGAGAAGCAGTCCGCCGTCGACGCCTTCGCCGCCACCCCGCCCGACCAGCTCCTGACCGGACTGCACGGCAAGGACGTGCTGTTCACGTTCATCGAGAGCTACGGCCGGGTGGCGATCGACGACCCGGCGATGGCACCGGAGATGGACGCGACCCTCAAGAAGGGCGACGCAACGCTCAAGGCGGCCGGTTTCGCGTCCCGCAGCGGCTGGCTGACGTCCCCCGTGACCGGCGCCGGCAGCTGGATGGCCCACTCGACGTTCCTGTCCGGCCTGTGGGTCAAGAACCAGCAGCGGTACCTGAACCTCACCGGCAGTGACCGCGCGACCCTCACCAGCTACTTCCAGAAGACCGGCGACTGGCGCACGGTCGGCATCGTGCCGGGTGTGCGCAAGTCCTGGCCCGAGGGCAAGTACTTCGGCCTCGACCACATCTACGACTCCACGCATCTCGGCTACAAGGGCCCCTACTTCAGCTGGACGCCGGTGCCGGACCAGTTCAGCCTGGAGGCCTTCCAGAAGCTGGAGCACGGCAAGAAGAACCGTGACCCGATCATGGCGGAGATCATCCTGGCGTCCAGCCACAACCCCTGGTCGCCGATCGCCCACACGATCGACTGGAACGACCTCGGGGACGGTTCGGTCTTCGAGCAGATCAAGAAGGAGGGCACGAACCCGACGGAGGTCTGGAAGAGCCAGGACCGCGTGCGCACCGAGTACCGCAAGGCCATCCAGTACTCCGTGGACAGCCTGACCCAGTGGATGCAGCGCTACGGCGACGACAACACGGTCCTCGTCTTCCTCGGCGACCACCAGCCCGTCCCGACGGTCACCAAGGGCTCCGCCAACAGGGATGTGCCGATCACGATCGTCGCCAAGGACCCGAAGGTGCTGGACCGGGTGGCCGACTGGAACTGGACCGAGGGCCTCAAGCCCGCCGACAACGCGCCCGTGTGGGGCATGGACAAGTTCCGTGACCGCTTCATGACGGCGTTCGCGAAGTGACGTCCCGCGCTTCCAGGAAGGGCACCAGGGCGGCCAGGAACTCCTCGGGCCTGCTCTCGTGCACCAGATGACCTCCGCCGACGGTCACCAGCCGGGCGTCGGGGATCACTGACGCCATCATCGCGATCTCTTCCTGCGGGATCGGACTGGTGGGTCCGCCTGCGATGAGCAACGTGGGCATGGTGATCCGCCCCATGTGGTCCCACCACATGGGGTCGGGTGCGTTGCGCTGCTCGTCGGTGGCCAGCAGCATGGCCCGGTCGAAGGACGGGTCGGAGTCCGGAGCCGACGCGGGTGCGGGCGGTCGAGGCGGGTCGAGGGGTAGCGGCGCGGGCACGTCCTCCAGGACCAGGCGCCGGACGACCCCGGGTGCACTCTGAGCGAGGAGGCAGGCGACGATTCCGCCGAGCGAATGGCCCACGACGTCGGTACTGCCGACACCGAGCGCGGTCAGGAAGCCGCGCATGTCGTCGCGCATCGCTTCGTACGCGTAGGCACCCGGCGCCTCGCCCGGCCAGTCACTGCGACCGTGACCGCGCAGGTCGGGCGCGTACACCCGGCGCGGGTGCGGCTCCGCGGCGAGTCTCTCGGCGATCCCGGTCCAGTCGGCGCCGTCGGCGCCCCGGCAGTGCAACAGCAGAACGGGCGGCGCGTCCTCGGGGCCCCACGCCCGGTACGCCAGGGTGATGCCGTTCGCCTTGACGGTGTCCATGCCGGGGAACCTATCCGCAGTAGCGGCCACGGGTACTCCTCCTCTGCCCAGGGCAGAGCGCCGACGGTTCCATGAGCGCAAGCCGACGAGGCACGTGCCGGCCCCGACCACAATGTGCGCCGACCCCTTGCCTCCACGCGAATCGCCTGGATTACTGATCCACAGCACCACGACCGAATGATCGGTCGCCCGGAATGCGGCGATGGGTGAAAGGGACGGTCCGATGGCGGATGCGACGGAGCTGCTGGACTCGGGGGAACGGCTGGACGCCGAGTCGTTGCGGGCGTTGCAGTTGGAGCGCTTGCGGCACTCGCTCCGGCACGCGTACGAGAACGTGCCGTTCTATCGCGAGTCCTTCGACAAGGCGGGTGTCCGGCCGGAGGACTGCCGGTCCCTGGCCGACCTGGCTCACTTCCCCTTCACCACCAAGGCGGACCTGCGCGAGAACTATCCGTACGGGATGTTCGCCGTGCCCCGGGACCATGTGCGTCGCATCCATGCCTCCAGCGGGACCACCGGGCGCCCCACAGTGGTCGGCTACACCGACAACGATCTTTCCCTGTGGGCGGACATGGTGGCGCGTTCCCTTCGGGCCGCGGGCGGGCGGCCCGGGGACGTCGTGCATGTGGCGTACGGCTATGGGCTGTTCACCGGTGGGCTCGGCGCACACTACGGCGCCGAACGGCTCGGCTGTACGGTCGTCCCCGCGTCCGGTGGCATGACGGCCCGGCAGGTCCAGCTCATCCAGGACCTGGAACCCGGAATCATCATGGTGACCCCGTCGTACATGCTGACCCTCCTCGACGAGTTCGAACGGCAGGGCGTCGATCCGCGCGGCACCTCCCTGCGGGTGGGTGTCTTCGGTGCCGAGCCCTGGACGGAGGAGATGCGCCGGGAGATCGAGGAGCGGTTCGCGATCGACGCCGTCGACATCTACGGGCTGTCGGAGGTGATCGGCCCGGGCGTCGCGCAGGAGTGTGTGGAGACCAAGGACGGGCTCCATGTGTGGGAGGACCACTTCTTCCCCGAGATCGTCGATCCGATCACCGGGGAGGTGCTGCCGGACGGTGAGCAGGGTGAGCTGGTGTTCACCTCGCTCACCAAGGAGGCGATGCCCGTCGTCCGGTACCGGACCCGGGATCTGACCCGGCTGCTGCCGGGCACGGCACGGGTGTTCCGGCGGATGGAGAAGGTCACCGGCCGCAGCGACGACATGGTGATCCTGCGCGGGGTGAACCTCTTCCCCACCCAGATCGAGGAGATCGTCCTGCGCACCCCGGGGGTCGCGCCCCACTTCCAGCTCCGCCTCACCCGTGAAGGCCGCCTCGACGCCCTCACCGTGCGGGCCGAAGCCCGGCCGGGCGCCGCACCCGGGTCCCGCGACGCGGCAGCGCGGGCCATCGCGGCGGCCGTGAAGGACGGTATCGGTGTGTCGGTTGCCGTCGAGATCGTCGAACCGGAGTCCCTGGAGCGGTCCGTCGGAAAGATCCGCCGGATCGTCGACCTGCGTCCCCGCTAACCGGCGAACCGGTCCCTCAACTCCCGTTTCAGGATCTTCCCGCTGGCGTTCCGCGGCAGCTCGTCCACGAACAGCACCCGCTTCGGCGCCTTGAAGTGGGCGAGCTTCTCCCGCGCGTGGTCGATCAGTTCGGCTTCCGTGACCTCGCCGCGCGGAACGACGACCGCCGTGACGGCCTCGATCCACCGCTCGTCGGGCAGGCCGATCACCGCGACCTCGGTGACCGCCTCGTGTGTGTAGAGGGCGTCCTCGACCTGGCGTGAAGCGACCAGCACACCACCGGAGTTGATGACGTCCTTCACCCGGTCGACGATCGTGAAGTAGCCGTGCGCGTCCCGCACCGCGAGGTCGCCGGAGTGGAACCAGCCGTCCCTGAAAGCCGCTTCGGTCTCCTCGGGCTTGTCCCAGTACCCCTCGCACAACTGCGGTGACCTGTAGACGATCTCGCCGGGCGTGCCGTCGGGCACGTCCTTGCCGTCCTCGTCCACGACCCGGGCGTCGACGAACAGGACGGTCCGGCCGCAGGAGTCCATCCGCCCCTTGTGCTCGTCGGGCGCGAGGACGGTCGCGAGCGGGCCGATCTCGCTCTGGCCGAAGCAGTTGTAGAAGGCCAGCTTGGGCAGGCGCTCCCGCAGTCGCTCCAGGACCGGCACCGGCATGATCGAGGCGCCGTAGTAGGCCTTGCGGAGACCGCTGAGGTCACGCGTGGCGAAGTCGGGCCGGTTGGACAGGCCGATCCACACCGTGGGCGGGGCGAACAGGCTGTCCGCGCGGCCCGCTTCGATGAGGTCGAAGAGGCGGTCGCCGTCGGGCGCGTCGAGGATGACGTTGGTCGCGCCGACCGCGAGGTAGGGCAGCAGGAAGACATGCATCTGGGCCGAGTGGTACAGCGGCAGCGAGTGCACGGGCCGGTCGCCGGCACTCAGGTCGCAGGCGGTGATCGCGCTCAAGTACTCGTGCACCAGGGCGCGGTGGGTCATCATCGCGCCCTTGGGCAGGGCTGTCGTCCCCGAGGTGTACAGGAGCTGGACGAGGTCCTCGCCCTGCGGTTCGGGTCCGTCGTACGGCGGTGTCGAGCTCAGTCGGGCCAGCATCGAGTCGTCGGCGTCCCGCAGGGGCAACACGGAGACGCCGTCCGGGAGTCGGTCCGCGAGGTCCGGATCGGCGAGGACGAGTGTGCAGCCCGACTGGCCGATGATGTACGCCAGGTCGTCCCCGGTGAGGTTCTGGTTCACCGGCACGTGCACAAGGCCCGCGCGGGCGCAGGCGAGGAAGCCGATCAGATACGCGTCCGAGTTGTGGCCGTAGGCGCCGAGCCGGTCACCGGGGCCGAGGCCCTGGTCGAGGAGCAGCCGCGCCGCGCGGGAGACGGCGTCGTCGAGTTCCGCGTACGTCCACGAGCGCTCGGCGTACTCCACCGCGACGCGTGCCGGGGTGCGCCCAGCGCTGCGGCGCAGCACCCCGTCAACCGTACTGCCGTGTCCTGACGTCATACGGGACAACCTACCGGTTGGTACGCTCAACCGCTCCTTCCCTCAATGACGTTGGGAGGCACGATGCGCACCCGTTTCAGACGCACCGTCGTCGCGGCCGTGGCCCTGTTCGCCGCCGTCGGCACACTGCCGGCGGCAGCCGCGCAGGACCGGCACAGACAGGATCATCCGTCCCACGGCGACCTGTCCGCCACCATCCGCTACACCGAGTACGGCATCCCGCACATCCTCGCCAAGGACTACGCCGACCTCGGCTTCGGCACCGGCTGGGCGCAGGCGGCGGACCAGGTGTGCACGCTCGCCGACGGTTTCGTGACCGTGCGCGGCGAGCGTTCCCGTTTCTTCGGGGCCGACGCGGCCTCCGACTCCGCGCTTTCCTCGGCCACCAAGAACCTCTCCAGTGACCTGTACTTCCGCGGGGTGCGGGAGGCGGGCACGGTGGAGAAGCTGTTGGCCACGCCCGCGCCGAGCGGCCCGAGCCGGGACGTGAAGGACCTGATGCGGGGCTTCGCGGCGGGCTACAACGCCTGGCTGGCGAAGAACCCGATCACCGACCCCGCGTGCAAGGGCGCCGACTGGGTGCGTCCCGTGTCGGTCCAGGACGTGGCGGCGCGCAACTTCGCGCTGGCCGTGCTCGGCGGGCAGGGCCGGGCCGTGGACGGCATCACGGCCGCACAGCCACCCGCCTCCACGACGGCCGGGGCGGGCGCGCCCGACGCGCAGGACACCGCCCGCGCCGCCCGTGACCTCTTCGCCGCCGACTCCGCCGACATGGGCTCCAACGCCGTGGCCTTCAGCGGGGCCACGACGGCGAACGGCCGTGGGCTGCTGCTCGGCAACCCGCACTACCCCTGGCAGGGCGGCCGCCGCTTCTGGCAGTCGCAGCAGACCATCCCCGGAGAGCTGAACATCGCGGGCGGTTCGCTGCTCGGTTCGGCGACCGTCTCCATCGGTCACAACGCACATGTGGCGTGGAGCCACACCGTGGCCACCGGCGTCACCCTCAACCTGCACCAGCTGAGCCTCGACCCGGCCGACCCGACCACGTATCTCGTCGACGGCAGGCCGGAGCGGATGACCCAGCGCCGGGTGACCGTCGCCGTCAAGGGCGGCGAACCGGTGACGAGGACCCAGTGGTGGACGCGGTACGGCCCGGTCGTCACCTCGCTCGGCGCCGCGCTGCCGCTGCCGTGGACGACCACGACGGCGTACGCGCTCGGCGATCCGAACGCGGTCAACATGCGCGCCTCCGACACGGCTCTCGGCTTCAGCAAGGCGCGCAGCACGGACGACGTGCTCGGCGCGCTGAAGCGCACGCAGGGGCTGCCGTGGGTCAACACGATCGCCGCCGACTCACAGGGCCACACCCTGTTCACCCAGTCCCAGGTGCTCCCCCGGATCACCGACGAGCTGGCCCAGCGCTGCTCCACTCCCCTGGGCAGGGTCACCTACCCCGCCTCGGGGGTCGCGATCCTCGACGGATCGCGCGGCGACTGCGCCCTGGGCAGCGACCCGGACGCCGTGCAACCGGGGATCTTCGGGCCCTCGAGGATGCCGGTCCTCAAGGACGCGCCCTACGCGGAGAACTCCAACGACAGCGCCTGGCTCGCCAACGCCGAACGTCCGCTGACCGGTTACGAGCGGGTCTTCGGCACCGTGGGGACCCAGCGTTCGCTGCGCACGCGCGGTGCTGTGCAAGACGTGTCGGCGATGGCCGCGCGAGGCCGGTTGACCGTACGAAATCTGCAGGCGCACCAGTTCGCCAACCGGGTGCCCGCGGGTGACCTCGTGGCGGCGGACGCGGCGAAGGCCTGTGCGGCTCTGCCCGGCGGCACGGCAACAGGCAGCGACGGCAAGGCCGTTGACGTCACCGAGGCCTGCGGAGTGCTCGCGGGGTGGGACCGCACGGCGAACACCGACAGCCGGGGCGCGCTGCTCTTCGACCGGCTGTGGCGGAAGCTGCCCGTGTCCCAGCTGTGGACGGTGCCGTTCTCGGCGGCTGACCCGGTGAACACCCCGAACACCCTCAACACCTCCTCGCCCGCCTTCGCGACGGCTCTCGCGGACACGGTCACCGAGCTCAGGGCGGCCGGCATCCCGCTGGACTCCCGGCTCGGGGAGCACCAGTTCGTCGTGCGGAACGGGAAGCGCATCGCCGTTCCCGGCGGTACGGAGTCGCTGGGCGTGTGGAACAAGGTGGAGCCGGTGTGGGACCCGGCGGGCGGCGGATACACGGAGGTGTCGACCGGGTCCAGCTACATCCAGGCGGTGGGCTGGGACGGCGGCCGCTGCCCGGTGGCCCGGACCCTGCTGACGTACTCCCAGTCCGCGAACCCGAACTCGCCGCACTTCAGCGACCAGACGCGGCTGTTCTCGGCGGAGAAGTGGGTGACCTCCCGGTTCTGCGAGAAGGACATCCTGTCATCGCCCGCCCTGAAGATCGTGCGGGTGCGCGGACACTGAGCATGTGGTCCCGTCACACATGTGGCGGGACCACATCGCCACACCGCGAGGGCGTGGGCCTCGGTCACACCGGCCGGGTGCGGCCCTCCCAGTACGGGTCCCGCAGGCGCCGCTTATACAGCTTGCCGTTGGGGTCGCGGGGCATCTCGGTGATGAAGTCGACGCTCTTGGGCCGTTTGTAGCCGGCGAGTTGCTCCGCGCAGTGGTCGAGGATCGCGGCGGCGAGGTCGGGGCCGGGTTCGTGACCGGGCGCCGGTTCCACCACGGCCTTGACCTCCTCGCCCCAGCCGTCGTGCGGGATGCCGAAGGCGGCGGCGTCGGCGACGGCGGGGTGCTGGAGCAGCACGGACTCGATCTCGGCCGGGTAGATGTTGACCCCGCCGGAGATGATCATGTCGATCTTGCGGTCGCGCAGGAAGAGGTAGCCGTCCTCGTCGAGGAGGCCGAGGTCGCCGACGGTGAAGAAGTCGCCGATGCGGTTCTTCTTCGTCTTGGCCTCGTCCTTGTGGTAGGCGAAGCCGCCGGTGTTCATCTTCAGGTAGACGGTGCCGAGTTCGCCGGGTGGCAACTGGTTGCCGTCGTCGTCGAAGATCGCGAGTTCGCTGATGGGCCAGGCCTTGCCGACCGTGCCGGGTTTCTTCAGCCAGTCCTCGGCGGTCGCGAAGGCCCCGCCGCCCTCGCTGGCCGCGTAGTACTCCTCGACACAGGGCCCCCACCAGTCGAGCATGGCCCGCTTGACGTGGTCGGGGCAGGGAGCGGCCCCGTGGATGGCGTGCCGCATGGACGAGACGTCGTAGCGTGCCCGGACGTCCTCGGGCAGGGCCAGCAGGCGGTGGAACTGGGTCGGGACCATGTGGGTGTCGGTGCACCGATGGGCGTCGATCAGCCGCAGCATCTCCTCGGGCGTCCACTTGTCCATCAGCACCAGCGGGTGGCCGATGTGCAGGGAAGCGGCCGCGAACTGCAGGACGGCCGTGTGGTAGAGCGGGGAGCAGACGAGGTGGACGTCGTCGCCGAAGGGCCGGATGCCGAAGATGCCGAGGAATCCGCCGAGGTACGCCTCCTCCGGGAGCTTGCCGGGCAGCGGACGCCGGATGCCGCGCGGGCGGCCGGTGGTGCCGGAGGTGTAGTTCATGACCCAGCCGAGCTCACGGTCCGTGGGCGCCGACTCCGGTTGTCCGTCGAGGAGTTCGGCGTACGGCCGGAAGCCCTCGACCTCGCCGACCGCGTACCGCCGGTCCGCCGGAAGGCCGGCCTCGTCGGCGGCCCGGCGCGCGGTCTGACCGAACCGCTCGTGGGCGATCAGCACCTTCGCGCCGGAGTCGGCGACGATCCAGGCGATCTCGGGGGCGACGAAGTGGTGGTTGACCGGCACCAGGTAGAGACCGGCCTGGCTGGCGGCGAGGTGCGCGACGAAGAACTCCGCGCTGTTGGGCAGGACGACCGCGAAGGCGTCGCCGCGTTCGAGACCGGCGGCGCGCAGACCGTGGACCAGCTGGTTGGCGGCGGCGTGGAGGCGCCCCGCGGTCCAGGGCGAGCCGTCGGGGGCGATGAGAACCGTACGGGAGGGGTCCTGGGCGGCCTGCGCCCAGAAGCCCGCGGGAGGGGTGCTCGTCACTGGCTGCTCCTTCCGGCGATGCGGTTGATGCGGTCGACGGCCCGCTCGAAGCCGCGGGTGAGGTCGTCGAAGACGGCCTGGACACTGCGTTCGCTGTTCATCCGGCCCACGATCTGGCCGACGGGCGTGCCCAGCAGCGGCTCGACCTCGTACTTCTGGATGCGCGAGACGGCCTCGGCGACCAGCAGACCCTGCAGCGGCATGGGGAGGGTGCCGGGCCCTTCGGCGGAGTCCCAGGCGTCGGTCCATTCCGTACGGAGCTGGCGGGCGGGCTTCCCGGTCAGGGCACGGGAGCGCACGGTGTCGCCGGAACCGGCGGCGAGGAGTTTCTGGATGAGCCGGGGTGAGGTCAGTTCGGCCTCTGTGGTGGTCAGCCATATGGAGCCCAGCCACACACCCTGGGCCCCGAGTGCCAGTGCAGCGGCCACCTGCTGCCCGCTGCCGATGCCGCCGGCCGCCAGGACGGGCAGCGGGTCCACGGCGTCGACCACCTCCGGGGTGAGGACCATGGAGGCGATGTCGCCGGTGTGGCCGCCGGCCTCGTAGCCCTGTGCGACCACGATGTCGATGCCGGCTTCCTGGTGCTTGGCGGCGTGCCGGGCACTGCCCGCGAGAGCGGCGACCAGCACGTCCTGTTCGTGGGCGCGGTCCACCACGTCGGCGGGCGGCGAGCCCAGGGCGTTGGCGAGCAGCCGGATCGGGTAGTCGAAGGCGACGTCCAGCTGGCTGCGGGCGACCTGTTCCATCCAGCCCGTGATGCGCCACCCGGACGCCTCGCCCTCGGCGAGTTCGGGTACGCCGTACTTCGCGAGGGTGTCCTTGACGAACTGCCGGTGCCCCTCGGGGATCATCGCCTCGACGTCGGCCTCGGTCACGCCCTCGACCTTCCTGGCGGGCATGACGACGTCCAGGCCGTACGGTTTCCCGTCGACGTGGGCCTCGATCCAGTCGAGGTCGCGTTTGAGTTCGTCGGGTGCCGTGTACCGGACCGCGCCGAGCACTCCGAAACCGCCGGCCCGGCTGATGGCCGCGGCGACGGCGGGGAACGGCGTGAAGCCGAAGACGGCGTGCTCCAGTCCCAGTTTCTTGCTCAGCTCCGTCTGCATGGGCGCAGGATGCCGCAGTCCTCCGGACGACGGAAGAGGTTTTCTGATGCTCCGTCAGATTCAGGTCGCCGGATCACCGGGAGGCACGGGTGCGGCGCGCCCGGCAACCGACGGATCAGCCGGGCACGTCCAGCCGCTGGGTACCGACGACCGCCAGCAGCCGCAGCGCCTCTTCTGACGGCGAGCCGGGGGCGGCCGTGTAGATCACGACGTGCTGGTCGCGGTCGGCGATGTCCAGGACGTCGCAGTTCACCGCCACCGGGCCGACCAGGGGATGGTCGAAGGTCTTGCAGAGGGTGGGGCGGGCCGTGACCTCGTGCGTGGCCCACAGATGGGCGAACACCTCGCTCCCGTCGAGGAGTTCCGCCACCAGAGCGGTCAGCTCGGGATCGTCGGGATAGCGGGCGGAGGCGGCGCGCAGTTGCTGGACCGAGGAGCGCGCGAACTCCTCGCCGTCCGAGACGCCGTAGAGCCGGCGGCCCTGTGGGTGCGGACCGAGGAAGGAACGGCGTACGAGGTTGCGGTCGCGGCGGGAGAGCTGAGAGAAGTCCTCCATGAGGGCCGCGGCCAGGTCGTTCCAGGCGATCACCTCGTAGGTCGCCGAGATGACGATCGCGGCGGCCTGCGGCAGCCGGTGCAGCAGGTCGACGAGGCTCTGGCGCACCTCGCGCGAGGGGCCGGGCGGCGGGCCGGGCGGGGTGCCCGCGAGGTGGTGGAGGTGGTCGCGTTCGGCGTCCGACAGCCGCAGGGCGCGGGCCACCTGGACCAGGACCTCGCGGGACGGCCGGGGCGCCCGGGCCTGCTCGAGGCGGGTGTAGTACTCGGTGGAGATGTACGCCAGCTGCGCCACCTCCTCACGGCGCAGGCCAGGGGTGCGGCGGCGCGGGCCGACGGGCAGCCCCACGTCCGCGGGGGTGATGCGCTCACGTCGGCTGCGCAGGAAGTCGGCCAGTTCATGTCGGTCCACCTCCCCAGTCTGCGCGTGAGCGGAGGTCCCCAGCCAGGTACTGCCGGTGCCTGGATGAGGATCGCGGCCGGACGCAGGCTCGTCTGCATGACCGACAAGACCACCACCACTGCCCTGCTCGCCGACAAGGTCGCCTTCGTCACCGGCGCCGGACGCGGTATCGGCGCCGCGGCCGCACGGCTCTTCGCCCGGGAGGGAGCCCGGGTCCTGCTCGCGGCCCGGACGGAGAGTCAGCTCAAGGCGGTGACCGAGGAGATCCGTGCCGCGGGCGGCACCGCCGATTACGTCCACTGCGATCTGGCCGACCCGGCGAGCGTCCGCGCCGCCGTGGACCGGGCCGTCGAGCTGTACGGCAGGCTCGACGTCGCCTTCAACAACGGGGCGACCATCCAGCAGCCCGGGCCCATGGACCAGCTGGCCGAAGCCGACTTCGACCATGTCCTCGCCGTCAACCTCAAGGGCCCCTGGCTGGCGATGAACGCGGAGATCGCCGCGATCCGGGCCACCGCCGGGACCGGTGCGATCGTCAACAACTCCAGTGTGGGCAGCCTGATGGCCAACCCGTGGCTGCCCGCGTACGGCGCCGCCAAGCGGGCGGTCAACAGCCTCACCGCGTCGGCGGCCGCCACGTACGGCCCGGAGGGCATCCGCGTCAACGCCATCGCCCCCGGCACCACGCTGACCGAGATGATCGACGAGTGGGAGACCGCCTCCCCCGGCATCGTCGACGAGCTCGCCGCCCGGACTCCACTGGGCCGGGCCGCCGCTCCGGACGAGATCGCCGAGGCCGCCGCCTGGCTGCTCAGCGACCGGGCCTCGTACGTCACCGGCACGGTGCTCCGGGTCGACGGCGGCAGCCTGGCCTAGTCGGAGGAGCCCTCCAGCACGGCCATGGCCGCGTTGTGCCCCGGCACGCCGCTCACCCCGCCGCCGCGCACCGCGCCCGCCCCGCACAGCAGGACGTTGGCGTGCCGGGTCTCCACGCCCCAGCGGCCGGTGCCGTCCTGGGCGTACGGCCAGGACAGTTCGCGGTGGAAGATGTTGCCGCCGGGCAGCCGCAGGTCCCGCTCCAGGTCGAGCGGAGTCCTGGCCTCGATGCAGGGCCGGCCGTCCGCGTCGGTGGCCAGGCAGTCGGCCAGCGGTTCGGCGAGGTGGGTGTCGAGCTGGGCGAGGGTCGCCGCCAGGAGTTCCTCGCGTACGGCGTCGTTGTCCCGGTCGAAGAGCCGGGCCGGGGTGTGCAGGCCGAACAGGGTGAGCGTCTGACAGCCCTGCTCGACCAGGTCCGGGCCGAGGATCGACGGGTCGGTGAGCGAGTGGCAGTAGATCTCGGAGGGCGGCGCGGCGGGCAGTTGGCCTGCGGCGGCCTGGGCGTGGGCGGTGGCCAACTGCTGGTAGCCCTCGGCGATGTGGAAGGTGCCCGCGAACGCCTCGCGCGGGTCGACGGAGTCGTCGCGCAGTCGTGGGAGGCGCTTGAGGAGCATGTTCACCTTGAGCTGGGCGCCCTCGGCGGGCGGGGGCGCCTCGTCGCCGGTGAGGGTGGCCAGGGCCTGCGGGGAGGCGTTGACCAGGACGTGCCGGGCGTCGACCGTGCCCTCGCCGTCGGCGGTGCGGTACGTGATCTCCGCCGTGTGTCCGTCCGTGGAGATCCGCACGGCCTCGTGTTCGGTGGCGATGACCGCGCCCGCCTGCCGCGCCGCCGTCGCCAGCGCGTCGGTGAGGGCGCCCATGCCGCCCACGGGCACGTCCCAGGCGCCCGTCCCGCCGCCGATCACGTGGTAGAGGAAGCAGCGGTTCTGCTGGAGCGAGGGTTCGTGGGCGTCGGCGAACGTTCCGATGAGCGCGTCGGTCAGGACCACGCCCCGGACCAGGTCATCGGCGAACCGGTCCTCCACGGCCACCCCGATCGGCTCCTCGAACAGGACCCGCCACGCCTCCTCGTCGTCCACCCGCAGGCGCAGTTCGTCCCGCGTGGGCAACGGTTCGGTGAGGGTGGGGAACACCCGCTGGGCGACGCGGCCCGTCATGCCGTAGAACCGCTGCCACTGCTCGTACTCGCGCTCGCCGCCGGTGAGCCGGGCGAAGGCCTCCCTGGTGCGCCGCTCGCCGCCGCCGACGAGGAGGCCGGTCGGCGTGCCGTCGCGTTCCACCGGGGTGTACGACGACACGTTGCGTGTGCGGACGCGGAAGTCCAGGCCGAGGTCCCGGACGATCTTCTTGGGCAGCAGGCTGACCAGGTAGGAGTAGCGGGACAGCCGTGCGTCCACCCCGCTGAAGGGCCGTGTCGAGACCGCGGCGCCTCCTGTGTTCGCGAGCCGTTCGAGGACCAGTACGGAGCGTCCGGCCCGGGCCAGGTAGGCGGCGGCGACCAGGCCGTTGTGGCCGCCGCCGACGATGACGGCGTCGTAGCTCCGCTGGGGTCCCTCGTGTGCAGGCATGGTTCTTCGTAACACGTGGTGATCTAGGTCGGCCAGGGGGGAGGCGGCACCCGGCTCACTGGGTGCCGGACGCCCGTTGCTGCCGTAGCGCCGCGACTCTGCGGTAGAGCTCCACCGCCTCCGCGCCCCGGCCGAGCTGTTCCAGGCAGTGGGCCTCGTCGTTGCGGCTGGCGAGGGTGTCGGGGTGGTCGGCGCCGAGGACGCGTTCGCGGGCGGTCGCCACCCTGCCGTACTCGGTGAGGGCGTCCGTCCAGCGGCCGAGCCAGCCGAGGCCCACGGCGACCTCGCGGCGGCTGACCAGGGTGTCCGGGTGATCGGGGCCCAGGACCCGTTCGCGGATCGCGCACACGTCGCGGGACTCGGCGAGGGCCTCCTCCCAGCGGCCGAGGCGGCCGAGGTTGACGCCGAGGCCGTGGCGGGCGCGCAGGGTCTCGGGGTGGGCGGGGCCGTGGATGCGGGTGCGGTCCTCGATCAGGTCGCGGTAGAGCTGGAGGGCCTCTGTGCTGCGGCCCAGGCGGCCGAGGCTGATGCCGACCTCGTAGCGGGCGGCGAGGGTGTCGGGGTGGTCGGGTCCGAGGGCCTGGGCGCGGGCCTCGGCGACCTCGTGGTAGGTCCCCAGGGCTTCCTCCCAGCGGCCCAACTGGCCGAGGGCGTAGGCCACTTCGTAACGGGTGACCAGTGTGTCGGGGTGCTGGGGGCCGAGCACCCGGACGCGGGCGGCGGCCACCTCGCAGGCCATGCGGTACGAGTCCTCCAGGCGGCCCAGTCTGCTGAGGTTGAAGGCGAGGTTGTGACGGCAGCGCAGGGTGTCGGGGTGGTCGGGGCCCATCCGGCTCTCCCGGGCGGCGAGCACCGAGTTGTAGACCTGGTGGGCGTCGAAGTGCCGGCCCAACTGGCCCAGTACGTACGCCATTTCCTGGCGGGCGGCGAGGGTGTCGGGGTGGTCGGCGCCCAGCGCGCGGGTCCTGGTCGCGGCCACGTGCTTGTACTCGCGCAGGGCGTCGGCGGCGCGGCCGGTGCGGCTGAGGGTGAAGGCGACCTCGTAGCGGCTGGCCAGGGTGTCGGGGTGATCGGGGCCCAGCAGGTGTTCGCGTTCGGCGGCGACCGCGCGGTGCACCTCGCCGGCCTCGGCCCAGCGGCCCAGGCGGCCGAGGCTGAGCCCCGCGTTGTGCCGGCCGGAGAGTGCGGTGACGGCCTGCGGGTCGGGCGCGGGAGGCTCGTCGGGCACGGGGTCCTGGGTGCGGCCGTTGACCGGGCGGGCGATCCACTCGCCGGTCAGGCCGGCTCCGGCGTCCGGGGGTGTGGTGGCGAGGCCGGCGCCGGTGGCCTTGTGGCCGGTGGTCATGCCGCGGGTCCAGGACGGCAGCCGGGTCTCGCGCGGGCGGGCGGGGGCGAGGGGCTCCATCGGCCGGAAGTCGGGCTGCGGGGTGACCACGGTGGGCACGTACGCCGGCGTGGTGCGGCCCAGGGTGATCCGGCGGCCCAGCTCACGTGCGTCGTGCGGGCGTTGTTCGGGGAGCTTGGCCAGCAGGTCCAGGATGACCTTGTCGAGGTACTCGGGGAGCTCGGCGCGGTGGCTGCGCGGCGGGCGGGGCGGGGTGTCGCGGTGGCCGACGAGGATCGCCCACGCGTCCTCGAGGTCGAACGGCGGGGCGCCGGTGGCGATCTCGTAGAGCACGCACCCCAGGGAGTACAGGTCGCTGCGCAGGTCGACCTCGGAACCCCCTATCTGCTCCGGCGACATGTAGTGCGGGGTGCCCATCGCGATGCCGGTGCCGGTCAGCCGGGAGGTGAAGCCGATGTCATGGCCGAGGCGGGCGATGCCGAAGTCGCAGATCTTCACGGTGCCGTCGGTGAGGCGGACGATGTTCGCGGGCTTCAGGTCCCGGTGCACGATGCCCTGCTGGTGGGTGTAGGCCAGTGCGGCGGCCACCTGGTCGGCGATCTCGACGACGTCGGCGACCGGCAGCGGATGCTGCTTGTTGTCCTCCAGGAGCTGGCTCAGATTGCGGCCGTCCAGGAGCTCCATCACCAGGTAGAGCACGCCGTCGGACTCGCCGAAGTCATGGACGACGGTCACGCCCCGGTGGCTGAGGGCCGCGGCCACCCGTGCCTCACGCCGGAAGCGCTCCCGCAGGACCCGGGTGAAGGTCTGGTCGTGGTGTGCGCCCATCGGCTTGAGGCACTTCACGGCGACATGCCGGCCCAGCGACTCGTCGCGCGCCCGCCACACCTCGCCCATGCCCCCGCGCCCGATCAGATCGAGCAGCCGGTACCGCCCCTGGATGAGCCTGCTGTCCCCCATCTCCTGCGACCGCCCCCGTCATGTCTGCCCCGCCCTCCCCTGGCCCGTACCAGTATGGCGACCTATCGTCCGAGTTTGTACGGGGAGGGCCGGGAGCCCGGGCCGAGTCGGTCCATGGCGCGCAGGATGTGCTTGGGCGGGAGTTGCCAGCGCAGCCGCGCGGGTACGCAGCGCAGCAGGGTGCCGGTGGCGCGCAACTGGCGGGTGACGGTGGTGGGTTCGGGGGCTTTCCTGCCGTACAGCTCGTGGGCGTACGGCGGCAGGGCGGCGTACGCCAGGTGCGCCACGCGCCGCCACAGCAGCTCGCGCGCCGGGACGAGGAGGGGGTGCGTCGGGGGGCGGAGGAGGAAGTCGTCCACTTCGCGGGCATCGGGCGTAGCGGCGAGTTCCGGGCGCACCTTCTCGAAGTAGGCGGCCAGCTCGCCCTGGTTCGCCGGTACGGCATCGGGGTCGAGGCCGACCAGACGGGCACTGACCCGGTGTTCGGACACGTATCGGTCCGCCTGCTCGTCCGTGAGGCGGAAGCCGGAGCGCCGGGCGACCTGCAGATAGGAGTCGATCTCAGCGCAGTGCACCCACAGCAGCAGTTCCGGTTCGTCGACGCCGTAGCGCTCACCGGTGTCGGGGTCGGTCGCGCCGAGCATGGCGTGGATCCTGCGGACCCGGGCGCCGGCCTCCTCGGCGGCCTCGACGGTGCCGTAGGTCGTGGTGGCGACGAAGTTCGCGATACTCATGAGCCGGCCCCAGGCGTCGCGCCGGAAGTCGGAGTTCTGCATGACGCCGCGCACGGCGCGCGGGTGCAGTGCCTGGAGGTAGAGCGCGCGGATGCCGGCGACCCACATCATCGGGTCGCCGTGCAGCTGCCAGGTCACCGACCTCGGCGTGAACAGTCCGGGATCACCCATGCCCGCAGTGTGACCGGGATCGCTGGTTGGTACCAGGCCCCCTTCACGGCCCGGCCTGATGCCAAGCAGCTTCAACGGCCGCAGCCGCGCAGAGCCGGCGACATACTCGGCACTTCGGTACAGCGCGGATCATGAGGCGGGTGTCACCACGGCTGGGCCAGAGATCTTCGGCGACGACAGCCGTGACAGGAACGCCCCGGTCCAGTTCGAGTTCATGGCCCCGGTCAGCGGCCGGAACTGCTCCAGTTCCGCTCCCGGCCGCCACACCGCATGGTCACGACCCAGGCCTTCCGCGACCATGGGGTCCCCGACCGCGTACACCGGCCACTTGTTCAACCAACCCTTTCTGGTGACCAGAGGCCACGGTTCCATGCGTCCGGCTGTCAGCTCCTCCGGCCGAACGGCAGCCGGATCGCGGAGCACCTTCAGCGTCTCCAGGACGACCGACCGATTGGCTCCTTCTGGAACGTCCCGACGCTCCTTCCCGTCCTGCTGCGCCAACTCCCTGATCACCTCGGATCCCCTGCCCCGAGCTGTACCACCAGCTCCTCCTGCACACCCGGTCATGATCACGGCGGCCCTGGCCGAGGCCCTGACGGGGCACTTCGAGGACCACCACGCCCGGCTGCCCGGGGTGCCGCTGTCCACCGTCGACCATCGGACCGGCCAGATCCACGGCGGCTTCGCCCCGACTACCTCGTCGAACGGGCCTGTGACCCTTTCGATTTGTCATGCACTCCAAGGTTCAGGCTCGGTTACCATGCGCGATGTGAACGCACAGGTGGCGCGGCGACTTTGGGCAGTAGCGGGCGCCGCTGGGGCGTTCGCCGCAGTCGCAGCGGGATGGCAGGTGCTCGGCGATGTCGGGCCGGTGCAGTTCGCGTTGGCCGGGGTGACCGCGCTGCTCGGCGGAGCACTCGCGTGGTTCCAGGCCGACGGCGGCGTGAACGAACCGGTACCGCGGCATCCGGTGCCGCGGGAACTGCCCCGTGACATATCCGACTTCACCGGCCGTGCACACGAACTTGCCGAGCTGGGTGAGCTGTTACGCAGGCGAGGCGAATCGCCCTGCCCACTCGTCGCCGTCTCCGGCAAAGGAGGCCTTGGCAAGACGACGCTCGCGGTACGGGCTGCGCAGCTCGTCGCAGCCGACTTCCCCGACGGGCAGTTGTTCGCGAACCTACGCGGGTACGACCCCACGCCCGCCCAACCTGCCGAAGTGCTGGGCAACTTTCTGCGGTCGCTGGGCGCCGACCCTCGCGTGATCCCGGACGCACAGCAAGACCGTGAACAGTTGTTCCGTACCCTGAGTGCTGAACGCCGACTGCTCATCGTCCTCGACAACGCCAATGGGCCCCGGCAGGTGCGTCCGCTTGTGCCCGGCGGGCAGGCCGCCGCAGTGGTCGTCACCAGTCGGGCCCAGCTGAGCAGCATCGAGGGAGCTCACCCGATCGTGCTCGACCTCCTGGAACCCAGCGAGGCGGTCGAGTTGCTGGGGCGAGTCGCGGGCAGGGAGCGGGTGGCAGTCGACCCGCAGGCCGCACGGCAGCTAGTGGCCCTGTGCGGGCATCTGCCGCTGGCCATACGCATCGCCGGGGCGCGCCTGGCCGAGAGACCACACCTGAACCTGACCACTCTCATCGGCCACCTCGCCGACGAGCGCCACCGGCTGGACCACCTTGAGATCGGAGATCTCGATGTCCGCTCAACATTCATGATCAGCTATCAGGGCCTACCGGCGGCGCAGCAGCAGGCGTTCCGACTGCTCGGGCTCTTTCCCGGAACCGACTTCGCGGCCTGGCCACTCGCCGCGCTCATGGGCATCACGCTGCGCGACGCTGAGCGACACCTCGACGCGCTGGTGTCTGCGCAACTGCTCGATGCGATCCGCCCGGACGAGACCGGTGCCGCCCGCTACCGCTTCCACGACCTGCTTCGCGCGCTGGCACGCGAACAGCCCGAAGCCGAAGCCGAAGCTGCGGCCGGCCGACTCCTGGGCGCGTACCTCACTCTCGCCTCCGAGGCGGAGGACCGGTTTCAGCCGGGCGAGCTGCGCAAGATCAGCACCCACCCGCGCAATGACGTCGAAGCCGAGCACCGCACCGAGTTGCTGCGCGATCCTGTCGCCTGGTTCATTGGCGAGCGGCACAACCTCGTGGCGCTCGTGCGGTTCGCCCACGAACGACAGATTTGGGAAGCGGCATGGGAACTCACTCACATTGCCGCGCCGTTCTTCGAGATGCTGGCTACCTGGGACGACTGGGAGACAACTGTGGAACTGGCTCTGGCCGGCGCCCGTCACTCAGGGAACCGCTGGGCCGAGTCGATCACGTTGTTCGACACCGCGGCGCTGTACCGCGACCTCGGTCGACGCGATGAGGCACTGGCCGCCTACGAGGAGGCACTGGCCGGGTACGAGGCGTCCGGCGACCAGCACGGCATGGCCGCCGTCATGCTGGGACAAGGCATCATCCACCGTAACCGGG
This sequence comes from Streptomyces sp. NPDC005374, assembly GCF_042872225.1. Lineage (NCBI taxonomy): Bacteria > Bacillati > Actinomycetota > Actinomycetes > Kitasatosporales > Streptomycetaceae > Streptomyces > Streptomyces sp. NPDC005374. The sequence goes on along the minus strand of NZ_JBIAKA010000007.1, from coordinate 462,865 downwards.
GCTCGTGGGACGTGGCCGCGCGGCGGCTCACCGCTGCGGCAGAGGGGCTGCAAGGTGCCGGGGACCGCCGACTCACCGCGCAGGCCCAGCGCAGCCTTGCGGTCGTCCGCTGCGGCCAGGGACGCCTCGACGAGGCCATCGCATTGTTCCAACAGGCACGGGCGGAGTTCCAGCAACTGGGCGATCGACGGGCCGAGGCGTACGCCTGGCGCGGCCTTGCACAGGCCGAGCTCGACAACGGCGACCTGGGCGCGTCCTCCAGGTCATTTGACAGGAGCCTGGAACTGACCCAGGAGCTACGGGACCGCCGGGGTGAGGCCAGGGCGCTCCAAGGGCTCGGCCGGGTCGGAGCCGTCGGCGGCACGAAGGCCGCGGCACTGCGGCATTTTGCACAGGCCAGGGAAATAGCCGAGGAAGCCCACGATCAGGTACTCACCAGAGAACTGGACAATGACATCGCCTCCGCGAACCGAACGTAGCGAGCAGTCCTGATCGATGCTGCAAGCACCCCCTCCACGAGGTGATGCGGTCGTTGGCCGTATGGCCGCCCTGGTACAGGTCGTTGCCGACCCCGATCGCTGCAGGCGGCCTGCGCAGGAACCTGCGGCACTGCGGGCCTGAGTCACCAAGGGCGATTTCCAGGGGGCGTAGCGACACTACTGGTCATACGGCTGTGGTGAGGAGCTTTTAGCAAGGCGTTCGGCTGGCGTTCCCGGCCGAGCGTTCCGCGTGGGCTGCCGTTGCCACCGAGGCCGCCTGGCGGAAGACGGTCCCCGCGCCCGACAACACCGTGGCCCCCGGTGACGCGCGACGCGCGTACGTCCCCGGTGTACCGGCCCCCAGTGTGACGCTCTTCAATACACTCGCCGTCGGCGAGGCCGTCACCCACTTCCTCGGCGCACCGCCGGCCCGCACGAGAGCCACGACGATCTCGGATCGGTCATCCACCGCCCGCGAACCCGCGAACGGCATCGCCAAGATCCCCGTCGGAACGCCCGCTGTCACGGTGTACGTCCACGGACAACATCGGACGCGGCGCCGACAGAGAACTCACGACCCAGCAGGCGGAACCCGCTCGATCCCGACCGGCCCGCAGGCTAACGCCGCACACGCGGCATACCCAGACCGATCCACGAGATGATCTCCCGCTGGATCTCGTTGTTGCCGCCGCCGAAGGTGAAGATCACCGCCGAGCGGTAGCCGCGCTCCAGTTCGCCGTGCAGGACGGCGCCCGCCGAGCCCTCCTTCAGCGCGCCGGCCGCCGCGACGATCTCCATGAGCCACGCATAGGCGTCCCGGCGGGCCTCGGAGCCGTAGACCTTGACCGCGGAGGCGTCGTGCGGGGTGAGAGTGCCGTCCTGGACCGCGCCCACCATCCGCCAGTTGAGGAGTTTGAGGGCGTCGAGGCGGGTGTGGGTCTGGGCGAGGCGGCGGCGTACCCAGGGCAGGTCGATCACACGGCGGCCGTCGGTGAGCTTGGTGTCCGACGCCCAGCGCTGCACGTTGTGCAGGGCACGGATCGCCATCGTGCCGTGGGCGGCGAGCGTGACCCGCTCGTGGTTGAGCTGGTTGGTGATCAGCCGCCAGCCCTGGTTCTCCTGGCCGACCCGGTGCGAGACGGGGACGCGGACGTTCTCGTAGTAGCTGGCCGTGGTGTCGTGCGAGGCGAGGGTGTTGATGACCGTGCAGGAGTAGCCAGGGTCGGTGGTCGGCATCAGGAGCATGGTGATGCCCTTGTGCGGCGGCGCGTCCGGGTCGGTGCGGACGGCGAGCCAGACCCAGTCGGCCGTGTCGCCGTTGGTGGTCCAGATCTTGTGTCCGTTGACGACGTATTCGTCGCCGTCCCGTACCGCGCGGGTCTTGAGGGAGGCCAGGTCGGTGCCCGCATCGGGCTCGCTGTAGCCGATCGCGAAGTCGATCTCACCGGAGAGGATGCGGGGCAGGAACCAGGACTTCTGCTCGTCGGTGCCGTACTGCATGATCGTCGGGCCGACGGTGTTCAGGGCCATCAGCGGCAGCGGCACCCCGGCCTGGGCGGCCTCGTCGAAGAAGATGAACTGGTCCGTCGCGGTCAGACCGCGGCCGCCGTACTCCTTCGGCCAGCCCACGCCGAGCCAGCCGTCCGAGCCGAGGCGCCGGATGGTGTCGCGGTAGAAGCGTTTCTGGGCGTCCCGGTCGGTGAAGCGCGCGTGCGCGTTGTCCGGGACCAGTTCGGCGAAGTACGTGCTCAGTTCGGTGCGCAGCCGTTGTTGCTCGGGGGTGTGGTCGAGATGCACGGCGCCTCCAGGCTCCCAGGCCGGTCCTGACGGCGCACACCGTAGAACGTGTTCCAGAAATTGGGAACGGTCAGACCAGGGTCGCCATGAAGTCCGTGCACGCCTGCGCGCACTCGCGGCATGCCTTGGCCGCGTCCTCGGTACCGGCATGCCGGTCCATGACCTGCGCGCACTCCAGGCAGACCGACCGGCACCATTCCAGCTGGACGCGGATGCCGGCCTCGTCGAGGTGGTTCTCCTCGGAGAGCACACGACAGGTCGCGTCGCACACCTCCGCGCACATGATGCCCTTGCGGCGCAGTAGTTCGTGCTCCTCGGTCCCGTCCGGATCGACCAGGCTCGCACGCAGCGCACAGGCTCGCGCACACTCGGTGCACGCCTGGGCACACGCGAAGCGGTCCTCCAGGAAGCGGAAGAGCTCCTGCTGTGAAGTAGTCGTCGTCACACCGGGCGGGTAGCCGCGGGCCGGGCGGCCAAACCCGGTGTTCCCGGCGTTCGCCCCCGGCCCGGTGCGGGTCGGTTCACCCGGGGTGCCAGGGGTACCCGCGTGACATGAACCAAGCCGTGAACACCGAATGGATGGACATCGCCGCGGGCCGGGGCGGCCTCGCGGCCGGACTGATCGTGGCGGGTGTGGTGGTCGTCGCGGTCCTGATCGGCGCCTTCTGGCTGGGCGCCCGCGTCAAGCGCAACGAGTCGCGCCCGCCCACTCCCGAGGAACAGCCGAAAATGCCGGAGGGCGGTCCGGTCCGTGAGGTCCGCGAGCACCGGGAGGCCGACGAGATGCCCAGGAGCGAGACCCGGCTGACCCCGCACGAGCTGCCGAACCACGGCAACAGTCCGACCCGGACGGGCTCGTCCCAGGAGCGGCCCCGCTGGGACGAGGGCGGCAGCGGCGGCTTCGGCAGCGGTGGTCCGGGACGCAGCTGACGTGTCCGGCCGGTAAGGGTGCCCCGGCACTTCTGCGCGGCCGTCGTTCGGAACAGCTGGAGGCGGGCGTCCCGGTTCATTCACCGAGCCGGGCGGCCGCCTCCAGCAGCAGCGCGTGGACGAAAGCCTGGGGGAGGTTGCCGAGCAGCCGGCCCTGGGCGATGTCGAACTCCTCGGCGCACAGGCCGGACGCCCCGCAGGCACCGCGGTTGCGTTCGAACCGGAACACCAGCAGGGCTGGACCGTCGAGGCTCTCCGTCGGCCGGCAGTGCGTAGTCGTGCAGCGCGTGGGGCGGGAAGGGCGCTCAAGGCGTGCGGGTACTCAGGGGGCGGGGAGATCAAGGGGGCGTCGCGCCACGAGGTGGGCAGACTGCGGAGTCCGGGGAGTCGGGCGCGGGGGCGACGGGGGCGACGGCTCGGAACTCCGGGGAGCCGCGGAATCGGAGCCGGGAGCCCACCCGGTGAGCTCATCCCCGGCTGCCGCCCCTGCTCGGACCTCCGGCTCGCCGAAGGTTCGAAACCGGAAGGCGGCCCGAGAGCGACCGCCCCGACACCCGCCGCGCCCTGGCCCTGCGGCTGCTGCGGCGGCGGCTTCAGACTTCCCCGTCGCTCCCCACCGCTGCCGTGACCCCCACGACGGACGCGCCGCCACCCGCCGGGCTCGACGCGGCGACCTGTGTCACCCCGGAACCCGCCCTCGCAGGCCGACGCAGGAGGACGAGGGCGACCGCCGCGGCCAGTAGCGTCAGCGACCCGGCGACGGTCAGACACAGCCGCAGTCCGTCCAGGAAGGCATCGCCCAGGGCGCCCATGACCCGTCCCGTGTCCGCCCCCAGGTCGAGCCCAGCGACCGCACCCAGTCCTGCCTGGTCAGCCGCCGCGAGGGCCTGCTCCCCCGCCGTCCCGGTCACCCCGGCATCGGCCAGGTGAGCGGGGAACGCGTTCAGCGCGCGGGTGGTCAGCAACGCGCCCAGGACGGCCGGTCCGAGCGCGCCGCCGACCTGCCGGAAGGCGTTGTTGCCCGCCGCGGCCATGCCGGCGAGGTGGTACGGCACCGAGGCCACGGCCGTCGCTGTCATCGGCGTAAGGACGGCCCCGAGGCCCAGCCCCAGTGGCGCCAGCCGCCAGGCCAGGGACAGGAAGGAGGTGTCCGCGTCGACACCGATCAGCGAGAACAGCGAGGCGGAGACGACGAGCAGACCAGCCGTGATCAGTACGCGGGCCGAGATCCGGTGCATGAGGCGCCCCACGGGCCCACCGACCAGCAGGGCGCACGCGGTCACCACCAGCAGCCGCCAGGCCGCCTCCAGGGTGTCGAGCCGCTGCACCATCCCGAAATAGAGGCTGAGCAGGAAGAAGAAGCCGATCAGCGCGAGGAAGGTGATCATCGCGACGAGCGTGGTGGCGGTGAAGGCAGGGCTGCGGAACAGTGCGAGGTCGAGCATCGGACTGTCGCTGCGCTGTTCGGCGAGCACGAAGGCGACACCGCCGACGACGGCCACCGAGAGGGCCGTCATCACCATCGGGTCGGTGAAGGAGCCCGCTCCGCCCTCGATGACGCCGTAGACCAGGGCCGTGACGGCCACCGTGGCGGTGATCTGGCCGGGCCAGTCCAGCCGCCGCTCGAAGGGCGCGCGCGAGTCGGTCAGCAGCCGGGCGGCGAAGCCGGCGGCGAGCAGTGAGACGGGGATCGCCAGCAGGTAGATCCAGCGCCAGGCGAAGTGGTCGAGGACCACTCCGGCGACGATCGGGCCGACGGCCAGCGCCGCCATCAACGAGGTGGCCCACAGCCCGATGAACCTGCCGCGCTCCCGGTGGTCGGGCACCACATGGCTGATCAGCGCCAGCGTGGTGGGCAGCAGCGTGGCCGCTCCCAGGCCCGCGAGGGCCTGCCCCAGCCACAGCATCTGCACCGACTGGGCCGTGAGTGCGACGACGCCACCGGCCGCGGAGAAGAGCAGCCCGGCCTGGAACACCTTCTTGCGCCCATGGACGTCGCCGACGACACCTGCGGTCAGGATGAACGCTGCCATGGGCAGGACGAACGCGTCCTGGACCCACGACAGTTGGGCGGTCGTCGCGTCCAGTGCCGACTGGATGGCGGGCAGGCTCACGGCGACCGTCGTGACCGGCAGATAGGCGACGAAGACGCCGAGGCAGGCCATGACGAGCGTGGCAGCCCGCCGTTCGGCCGGCCCGGTTGCCGGGGTCGTGACATTCACGGGGGACTCTCCTCTACGACGACGCGCACCGCGGCGGTTCACTTGATCTCGGTCGCCCCAGCTTCGGCCGCACCTGTCCCAATCCCCTACGCGGTGGCCAGAAACGCGCATCAACCTCCATTTCAACGACTCGAGCTGCAACACTTCTTCCATGGCCGACGAGATCGACAGGAAAATCCTCCGTGCACTGCGCTACTCGCCGCGCGCCTCTTTCCGGCTCATCGGTGAGGTCGCCGGGGTGTCGGAGCAGACCGCGGCCCGCCGCTGTCAGGCTCTGCGGCGGGAGGGGGTGATGCGAGTGGTAGGTCTGGTCAACCCGGAGGCACAGGGCCTGGCCCGCTGGGTCACCCGCATCCGGTGCCGCCCCGACCGGGTCGCTTCGCTCGCGGACGCCCTCACCCGGCGGCCCGACATCGCCTACCTCGCTCTCGCCTCGGGCGGTTCGGAGATCATCTGCTTGATCCACTCACCGGTCGACGCCGCGCGCGACGACATCCTCCTGCGACAACTGCCCAAAGCGGCCTCGGTGCTGGACGTCAGCATCGACCTGCTGATCCACCCGTTCGGCACCGCGGGCGTCTCCGAGTGGGGCGGATACGGCGGCCACCTCACTCCCGAGCAGATCGCCCTGCTCATCGCGGACCGGCCGCCCGCGCCCACCGGGCCCCACGATCCGCCCACCGCCGAGGACGCCCCGCTTCTCGCCGCCCTCGCCGAGGACGGCCGCACCACTCACACCCGGCTCGCCGAACTCACCGGCTGGTCCACCGCACGCGTCGCCCGTCGGCTCACCGCCCTGGAGTCCTCGGGGGCCCTGTCCTACGACGTCGACCTGCTCGCCGAACGGCTGGGCCACCACCTAAACGCCACGCTCTGGCTGCGCGTCGCCCCGGCTCATCTCCACCGTGTCGGCGAGGAGTTGGCGGACCACGACGAGGTGGCTTTCGCGGGCGCCATGAGCGGCGACCACAACATCATGGTCGTCGTCACCTGCCGGGACACGGAGGACTTCTACCGCTACCTCACCACCCGCGTGGCCGCTGTCCCCGGCATCGACGCCTACAGCGTCAGCATCCGGGTCCGCCGCCTCAAGCAGGCCGCCTCACTCATCGCGCACGGCAGGCTGATCCCTCCGAGCCCGGCATAGCAGCAGCCCGGAGGCCGGCATCCGTCCGCGCCGGACTCCGGTGCGAGTCACGCGGAGCCGATCCGATCCCGGGACCACTCGGCTCCACCGGTCGCCCCGGTCACGTCCGCCAAGGAGCCGGCCGACAACTCCTGTTCGGATGCCGGACGTTGACCGGCCCCGGGCGCCACAGCAGAATGGCCCCGCCCCTTTGAGAGCGCTCTCACGCCCTCCGTCCCGTCCTTCCCGAGGAGACCCATGACCGGCAGCCCACGCCAGCCCCTCAGCCGCCGTACGCTCATCGGGACCGGCATCACGGCCGCGATCCTCACCGCGACCGGCACCGGCACGGCCCGGGCGGCTCAGGACGGGGCCGAGGCCTCCGCGCCGCGCCGTGCGCAGGCCTTCCTCGCCGCCGCCATGGACGCCTACCCCGACCACGGCACGATCCGGCTCACCCAGAGCTACGCGGACCAGGCGGGTCTGTTCAGCACCGCGTTCACCTACGACAACGCCCTCGCGATCCTGGCCCTCCTCGCCTGTCCCGGGGGCGATGCCCGGGCCGTGGCGCTCGGTGACGCGCTCCTCTACGCGCAGGACCACGACCCCGCCCACGACGACGGCAGACTGCGACAGGCCTACAACGTCGGGCCGTACACCTTCTACGACGGCTCCCCGCAGCCGGACGGGTTCGTCCGGGCGGACGGCACGGCCAACGTCGGTACGCAGTTCGGCTTCACCGGCACCGCGGTGGGTGACATGGCGTGGGCCGGCATCGCGCTGGGGGCGCTCGCCGGGCGGACCGGTGGGCGTCGCTTCCTCACCGGCGCGGTCCGGATCGGCGAGTGGATCGAGCGGGTCGGGCGGACCGACGAGCCACTGGGCGGCTACAAGTTCGGCGTCAACGGGGCCGACGAGCGGCTCCCGTTCACCTCGACCGAGCACAACACCGACCTGGTGGGCCTGTTCGGGCAGCTCGCCAGGCTGACCGGGGACCGGGTGTGGCGGGAACGACGCGCGCGGGCCCGGGCGTTCGTCGAGAAGATGTGGGAGCCGTCGGGCGGTTTCTTCTACACCGGCACCAACGACGGTGTGACGATCAACAAGTCCCCGGTCCCCGAGGACACCCAGACCTGGACCCACCTGGCCCTCGCCTCCCGCACCCACTCCCGCTCGCTCGACTGGGCCGCGAGGGAACTGGCCGTACGGGACACGGCCGACCGCCCCAACAGCACGGTCCCGTCCGGTCAGTCCTACGAAGGCGTCACGTTCAGCTCCGCGAGCCTGCTGGCGGACGAGGACGCCCCGATCGCCGACGGTCAGCCGAGGCCGGACCGGGGCGGCGTCTGGTTCGAGGGCACCGCCCACCTCGCGCTCGCCCTGCGCGAGCGCGGCTCGGCCGGCGACGAGAAGCGCGCCCGCCGTCTGCTCGCCTCGATCGAACGCGCCCAGGACCTCCTCGGCGACGCCCAGACGGTCGGCGGCACGGCACTCCCCGCACGCTCCGGAGTCGTGTCGGCGAGCAGCCCCCTCGACACCGGTTTCGGGTTCGGCTACTACCCCTACCGGCACACGGGTGCCACCGCCTGGTACCTCCTGGCCACGGCCCGCGCCAATCCGCTGGGGGCGTGACCAGAAGCCCGCAGTCCGCAGTCCGCGGGAGCAGGCCGCCGTCCAGGGTCGTACGCCGTCCCGGCCCTGGACCGCGGGGCTATGAGCCGGTGGCCGGCTCCAGGGACCGCAGGTGTTCCCGCAGCGACTGCTCGGTGCTGCTCACGTGCAGCAGTGCGGCCGCCTGACTGAGAGCCGCGTCGCGCGTGGACAGGGCCGCGAAGATCGCCTCGTGCTCGGCGAGGGTACGGCCCGCGGCCCGGGTGTCGACCAGGCCGCGCCAGATACGGGCACGCAGCGTGCGGCCGGAGATGCCCTCGAGGACGGCGAGCAGGGACTCGTTGCCGGTGGCCGAGACGACGGCCCGGTGGAAGGCCGCGTCATGCACGTTGAGCCGCTCCACGTCGTCGCGCGCCTCCCGCATGGCGTCCAAGTGCCGCTCGACCTCGGCGAGTTGCCCGTCGGTGATCCGGGTGGCGGCCAGCGCGGTGGCGGCCGGTTCGAGCAGCCGCCGTACCTCCATGAGGTCCAGCAGTGCCCCCGAGTCACCCTGGAGGAGTTCCACGGCCCCGCCCAGCCCCTCCAGGAGGAGGCTCGGCTGGAGGCTGGTCACGTACGTGCCGTCGCCGCGCCTGACCTCCAGGACCCGTGCGACGGCCAGCGCCTTGACCGCTTCACGGGCGAGGTTGCGGGACAGGCCCAGCTGGGCCGCCAGGTTGGCCTCCGGCGGCAGCTTCGAGCCAGGAGGCAGCGAACCCGTGCGGATCAGTTCGCGGATCTGCTCGATGGCCTTGTCCGTCAGGGACACCGGGGGCCTCCTTCAGAGGTTGGGCGCCGATCATACGGTGACGGCAGACGAGGGATGTTTCCGAAGGAACAGACATCCGCGCCTCGGCAACGGCCCGTCGCAGCCGGCCCGGTGCTGCCGGGCCGGCTGCGGAGTCAGTCCTGCCGGTGCCCGAGAGCCCTCATCAGAGCTTCGAGCTGTCCCACGGGCTCGGGGCCGACGACCCGCAGGACGACCGTGTCGGCGCCCGCCGCCGCGAGGGCGTGGATGGCCTCGGCGGCCTCGGGCGCCGTACCCGAGACGGTGAAGACCTCCTCCTGGGGGCGGCCGAGCCAGCTGCCGTGGCCCTTGGTGTGGGGGTGAAGGACGTGGGCGACCTGGTCCGGGTCGTCGCCGACGTGGCAGAAGGCGAACACGTTCAGGCTGTGATCGGCGCGTGCACCGCCCTTCGCGGTCAGGGCCCGGATGTTCTCGAGGTCGTGGGGGCCGTGGCCCTCGGCGATCAGGGTGCCGTCCGCGACACGGCCGGAGAGCTCGAGGGAGCGGGGCCGGACGACACCGGCGACGACCGCCGGGATCTCCGCCGGCGGATGGACCAACCGCACGCCGTCCAGGCGTACTTCACGGCCCTCCAGTTCGACCTTCTCGCCCCGCAGCAGTGCGCGCACGGCGGTGATCGTCTCCTCCAGGAGAGCGAGTGGGGAGCGTGGCGCCACTCCCACCTGTTCCATCCACTCGCGCACGCCGTGTCCGATGCCGGCCACGAGCCGTCCCGGGAACACCCTTGCCAGCGTGGCCAGTTCCATCGCCAGCAGTGCCGGACTGCGCAACGGCGCGGGCGCGATGCCGATGCCCACCCGCAGGCGCTGCGTCGCCCCCAGCGCCACGGCCGCCGCCGACACCCCGCCGTTCCAGCCGAGGTCCTCGACGACCCACAGGTCGTCCACACCCAGTGCCTCGGCCCGGCGCGCGAAGCCGGGGAGCCCCTCCGGAGCCCAGTCGCGGTCGTGCATGACACCGATCCGAAGGTTCGTCATACGCAGAACCTATGCGGCGGACGCGGTGTGGATCAACGGTGTTCACGGGAGCGCCGCGCTTCCGTGCCGGAAACCGCGTCCGGACACCGTCAGCCGCCGCCCGGCGTGACCTTCACTGCCTCAAGGTCGATACTTCCGAAAGCAGCACTCCGAGCCGGCGCACGGCCCATCCGCACGGGCCACCAGGAGGTACCCATGAAGATGCTGATCAACGTCCCGGAAACCGTGGTCGCGGACGCCCTGCGAGGCATGGCGGCCGCCCATCCCGAGCTGACCGTGGATGTCGAGAACCGGGTGATCGTACGACGGGACGCTCCCGTCGCCGGGAAGGTCGCCCTGATCTCCGGCGGCGGTTCGGGTCACGAGCCGCTGCACGGCGGTTTCGTCGGGCCCGGCATGCTGTCCGCGGCCTGCCCGGGTGAGGTGTTCACGTCTCCGGTGCCCGACCAGATGGTGCGGGCGGCCGCCGCCGTGGACAGCGGGGCGGGCGTCCTGTTCATCGTGAAGAACTACACGGGTGACGTGCTCAACTTCGACATGGCGGCCGAACTCGCCGAGGACGAGGGCATCCAGGTCGCCAAGGTCCTGGTCAATGACGACGTGGCGGTGACCGACAGTCTCTACACGGCCGGTCGGCGCGGCACCGGTGCCACCCTGTTCGTGGAGAAGATCGCCGGCGCCGCGGCCGAGGAGGGTCTGCCGCTGGAGCGGGTGGAGGCCATCGCCCGTCAGGTGAATGAGAACTCACGCAGTTTCGGCGTGGCGTTGAGCGCGTGCAGCACACCGGCCAAGGGCAGCCCGACCTTCGATCTGCCCACCGGTGAACTGGAGTTGGGGGTCGGTATCCACGGTGAGCCCGGCCGGGAGCGCCGGTCGATGATGACCTCGCGGGAGATCGCCGACTTCTCCGTGCACGCCATCCTGGACGACATGCGCCCGCGCAACCCCGTGCTCGTCCTGGTCAACGGCATGGGGGCCACCCCGCTCCTCGAGCTGTACGGCTTCAACGCCGAGGTGCAGCGGGTGCTCGGCGATCGCGGGGTCGCCGTCGCCCGCACCCTGGTCGGCAACTACGTCACCTCGCTCGACATGGCCGGCGCCTCGGTCACCCTGTGCCAGGTGGACGAGGAACTGCTGCGCCTGTGGGACGCGCCGGTGAGGACACCGGGGCTGCGCTGGGGAGCGTGAGGAAGCGATCACCGTACCGACCACCCAAGGAGATCCAGTGCTCGACGCCGACTTCTTCCGCCGTTGGATGACGGCGACCGCCGCGTCCGTCGAACGTGAGACGGAACGGCTCACCGCCCTCGACTCCCCCATCGGGGACGCCGACCACGGCAGCAATCTCCATCGCGGGTTCACCGCGGTGGCCGCGACCCTGGAGAAGGAGACCCCGGACACCCCGGGCACGGTCCTCGTCCTCTCCGGCAGCCGGCTCATCTCGACGGTCGGCGGCGCTTCGGGACCCCTGTACGGCACGCTGCTGCGGCGGACCGGCAAGGCTCTCGGGGATGCCCCCGAGGTCAGTGCGGAGGAGCTCACCCAGGCACTGCGGGCGGGCGTGGAGGCGGTCATGGCGCTGGGCGGGGCCGCACCGGGCGACAAGACCATGATCGACGCGCTGGTGCCCGCCGTCGACGCGCTCGGTACGGGTTTCGCGGCGGCCCGGACGGCCGCCGAGCAGGGGGCCCTGGCCACCACTCCGTTGCAGGCCCGCAAAGGCAGGGCGAGTTATCTCGGCGAGCGCAGCATCGGCCACCAGGACCCGGGCGCGACCTCGGCGTCGCTGCTGATCGGCGCTCTCGCGGAGGCGGCCGGTGAGTGACGGACAGCTGGTCGGGATCGTGCTGGTGTCGCACAGCGCGGAGGTCGCCGCGTCCGTGGCCGAGCTGGCGAAGGGGCTCGCGGGAGGCGGCACCGAGGTGCCCGTCGCTGCGGCCGGTGGCACCGAGGGCGGTGGGCTCGGTACGAGTTCGGAACTGATCGCCGCCGCGGCAGCGTCCGTGGACCGGGGTGCCGGGGTCGCCGTTCTGGCCGACCTCGGCAGTGCGGTGCTCACCGTCAAGGCGCTGCTGGCGGAGGGCGACGAACTCCCGGACGGGACACACCTGGTGGACGCTCCGTTCGTCGAGGGTGCGGTGGCCGCGGTGGTCACGGCGGCGACGGGAGCCGATCTCGCGGCGGTGGAGGCGGCCGCCGCGGAGGCGTACAGCTACCGCAAGGTCTGACAGTCGGCGCACGGCAGGGCGGGCAGCACGGTGGCGGAGGCTTGGCATCGCCCCGACGGGTGCTATGCGACCCCTTGCGCCGCGACGGCGAGGGCCGAGCGCAGGGTCTCGATCAGCTCGGCCTCCGCCGTCGCGCGCTCGGTTCCGGCGTCGGCGGTGCGCCAGGCGTGGTGCTCGACCGCCGCGCGCAGGGCCGCGTTGAACATGGCCGCCCGGATCCTCGGCCCGAGTCCCTCGCAGGGAGTTCCGGCGCGTTCGGCCAGGGCGCGGGCGAACACCGGCTCCGCCTCGTCGTAGGTCTGGAGCCAGACGGCCCGCAGTCCCGGTTCGGTGCGGGTCAGGCGCACCAGGTCGCCGACGGTGGCCCGCTCGGGCCCGCCGAAGATACCGATCCCGGCCGCCAGGGTTTGGTCGAAGAGCCGCTCCAGCGGCTGGTCGGGCGCCCACTCCCGCAGCAGGGCCGCGATCATGTCGATGCCCTCCGAGAACAGGGGACCGACGCAGCTCTCCTTGCTCGGGAAATAGCGCCACACGGTGCGCGCCGAGACGCCGACCGCCTGGCCGATCTGTTCACCAGTGGTGGCCACCACACCCTGGGCGACGAACAGCTCCACCGCGGCCCGCGCGATCTCCAGCCGTATCTCCGCCTTGCGCTGCTCGGTCAGGGGTGGTCGCCCCGTGCGTCCGCGCGCTGCGGTCATCGGTTCCTCCGGCTTCGGTGATCGTCTGATCGCCCTCACCGGAAATTCTCCACCACGCATTCATGCCTCTTACAGACACGAAGGCGTGTGCCCTCAGCGGGTCATTTCTCCCCGACGAAAAGCCGCGCCAGCCGCTCCCCCGTCGCGACGGCGGCGGCATGGTCCTCGATCGGTTTCACCTTCGAGTCCTTGAAGACGATGTAGGTGACGCCTGAGGACGTGCCGCCGCCGCGCGGGTCGGGTCGGATCCCGAGGGCGTCCGCGGTGGCGTAGGACGCCTCTCCGATGATGCCGCTCGGGCCCACGTCGCCGACGACGGCGTACTGCACCCGGTCCTCGTACACGACGGCCGCGACCGCACCGCCGTGCACCCCGTGGTCGCGGTAGTCCCAGATCCGGCTCGGGGTCGGGACCACGATGTACGGCAGGCGTTCGGCGCTCAGATAGCGGCCGTCGGACTGCTGGTAGGCGGTGGCGTCGGAGAACAGCGGGTCGGTGCGGCGGTTGCAGAGGCGGCCGGGCCTGCCGTCGCAGTCGATGTCCATGTCGGCCTTCCAGAACACCGCGTCCTGGGTGCCGCAGACCGGAATGGTGGCGGGCGTGCCGTCGTCACTGCGGTAGCGGCCGCGCGAGACGGGGGCGCATTTCCGCACCCTGGCCAGCAGGTCGGCGGCCTGGACATCGCCTTCGCGTCGCACCGCCGGCTCCGTCCGGGCGGCGGTGAGCTCCATGGCGGGGGACGCCATGGGGGCGAGCAGAGCGGCGCCTGCCGCGGCCAGCGTCAGCGACTGGACACGCACGATGAAGGACCCTCTCCTGGGGGACGGTGACGCACACTCAGCCCAATCTGATGCTGCTTCAGCTGTGCGGCCACCGCAGGGGGTCCGGACGGGGCAGGGGCCGGGGGCCCTGGTCCTCGACGGACCCCGGGCTCCCGGCCACCGGTTCCGGCGCGGGAACAGCGACGACAGCGGCCCGCGCCACCGGCCCGAACTCCTCTGTGCTCAAGGCGAGTTCAGCCGTGACGGGCTTCAGCATACGTACCGCCCCCGGACCGGACCGACACGGTCCGCCCTCTTGATGCGGGCACACCACCGGCGCCATATTGGTCCGGACTATTGCAGACATGTCCTCCGGGAGGCAGAGCCGTGCGAGGCGTTCCCGTTCCCCTGTGCCTGTGCGCCGCGCTCGTGTTCGTCGGCTCCTGCGGGTGGGGCGGACCGGTCGAGGACGAGAGTGGCCGACTGCCCGCCGCACCCGTCGGGGTCACCGCCGCCGCGGGCAGCGCGACCACCGTGCACGTGATGTGGAACGCCGTGCCGTCCGCCGCGGGCATCCACGGCTACGAGGTATATCGCGGCACCACGAAGATCGAGGATGTGCCGGGTTCGCAGCACATGGTGGATGCCACCAGGCTGCAGCCCGCCACCCGCTACGTGTTCACCGTGCGCGCCCGCGACACCGACGGGCGCCTCGGCCCGCCCAGCCGGGAGGTGCGGGCGACGACTCCCGCGGCCACGGCGTCCGACCACTCCGCCCCGACCCGTCCGGGAGGGCTGCGGGGGCGGACGGCGGGCAGCCGGGCCGTCCAGCTGTCCTGGGACGCCTCGACGGACGACCGGGACGTGCTGTCGTACGACGTCTACCAGGGCGGCAGCAAGATCCACAGTGTGGGCGGGGCCCAGACGGCGACCGTGCTCACGGGGCTGCGTCCGGGCACCCGCTACTCCTTCACGGTCCGCGCCCGGGACGCGGCCGGCAACCTCTCGCCCGCCGGGAGCCCCGTCCGCCTCACCACTGCGGGCAGCGACGACGGCCGGGACACCGCACCCACGGACTTCCGCGCCACGACACGGCTCGGCGGCGACGGGGCCTACTACCTCGATCTGGTCTGGGTGGCGCCCCGCACGGACGGTGTCGTCACGGAGTACCAGGTCCATCTCGACGGCACCGCGGCGACCTCGCTCGTGTTCGGCGGGACACCGCCGCCGGGGAGGGCGACGTACAGCTTCTATCTGGGGCGCGAGGCAGGGGAGCACCACCGGGTGCGGATCCGGGCCCGGCTGCCCGACGGCACGTGGCGCGGTCTGTCGGAGGAGCGCACGGTCACGACGGGCGCGACCGCGGTCCCGTGACGGCCCCTCGTCGTCGCGCCGGACGAAGGAGACCGTCACCTGCCTGGGGGCGCTCCGCGTGCGGGCCGGGCCGTGAGCCCTTTGGCTGTCCCCGAGGCAGCACGGGCCCTCCCCCACCTCGGCGGCGCCACGGATGTACCGCCAACCGTGCCGCCGGAGGGCAGTCCATGCGCACTACTCAGCCACTTCTCCGCTCCGGCCTGACCGTCGCGGCCGTCGCCGCGCTGCCGCTCACCCTGACCGCCGGGCCGGCCGCCGCGGCGACGGGGATCTCCGTGAGCACCTCCGGATCCACGGTCTCCGTCACGACCACGGCATGCTCCCGCACCGCCACCACCGGCGGCTGGGGCACGGCCTCGCTGCTCACCAGCAGTCAGGCCAACTTCAGCCAGGGCCGTCAGGTGGCCCTGTCGGGGACCACCTCGCTCCAGTCCGCGGCCTGGTCGAGCGTCAGCCCCGGCACGTACACGGTCATCGTGATGTGCGCCTACAACAACAGCACGGCGGGCACCCAGTCGATCATCGTCTCGGGATCCGCGACGCCCACGATCTCGGCGACGGCCTCCGCCTCCCCCTCCCGTGGTGTCCTGGGCGGGCTTGGCGGCGCGACCAAGGACTACGGCACCCTGACACTGGCGGCCGGCGGCGGCCTGGTGGCGATCGGCGTGGTGGCCACGGCGTGGTTCCTGCGTCGCCGCTCTCGCCCGTACCGCCTCTGACAGCCTTCACCGGTCCGGGAGTTCACCGAACTCCTCCAGGGCCTCGGTGAGCCACCGGGTCCAGAAGGTCTCCAGCTCGATGCCCGCGCGCAGGACCAGGTGCTGAAGCCTGGCCTGCGCGCTGTCGTCGCCGGGCGGGAAGTCGCGCTTCTGGATCTCCTCGTACTCCGCCAACTGCCGCCGGTGCAGATCGAGATGGCGTCGCAGGTCGGCTTCGAGCCCCTCGGTGCCGACGACGGCCGCCGCGCGCAGCCGCAGCAGCATCGCGTCCCGGTGCGGCTTGGGGTCCTGCGGCGCGGCCGTCCAGCGTTCGAGTTCGGCGCGGCCGGCGGGCAGGACCTCGTAGCTCTTCTTCTGCCCCCGGGTCGGCTGGGCCGCGGGAATGGCCCGGATGTGGCCCTCGGCCTCCAGCTTTCCCAGCTCGCGATAGATCTGCTGGTGCGAGGCCGACCAGAAGTAGCCGATCGACCTGTCGAACCGCCGGGTCAGGTCCAGCCCCGCCGACGGCCTTTCGAGCAGAGCGGTGAGGATCGCGTGCGGGAGTGACATGGAGTCATCCTAGGGACGGCGCCTGTCGGTCTAGAGGGCGGCCGCGACCTCGGTGCCCTGCTTGATCGCCCGCTTTGCGTCCAGCTCCGCGGCCACGTCCGCCCCGCCGATCAGATGCGCGCTGCGGCCCGCCGCGACGAGCTCCTCGTACAGGTCCCGGCGCGGTTCCTGCCCGGTGCACAGGACGATCGTGTCGACCTCCAGGACCGTGCTCTCCTCTCCGACGGTGATGTGCAGGCCGGCGTCGTCGATACGGTCGTAGCGCACCCCCGGGACCATGCCGACTCCCCGGTGCTTGAGCTCGGCGCGGTGGATCCAGCCGGTGGTCTTGCCGAGCCCGGCGCCGACCTTGCCCTCCTTGCGCTGGAGCAGATGGACCGAGCGGGGCGGGGCGGGGCGTTCGGGGGCGGCGAGTCCGCCGGGTGCCGTGTAGTCCATGTCGACGCCCCACAGACGGAAGTACGTCGCCGGGTCCTCGCTCGCCTTGTCGCCGCCGTCGGTCAGGAACTCGGCGACGTCGAATCCGATGCCTCCGGCGCCGAGGATCGCGACCCGGTCGCCGACGGGGGCGTTGTCCCGCAGGACGTCGAGGTAGCCGACCACGCTGGGGTGGTCGACGCCCGGGATGTCGGGGGTGCGCGGGGTGACGCCGGTGGCGACGACGACCTCGTCGTAGGCGGACAGGTCCCCCGCGTCCACTCGGGTGTCGAGCCGTACGTCCACGCCGTGGGCGGCGAGCTGGTGGCGGAAGTAGCGGATCGTCTCGTCGAACTCCTGCTTGCCGGGAACCCGGCGGGCGACATTGAGCTGGCCGCCTATCTCGCTCGCGGCGTCGAACAGCGTGACCTCGTGGCCGCGTTCGGCGGCGCTCACCGCACAGGCCAGTCCGGCCGGTCCCGCGCCGACGACCGCGACGCGCTTCTTCAGCCGGGTCGGGGCCAGCACCAGCTCGGTCTCGTGGCAGGCACGCGGGTTGACCAGACAGGAGGTGATCTTCAGGCTGAAGGTGTGGTCGAGGCAGGCCTGGTTGCAGCCGATGCAGGTGTTGATGGCCTCCGGCGTCCCGGCGGCGGCCTTCACCACGAAGTCGGGATCGGCGAGCATCGGGCGGGCCATCGACACCATGTCCGCGTACCCGTCGGCGAGCAACTCCTCCGCCAGCTCGGGGGTGTTGATGCGGTTGGTGGTGACCAACGGGACGGACACCTCGCCCATGAGCCGTTTGGTCACCCAGGTGTAGGCGCCGCGCGGCACCGAGGTCGCGATCGTGGGGATGCGGGCCTCGTGCCAGCCGATGCCGGTGTTGATGATCGTGGCTCCGGCGGCCTCGACGGCCTTGCCGAGCGTGATCACCTCGTCGAGCGTGGAGCCGCCCGGGACGAGGTCCAGCATGGACAGCCGGTAGACGATGATGAAGTCCTCGCCGACGGCCTCGCGCACCCGCCGCACGATCTCCACGGGGAAGCGCATGCGGTTCTCGTACGACCCTCCCCATCCGTCCGTGCGGTGGTTGGTCTGGGCTGCGATGAACTCGTTGATGAGGTAGCCCTCGGAGCCCATGATCTCGACGCCGTCGTATCCGGCCTTGCGGGCGAGGCGGGCGGCACGGGCGTAGTCGTCGATGGTCCGCTCGACCTCGGCGTCGGTGAGCTCGCGGGGCGGGAAGGGGCTGATCGGCGCCTGGAGGGGACTCGGGGCGACCAGGTCCCGGTGGTAGGCGTACCGGCCGAAGTGCAGGATCTGCATCGCGATCCGGCCGCCCGCACGGTGCACGGCCTCGGTGACCGCCCGGTGCTGCTCGGCCTCCGCGTCCGTGGTGAGCTTCGCGCCGCCTTCGTAGGGACGGCCCTCGTCGTTGGGCGCGATGCCGCCGGTGACGATCAGGCCCACTCCCCCACGCGCGCGGGCCGCGTAGAACTCCGCCATGCGCTCGAACCCGCGCTCGGCCTCCTCCAGGCCGACATGCATCGAACCCATCAGGACGCGGTTGGGCAGAGTGGTGAAGCCCAGGTCGAGCGGGCTCAGCAGGTGCGGGTATCGGCTCATGGGGGCCCCTCCGTCGCGGTCTTGTGCCTCTCTGTTGTAGAGGACCGCGCCGTCTTTATGCAACTAGTTGCACAACCGGGGAGGGGTGATCCGGGCCACGTCGGGTGATGTTCAGGTGGAATGCCGCCAACGTAGTGCCGGTGCGCACGGGCTGTACGCGGGGTGACCGACCGGCCGGCCCACCCGGAGCAAGTCGGCCGGCCGGCCCACGCTCAACGGCTCTCCAGCCGCA
Organism: Streptomyces sp. NPDC005374; assembly: GCF_042872225.1. Classification (NCBI taxonomy): domain Bacteria; kingdom Bacillati; phylum Actinomycetota; class Actinomycetes; order Kitasatosporales; family Streptomycetaceae; genus Streptomyces; species Streptomyces sp. NPDC005374. The sequence goes on along the minus strand of NZ_JBIAKA010000007.1, from coordinate 444,266 downwards.
CATGCAGCTCCCGTTCCTGATCTCCCGAGGCGGAGGAGAGATCCCGCACCGTGAACATCGAGTCCAACGTCGTACGCAGCTTCTCGATGGCCCAGTAGCCCCCCTGCGCGTCGGCCTCCACGGAGGACGACAACCGCGCCGGCGGCGGGCACTCCTGTGCGTCGGTGACCTCGAAGGTGCCGAGCCACACCATCGGCCGGCTCTCATGCAGCTGCTGCGGCACGTCGTCGGCACCTCGGTCGGACTCGAAGCACGCGTTCAGCGTGTCGAAGACGATCCGCGCGTCCTCCGCGCTGCATCCGCTGATCTCCAGGGAGACGGACTCCTCGTGCGATCGCTCGCGTTCCATCGTGATGGCTCCTCTCTCGGGCATGACCGGTACCGCCGGGTTCCCAGCGAACCGCGCCACATCCTCAGAGAAGCACCACCTTTCCCGGAGCACTACCGGCGGCGTCAGTTGTGCGGACGGTCCCGGTGCGGGTCGAACAGCGGCACGGCGATACCGGCGAGCACGAGGCCCGCGGCCACGAGGATGCCCTCCGGCAGGACCATTCCGACGACCAGGAAGGCCACCGCGACGGCAAGGGTGCCCCAGGCACTGGTGCGCCGGTACTCGCGGGGTCGGGCCGGCCGGCCCGACCCCAGTGCACGCGCGAACCGTGGGTCCTCACGCTCCAGCCGTGCCGCGAGATCGCCCAGGTGTTCGTCGTCGGGCCGGTGCATGGCTCCTCCTTCGGACGGCCCCTACCGTTCGAGGTCCGCACCCACCCCGACGGGAACCGGCTCCGGTGCGGTGTCGTCCCCGGACGGCCGGGCACGACGTGCGCCCAGGGCCCGGGCCAGCAGATGGGCCCGCCCCGCGGCCACCGGACCGAGAACGGCCAGGACAAGGACATACCCGGCGATGAACGGCGCCAGACGTGCGTCGAGCCCCGCACTGGCCGCCATCGCACCGAGGATCAGGGCGAACTCCCCACGGGCCACCAGGGTCGTGGCGATGTCGGCGGCGGGCTGGGCGCCGTAGCCGTAGAGGCGGGCGACGAGCAGACCCGCGACGATGTTCATCACCACGGTCACGGCCGCCGCGGCGGCGACGGGTCCGGCGACGGACGTGACGACGCCGGGGTCGATGGACAGCCCGAACGCGAAGAAGAAGATCGCGGCGAAGGCGTCGCGCAGCGGGTGCACCAGCCGTCGGATGCGGGGCCCGGAGGGGGTGCCCGCCAGGATCAGGCCCACCATGAAGGCCCCGATGGCGTCGGCGACGCCCAGGACCTCGGAGACACCGGCGACGAGCACCGCGGCGCCGAGGAAGCTGATGACCAGGAGTTCGTCGTCCCTGACGTGGATCAGCCGGCCGATCCAGCGCGTGCCGTACCGGGCGGCGGCGGCCAGCACCAGCAGGAACCCGAAGGCCTTGCCGGACTGCAGGAGCACCTCCACCGGTCCGCTGGCACCGCTGATGACCGGCTGCAGGGCGGCGAGGTAGAGCGCGAGGAAGATGTCCTCGACCACGATGACGCCGAGGATGAGCCGGGTCTCGGGGCGGCCGATGCGCCCCAGGTCGATCAGGATCTTGGTGACGATCGCCGAGGAGGAGATGCCGAGGACTCCGGCGAGCACCAGGGCCTCGCGGGTCCCCCAGCCCAGGGCGAACCCGAAGCCGAGGCCCACGCCGACGTTGGCCAGCAGGTAGATGCCGCCCGCCGCCAGGAGCCGTCTGCCGCCGGTGCGCAGGTCGTCGACGTGGAACTCCAGGCCCAGGTAGAACAGCAGCAGCACCAGGCCAAGCGCGGAGAGCATCTCGAAGTCGTGCGCGTCCTCGATCAGGACGATGCCGGGGGTGTGCGGGCCGAGGAGGATGCCGGCGAGCATGAACAGCGGGATGGTCGGCAGTCCGATCCGGCCGCCGAGACGGGCGAGGAACGCGGCGGCGAGGAAGGCGCCGCCCATGGCGAGCAGGGTGTCAGCGTGTCCCATGGTTCACCTCCCGCGAGGGCACGGAAGGACGGACGGGCTGTGCTTCACGGGGATGGATGCGCGAACTCCCTTTGTCGGTGGGGTGTTCGTCCACCGTTGCATCCGCCCGTGCGGCCCCGCCATCGGTGCCGACCCTCATTTCCGTGGCGGGCCGGCACCTTCCGTCAGGGGCTCAACTCCTGGTGAAGCGGTACGTCTTGCTGTCCGTCAGCACGCAGAAGCCGGGTGAGACGACGATCACGCGCAGGGTCGCGGTACGGCGGTCGTAGTCGATGCCCTCCGCCTCGAACTCGCCGGAACACGAGCTCCTGAGGGGCAGTTGGCGCAGTGCCGTGACATGCCCGGTGACGTTCGCCGTGCCGGTCGGGGCGGCGGACAGGTCGATCTGGAGGAGCGGCTTGGTGTAGCCGAAGAGCGTGCCCGCCGGGTCGTCGGACGAGCACAGCAGCTGCGTGGCGCTCACGAAGTCGCAGCCCTGTACGTCCCGTACGGCGTGGTCGAGGGTGACGGTGGCCGCCTGCGGAAGGTTCGCCGAGGGCGAGGTGCTCGCGTTGACGCCGGGCGTGGGGAAGACCAGGAAGCGGCTCATGGTGCCGTACTCGCCCGACAGCATCCACTGTCCGTCGGGCGAGATCGCGACCCAGGAGTTGTTGAGCGCCTCTCCGGAGCCGAGCGTGTGGACGTACTCGGACCAGGTCCCGTCCGGCGCCTGCACCCGGAACATCTTCGCGGTGCCGGAGTCGGCCTGGTAGGGCTCGATGTAGTGCCCGTCGTAGGAGGCGTCGGGGTCGCCGACGTGGTTCCAGCCGCGGCTGCTCACGCCGACGGGGATGGTGCCGATGCCGGTGTACCGGTTGGCGGCGCCGGCGGGGACCTCGACCGAGGTCAGGCCCTGGCTCTCGGTGAGCGGGTCGGCGCGGTCGGATCCGGTCTCGGTCCAGGTGTCGGCGGCGGAGGCGGTCGGGGCGGCAGCCATGAGGGCTGTCGCGGTGAGGGTGGCCAGGGCGGCGAGTAGCGCGTGACAACGCTGTCCGGCGCGCAGGGGCATGAGGACTCCTGAGGCTTCAGGGGCGGGGGTGGCGTGGCTCGGCGGACAGTCTGACGACCGCGGGGTCGACATGTACAGACCAAGTTGGTGAACAAAGGGCTTTCGTCACCCCAGCGCACTTCACCGGACGCGCGCCCCCGTGTTGAGAGATGGTGGAAGAACACCACCGCGTGATGGCGGAGGCGGTGGAGCGCGATAGAACAAGGGGAGTCGGCACGGGGGTACGGCGTGCCGCGAGGACGGTCGAAGGCGGTTCGTGCAATGGGTGCAGCCGGAATACCCGCGTCCGAGGGCGGGGAGCCCGCGCGCGGCACCGTGCGGCCGAGCGGACTGCTCGACGTACTCGGCATGGCCTCGGTGGTCACGGACACCGAGGGACGCATCGTGCTGTGGAGCCCCCAGGCCGAGGAGCTGTTCGGCTACAGCGCGCAGGAGGCGCTCGGCAAGTATGCCGCCCACCTGATGATCAACGAGCAGCACGTCGACCTGGTCGTCAAGCTGTTCGCCGACGTCATGGAGACCGGCCAGAGCTGGGCCGGCGCCTTTCCCGTCCGGCACAAGGACGGCGGCACCAGACTGGTCGAGTTCCGCAACATGCGGCTGCTGGACGACCGGGGCGGCGTCTACGCGCTGGGCCTGTGCGCCGACCACGAGATCGTGCGCCGGCTGGAGCGGGACGTGGCGCTTTCCACGCGCATGGTGTCCCAGTCCCCGATCGGACTGGCCGTACTGGACACCGAGCTGCGGTACGTCTCGGTGAACCCGGCGCTGGAGCAGTTGAACGGAGTACCGGCCGAGGACCATGTCGGGCGCAAGATCGGCGAAATCCTGCCGCACCTCGACGCGGCCGCCTTCGAAACCGCCGCGCGGGAAGTGCTGCGGACCGGCAAGCCGCTGGTCGACCTCCACACGGTCGGCCGTACGGCCGCGGACCCCGACTCGGAACACGCCTGGTCGGTCTCGCTGTACCGCCTGGAGGACTCGCTGGGGACCGTCCTCGGGGTCGCCGCCTCGGTGCTGGACGTGACCGAACAGCATCTGGCGACCGTGGAGGCCGAGACCGCCCGGCGCCGGCTGGCGCTCGTCGCCGACGCCTCCGCCCGCATCGGCACCACGCTGGACCTGGACCGCACCGCCCGGGAGCTGGCCGGCGTGGCGGTGCCGGAACTGGCGGACGTGGCGGCGGTCGACCTGCTGGAGGCGGTGGTGCAGGGCAGACCGAGCACCCTCGGCCCCGCCGAGCCCGCCGTGATCCGCCCGCTGGCCGTCGAGGCGACCGGCGCCCCGGACGCCCTCAACGCGGCGGACCCACCCGGGCAGGTGGCCCGGTACGCCGCCGAGCGTCTGGTCACCGAGTGCGTGCGCACCGGAAGCCCGGTCCTGGTGGCGCGGGTCGGGCCCGCCGACCTCACCCGCATCGCCCGCTCACCGGAGGCGGCCGCGCTGCTGGCCAGGGCCGGGGTGCACTCCTACCTGGCCGTGCCACTGATCGCGCGCGGTGAGGTGCTCGGTGCCCTCGACCTCAAGCGCGCCGCCAACCCCGAGCCGTTCGGCGAGGACGACCTGCTGCTGGCGCGGGAACTCGCGGCCCGCGCGGCCGTACAGATCGACAACGCGCGCTGGTACCAGGACGCCCGCAACACCGCTCTCACCCTCCAGCGCAGCATGCTGCCCAGCCACCCCTCGGTGACCGGCGGACTGGAGGTCGCCTCCCGTTACCAGCCTGCGGGCGCCACCGCCGAGGTCGGCGGCGACTGGTTCGACGTGATCCCCCTGGAGGGCGGCAAGACGGCGCTGGTGGTGGGCGATGTGATGGGCAGCGGCATCAACGCCGCCGCGACCATGGGCCGGCTGCGCACCGCGACGAACACCCTGGCCTCCCTCGACCTCGACCCGGCCAGGCTCCTGGAACACCTCGACCGGATCACCGAGAGCCAGGGCCCGGAGCATTCCATCGCCACCTGCGTGTACGCCGTGCACGATCCGGGCCTCGGGCAGTGCCGGATCGCCAACGCCGGGCATCTGCCACCGGTACGGCTGCGCCCGGGCCGTCCGCCGGAACTGCTCGACCTGCCCACGGGGGCCCCGCTGGGCGTGGGCGGGGTCGCCTTCTCCACGACCACCGTCGGCCTCGAACCCGGCGACCGGCTCGTCCTCTACACCGACGGCCTCGTCGAGACCCGCCAGCATCCGCTCGACGAGCGCCTGGACGCGCTCCTCGAACTCCTCGACGGCCCCGACCGACCGCTGGAGGAGGTCTGCGACGTGCTGCTGCGCACCCTGCACCAACCGGACAACTCCGACGACGTGGCGCTGCTGATCGCGCGGGTGCAGACACAGCAGTGACCGCCCGGGGCGGGTGGGACGGGACCTCCGAATTCACAGGCCCCCATTACCGGATCCTTACCGGGTTCTTCCCACAATCTCAGCAGGGCACGGCGTGGGGACGCCAGGTGCCGGGGCCGATGGGAGCGAGCCGTGACGCACGAACGGGACCAGGAACACACGCCGGGTGAAGAGCCCCTCGACGGGCCCGGTGAGGTCCTCACGGGCCCGGGCGGGACCGGATCCGAGCACCGGGGCCTGCGCGGGAGCTGGGAGCGCCAGCCCGTGCGGGCACGGGCGGTGATCGCGGCGGCCACGGTCGGTGTCCTGGCCGTCGGCGGCACGGTCGCCTACGCCGCCGCCTCGGACGGCCCCGGCAGCACGACACCGGCGGCGGCCTCGTCACCGTCGTCCTCGAAGTCACCGGACGGCAGGGGGCCCTGGTTCGGCCTGCGGGGCGGTGCCGTGCACGGTGAGGAGACCGTCAAGGACGTCGGGTCCGGCAAGTGGGTCGTGCGGACCTGGCAGTCGGGCACCGTCGAGAAGGTGGACGGCGACCAGGTCACCGTGAAGAGCGAGGACGGCGCCGAGTGGAAGTGGACCGTCGGCTCGGACGCCAGGGTGCTCCGGGACGGCACGTCCGGCTCAGGAGCCGGCACGCTGAAGAAGGGCGACACGGTCCATGTGACTGGCAGGCTCTCCGACGACGGACCCAGGACCGCCGCCCAGGTCTTCGTCGGCACCGGTGCGGACGACGGCCACGGCGGATTCCCGGGCCGCGGTCCATGGGGCCGGCCTCACGGGGGTCCGATGGCGGAGGGCAGGGAGTCCTGAAGCTCCTCACGCGGGGCGGCGGGCCGCCGGGGCAGCAGGAGGGGCGTGGCCAGCAGCAGGAGGCCGGCCAGGGCGATCGCCTCACGCGTTCCGGTGAAGGCCGCCAGCAGGCCCCACAGGGCGGTCAGGGCCGCGGTGACCAGCTTTCCGGTGACGGACCAGGCGGAGAGGGTACGGACCACCCGGTCCGTCGGCGTCATCTCGAGCCGGTAGGTGGAGAACACCGGGTTGAAGACTGCGCAGGACGTGATCACCCCGAGCTCGATCGCCATGACGAGTACGAGTCCGGCCGTACCGGGGCCGATGAAGGCCAGGCCGAGCGGCCAGCACGCGCGCAGGACGCCCGAGGTGAGCAGGACGCGGTGCCGCCCGTACCGGGCGACCAGCGGGCGGGCCATCCGTGAGCCGAGCAGGCCGCCGATGCACGGCACCGAGAACGCGAGGGCGTACTGCCAGGGGGCGAAGCCCAGCGGGCCGAGCATCAGGACGGTGAGCAGCGGCATGGACACCATGATCAGGGCGTTGACCAGCACCGTGTTGAAGAACAGCGGGCGCAGGGCGGGACTGGCCAGGATGCAGCGCCAGCCCTCCAGGAGGGAGCCCTTCGCCGCGCCGGTGGAGGGTGCGGGGCGCGGTTCACCGCCGCCGATCGCGCGGATCCCCAGCGCCGACAGCAGATAGCTGACGGCGTCGGCCACCAGGGTCGTCACCGGGCCGAAGATCCCGATGGCGGCGCCGCCGAGGGGCGGGCCGACCAGGATGGAGGTCCAGTTCGTCGCCTCGAAGCGCCCGTTGGCGACCAGCAGGTCCTCCGGACCGACAAGGGACTTGAGGAAGGCCCCGGAGGCGGAGGTGAAGGTGATGTCGGCCGCCGCGACGACCACCGACACGGCGAGGAGCTGGAGGAAGCTCAGCGCGCCGAGGGCGTATGCGGCGGGGACGCTCAGCAGTGCCGCGAACCGGACGAGGTCCATCGCGACCATCACCGGTCGCTTGTCGCGGAACTCCACCCAGGGTCCGAGCGGCACCGCCACCACGGCCCCGACCGCGAGCCCCGCGGCCGCCAGCGCGGACACCGCGGCCGGGCCGGCGTGCAGCACGAGGACGGCGATCAGCGGGAAGGCGCCGAACGACAGCGAGGTGCCGAACGCACTGACCGCGTAGGCCGCCCACAGCCACCCGAACCGCCGGCCCAGCGACCGTCTCCCGTCCACTCCCACAGCCCCCTCGTCGACAACCGCACGTTGACCGACGCCATCAAACCGAGTGCCGGGCCCGCCTATCAAACAACCAGGGGACCGGACTGACACAACCTCAGGTTGTGCAGGGGACGGCCTAGGCTTCCCGCATGGATCTCGACGCCGTACGCACCTTTGTCGCCGTGGCGGACGCGGGGCGCTTCCAGGAGGCCGCCGACCGGCTGGCGATCACCCAGCAGGCCGTGTCCAAGCGGGTCGCCGCGCTGGAGAAGGAACTCGGCGCCCGGCTCTTCACCCGCACTCCGCGCGGCGCCCGCCTCACCATCGACGGACAGGCGTTCCTGCCGCACGCCCGCGATCTCCTGCGGGCCGCAGAACGGGCGGCAGCTTCGGTACGGCCGGGCAGCCGTGCCCTGCGGGTCGACGTGATCGGCCGCCGGCTCGCCCCCGCGGAACTGCTGCGCGCCTTCCACCGCACGCATCCCGGCATCGAGCTCGACGTCGTGACCCTGTTCGACGCCGACGCGGCCCTCGCCGCCCTGCGGTCCGGCACGATCGACGCCTCCTTCCGCGCCGTCCCCCATTCCGCCCGGCAGGCGATCGACGGCATCGCGTCCGCCCGGGTCTACGACGAGCCGATCCAACTGCTCACCGGCCCGGACCACGCGCTCGCGGCCGCCCGCACGGTGGAACCGTCCCGGCTGGCCGGGCACCGCATCTGGATGCCCGGCCTGGTCACGGGGACCGAATGGGGTACGTACTACGACGACCTCGCCGCCACCTTCGGTCTCACCATCGAGGTCACCGGACCCGACTTCGGCACCGACCCCCTCCTAGACACGATCGCCGACTCCTCGACCCTGGCCACCTTCGTGGGCGAACTGACCCGCCTGGTCTGGCCGTCCGACCAGGACCTGCGCCGCATCCCGGTGCACGGGCCCACTCCGGTCTACCCCCACTCCCTGATCTGGCGCGCCGACAACCCGCATCCGACCCTGGACGCCCTCAGATCCCACCTGCACACGACCCGGCCCGAGCCGCCGGACACGGGGACGTGGACACCGAGCTGGGTGTGAGGGGCAGCAGGTCCCGGCGCGGACGACGCTCCTACGTCCTGGTGCCGAGCACGACCTGGGCGTAGAGCTCCTCGGAGACCGCCAGGCGGGTCGTGAGGCCGCTGCGCGTGAAGGCGTCGACGGCGGCGTCGGCCTGGCGCTCGCTCGTCTCGACGAGGAGGCAGCCGCCGGGGGCGAGCCAGCGGGGGGCCTCGGACGCGACGCGACGCAGGACGTCCAGGCCGTCGGTGCCGCCGTCGAGGGCGACCAGGGGCTCGTGGTCGCGGGCCTCGGAGGGGAGGAGGGCCACCTCTCCGGTGGGGACGTAGGGGACGTTGGCCGCGAGGATGTCGACGCGGCCCCGCAGGCCGTCGGGCAGAGCCTCGAAGAGGTCGCCGGTATGGACGTGGGCGCCCACGTCGGCGGTGTTGCGGCGGGCGCAGTCCACGGCGGCCGGGTCGATGTCGGCGGCGTGCAGTTCGACCGGACCCAGCGCGGCGGCGAGCGCGGCGCCGACGGCACCCGAGCCGCAGCACAGGTCCACGACGACGGAGGCGTCCGGCACCTGGGCGAGGGCCTGTTCGACGAGGAACTCGGTGCGGCGGCGGGGCACGAAGACGCCGGGGGCAACGGTGATGCGCAGACCTCGGAACTCGGCCCAGCCGACGACGAGTTCGAGAGGGTGTCCGGCGACCCGGAGGTCCACCATGGCGGCCAGTTCGTCCGGGGTACGTGCGGAGGTGAGGATCAGCCGGGCCTCGTCCTCGGCGAAGACGCAGCCCGCGGCGCGGAGTGCGGTGACGACGGAGTCGGCGGAGGCGAAGCGGGGAGACAGCGAGGGCATGGAAGCCGAGAGCCTTTCGAAGGACGCGAAGGGCGCTCCGGCGGCCGCCTACAGGCGGTGATCCGCGCCGATACGAGGAGAGAGCACCCGATCTGACACTGCGTCGATGGGTCCCACCTCCTCTGTACTCACGGCTGGGACGTCCCTCAGCCGGACGGCCACCCTACACCGGCGACGCGTCCCGACGGCGCCGCCGTGGGGCATGAGTTGTATTCTGCAACCAGCACTGTGAGGGAGGTCCGGTGAAAGCACCCACGGCCGTGGAGACGATCCAGCGCGAGATGACGGTCTTCGCGCGACGGGCACGGGCCTCGGCAGGACGTCTGCATCCCGAACTGTCCCTGGTGTCGTACACCCTCCTCGGGCATCTGGAGGAGCGCGACGGCTGCCGCGCCACCGACCTGGCCGCCCACTACGCCCTGGACAAGTCCACCGTGAGCCGTCAGGTCACCGCCCTGGAGCGGGCCGGGCTCCTCGAGCGGCGCCCGGACCCGGAGGACCACCGCGTCCAGGTGCTGCACCTGACCGAGGCAGGCCGGAGCATCCTCGGTCAGGTCACGGTGAGCCGCCGGGCCGCCGTGGGTGAGCGGCTCGCGGAGTGGTCCGAGGAGGACCTGGAACGGTTCGCGGGGTACCTCGTGCGCTACAACACCTGGCCGGAAACGACCGAGGAGTCCTGACCCGACGGCCCGTTCAGGACACCGCCTCGGCCAGGCGCTCGGGAGTCCGTGCCGCGAGGAAGGCCGTTCTGCGGCGGAGTCGGAAGCCGAGGGACTCGTAGAGCCGGATGGCGTTGGTGTTCTTGGCGCCGGTGTGCAGGAAGGGGGTCTCGCCGCGTTCTCGAATGCCGTGCGCGACGGCGCGGACCAGGCGCGTGGCGAGGCCCTGGCCGCGCACGGCGGGGTCGGTGCAGACCGCGCTGATCTCGGTCCAGCCCGGCGGGTGCAGCCGCTCCCCCGCCATGGCGACGAGGGCGCCTTCCCTGCGTATGCCCAGGTAGGTGCCCATCTCGATGGTGCGGGGCAGGAAGGGGCCGGGCTGGGTCCGGGCGATCAGGTCGAGGATCTCGGGCACGTCGGCGGGGCCGAGCCTGACCGCCTCCGGATCGGGCGCGGTGGCGAGGCCGTCGTCCACCAGCTGCACGCCCTCGATGTGGAAGGTGATCTCCCAGCCGTCAGGAACCCGGCCCATGTAGCCGGCCAGCGGCACCTCGGCGCCGGGGCCCGCGAGCGCCGCGACAGCGGCCCAGTCGTCGGCGTCCGGGGCGTTCGGCAGGGCCAGCCAGGGAGAGACGTCCACGGGGTAACGCAGGATCCGTCCGCGCTTCTCGGCGAAGTGGGCGTGCGGGCCGGTCAGGGAGGCGAAGGCGGGATTGTCGAGAACGTGCGGGGCCGGCACGTCCTCGTACACCGCGTCGTCGTGCGGCTGCCGTGTGCGGTCGCTCATCGGGCGACCTCGATCACGATCTTGCCTCGCGCATGGCCTTCCTCGACCGTGCGCAGCGCCTCGCCGGCCTCGTCGAGGGGGAACGTCCTGGTGACATGCGGGTCCAGGTCACCGTCCAGCACGAGCCGTGCCACCTCCTCGAGCACGGCCGCGCTGCGGGCCCGGGTCACGCGGGCGCCGCCCAACTGCCGCACGGTCTCCTCCGGGGCCGCGGCGGTGATCAGCCTCGTCCGGTCGGCGAGCAGTTCGGCGGCTTCGGTGAGCACTTCGCCGCCGACGAGGTCGTAGACGGCGTCGATGCCGTCCGGTGCCGCCGACCGTGCGCGCCCGGCCCACTGGGGCCCGGAGGCGACGTGGACGGCGCCGAGCGACTCGACGAAGTCCTTCTTGGCCGTGCCCGCGACGCCGATCACGCGCAGGCCGAAGGCGCGGGCGATCTGCGCGGCCGCCGCGCCGACTCCCCCGCCGGCACCCGTGACCAGCAGGGTCGCGCCTGACGGCAGAGCGAGCTGGCGTACGCCGTCGTACGCGGTGGCGGCGGCGACGGTCAGGGTGGCGGCGACCGTGTGGGACAGCTCGGCGGGCTTGTGGGCGGCGATGGCGGCCGGTACGAGTGTGTACTCGGCGTAGCCCCCGGCCGACGCGGTACCGAAGACCTCGTCACCGACGGCGAACCCTTCGACGCCCTCACCGATCTCCGCCACGACACCGGAGACCTCGTTGCCGAGCACGACGGGGAATGCGCGCTCGCCGCTCTCGCCGGGGCGGCGGTAGCCGGTGCGCTGCTTCCAGTCCACGGGGTTCACTCCCGCCGCGCGGACGGCGACCAGGAGCAGGCCGGGTCCGGGTGTCGGCCGGTCCAGGTCCGCGAACGCCTCGGTCTCCGGACCGCCGTACCGCGTGAAGACATACGCCTTGGGCATCTGCTTCCTCACTCTCCTCGCACTCTCACCAGGGCACCGACCCGGCACTCCAGCGCCAAGGAGCGGCGCGCGACGGCTATTCCCGAACCCGGCCAGTGTTCATGCGGCCGCAATGATCGGGGCACTGACCAGGGACGGAGCATGCGCGGCGGCAGCGTACGGTTGAGGCATGAAGGTCACCCGAGGCTTCACCGGACGCCCTCGTGTCGACAACGCCGGGCTCCCGCCCGGTCAGTACGACGCGGGCGACGACTGGCCCGTACTCTCCGCGGAGGTCACACCGGACCTGTCACCGGCCGACTGGACGTTCCGCGTGGACGGGCTGGTCGAACAGCCTCGCACCTGGGACTGGGACGAGGCGCATACGCTGCCGGCGTCGGCCTACGAGGGTGACATCCACTGTGTGACGAGCTGGTCGAAGTTCGGGGTGCGGTTCGCGGGTGTCTCGCTGGACGCCTTCCTCAATGTGGTGCGGCCACATGGGTCCGCCACACATGTCGTCGCCTACTCGCACACCGGGTACACCACCAACCTCCCGCTCGCGGACCTGACCGGCGGGCGGGCCTGGATCGCGTGGGAGTACGACGGAAAGCCGCTGCCCGCCGAACACGGCGGCCCGGCGCGGCTACTGGTGCCGCACCTGTACTTCTGGAAGAGCGCCAAGTGGGTCGCGGGGCTGACCCTGCTCGACCATGACGAGCCGGGTTTCTGGGAGCAGAACGGCTATCACGCGCGGGGCAACCCGTGGAAGGAACAGAGGTACTCCGGTGACTGAGACGCTGCCTTCCCCGGCGTTCGTCCCCGCCACGCGGTTCGCCGTGCCCGGCCGTATCGCCGTGAGCAACCGGGCCGCCGCCACCTGGCAGACGGCCACGCTCACCGAGGTCCGCCGGGAGACCCCGCACGCCTCCACGTTCCGCTTCGCGGTACCCGCCTGGCAGGGGCATCTGCCCGGCCAGCATCTGATGCTGCGGCTGACCGCCCCGGACGGTTACACGGCTCAGCGCCACTACTCGATCGCGTCCCCTCCCGACGACGCCGGGCACATCGAGCTGACCCTGGACCACGTGACGGACGGTGAGGTCTCGGGCTGGTTCCACACGGAGGCCGAGCCCGGGGACGAGGTCGAGGTGCGCGGGCCGCTGAGCGGTTTCTTCGCCTGGCCCGGTGACCGGCCCGCGCTGCTGATCGGGGCCGGGTCCGGAGTCGTTCCGCTGATGTCGATGGTGCGGCACCACCGGGTGCGCGGGCTGACCGTGCCGTTGCGGCTGCTGGTGTCGGCCCGCAGTCCCGAGGAGCTCATCTACGCACGGGAGTTCGGCGCCGAGACGACGACCGTCTTCACGCGGAGCGCGCCGGAGGGTGTGCGCGTGGGACGTATGGCGGCGGCACATGTTCTGCCGTTCCTGGCCGAACGGCCGGATAATGGGTGGGAGGCCTATGTGTGCGGATCCAACGCGTTCGCCGAGCATGCCTCGCGGCTCCTCGTGGACGCGGGTCAACCGGTGGACCGGATCCGGATCGAGCGCTTCGGCTGACGGGTGGTGCGCGTGTGCATGCGGTGCGGAGGGACACGCCGCGCGGATGTGCCCTCCCCCACAAGTGAACGAGGCGGATGCAGGGGTACTACACCTGTGTGACCACTCGCGGGCGTGCGTGGTGCGGAGGTCGACATGCGAACCCGGGTGCGCGGCTGGCGCTGGCGGCGTAATCCGCTCAGGCGCCGGTCGGACGTCGTCGAGGCGTGGACGGTACTGACCGTCGCTCTTCTGTTGTTCCTGGTCGCCCCGCTGGCCGGCGCGGTCGTGGGCTGGTGGGCGCATGACGACGCCCGTGCGGTGGCGAGCGAGCAGCGCGCGGAACGTCATCAGGTCCGCGCGGCGGTCGTCGGCGAGGTCCCCGACTCTCGGCCCACCGTCCACAGCGGGCGTGAGCGCTCCTACCGGGTGTCCGTGCGCTGGACGGAGCCCGGGGGCGGGGTGAGGACAGCCGAGGCCCGCGTCCCGGCCGGTACCCGTCAGGGCGCGGAGGTCGATGTGTGGTTCGACTCCCGGGGCCGGAACGTGGACCCGCCCCCGGACGGCACCGCGATCTGGCAGCACACCGTGACGATGGGCGCCTGCGGGGCGGGTGCGGCGATCGCCGTGATCCTCCTCGGGCACTCGGTGGTGCGCGGTGCGGCGGGCCGGCACCGGCTCGCCGAGTGGGAGCGCGAGTGGGCGCTCACCGAGCCGCAGTGGAGCCGCCGCCGGGCCTGACCCCGCCGTATGCGGGCGCTGTCTGCGCTGCCTCCGGGACCGGCCGATCCCGGGTTTCCGACCAGCGGATCCGCGGTTGTCGACATGGCGTCTTCATGGCGTCATCGCAGGCGGCGGGTACGGCGAAGGCCTGGCGATTCATCGGACCATCCACGTACGGTGTGATCATCCGGCACTGATTCTTCGTTAAGGCGGTCCTGCATGCCCCTGTTCGACCTCCCCCTGGACGAGCTCCGCGAGTACCGCAGTGAGTCCGCCGAGCCCGAGGACTTCGACGCTTTCTGGTCCAAGACCCTTCAGGAGGCCCGCGAGCACGACCTGGACGCCCGCTTCGAACTCGTCGACACGGGCCTGTCCACGGTGAAGGTGTACGACGTGACGTTCGCCGGGTTCGGCGGCCACCCGGTCAAGGGCTGGTTCAGGATCCCGGCCGAGGTCTCCGCTCCGGTGCCGGTGGTCGTGGAGTTCATCGGGTACGGCGGCGGGCGCGGACTGCCGCACGAGCACCTGCTGTGGGCGTCGACGGGCCGCGCGCACTTCGTGATGGACACCCGCGGTCAGGGCAGCGCCTGGGGTGGCGGTGGCGGCACGGCGGACCCGGTGGCCGGTGGTCCCGCCTACCCCGGTTTCATGACCCGGGGCATCGACGCTCCCGAGAACTACTACTACCGCCGGGTGTTCACGGACGCGGTGCGCGCGGTGGAGGCGGCCCGTTCGCACCCGCTGACCGACCCGGCACGCACGGTCGTGCTCGGCGGCAGCCAGGGCGGCGGCATCTCGATCGCGGTGGGCGGTCTGGTCCCGGACCTGGCGGCGGTCGCCCCGGACGTGCCGTTCCTGTGCGACTTCCCGCGCGCGGCGGTCCTGACGGACCGTCACCCGTACCGTGAGATAGGCCTCTACCTCAAGACGCACCGCGGCCGCTTCGAGGACGTGCTGAAGACCCTCGCCTACTTCGACGGCGTGCACTTCGCGAGCCGCGGCCGTGCCCCGGCGCTCTTCTCGGCGGCCCTGGAGGACCAGACCTGCCCGCCGTCCACCGTCTTCGCGGCGTTCAACAACTGGGCGCACGAAGACAAGGCGATCGAGGTCTACGACTTCAACGACCACGAAGGCGGCGGCCCCTACCAGGAGGCGGCGAAGGTGCGGTGGCTGGGCTCGCGCGCCTGAGCCCCGCCTGAGTCCCGCCCCAGAGCTTCCCTCCAGTCCGACCAGTCGGTATGTTCGGGAGGCGCGGGTCGCGGCGGTGCGGCCCGGGCTTCCGGCGACGACGGAGGGCGCATGTCCGAGCGCGAGTCAGCTGTCCACGGCCACTGCGACGAACGCTTCGCGGCGGTGCGCAGCGTGTTCGAGGAGAACTTCCGGGACCGCGGCGAGCTGGGCGCCGCGGTGAGCGTCACGGTCGACGGCGAGACCGTGGTGGACCTGTGGGGCGGTTGGGCCGACGCGGCCCGCACCCGCCCGTGGGAGCGCGACACGCTCGTCAACGTGTGGTCGACCACGAAGGGCCCGACCGCTCTGTGCGCCCACATCCTCGCCGATCGCGGACTGCTCGACTTCGACGCGCCCGTCGCCTTCTACTGGCCGGAGTTCGCCGCCGCGGGCAAGGAGAAGGTCCTCGTACGGCATCTGCTGTCGCACCGGGCCGGCCTGGCGGGCCTGCGCGAGCCGCACTCCCTCGCCGAGCTGTACGACTGGGAGTTGACGACCCGGCGGCTCGCCGCGACGGAGCCCTGGTGGGAGCCGGGGACGCAGTCGGGGTACCACGCGCTGACGTACGGCTTCCTCGTCGGCGAGGTCGTCCGACGGGTATCGGGGCTGCTCCCGGGGGCCTTCCTGGAGCGGGAGGTGACCGGGCCGCTCGGTATCGACTTCACCATCGGGCTGCCGGAGAAGGAGGCCGTACGCGCCGCGGAACTGGTGCATCCGCCCGCTGCGTCGGCGAGCGAACAGGCCGCGATCTTCGCGCAGTTGACGCCCGCGGCGATCGCCGCTCTGGCCAATCCCGTGGCGGGCGCCGCCGAGGCGAACACGCCCGGGTGGCGGGCCGCCGAGATCCCCGCCGCGAACGGTCACGGCACCGCCCGGGCCGTAGCCGCGCTCTACGGGGTCTTCGCGGGCCGGGGCTCCTACGGCGGCCGCCGCGTCCTGTCCCCGGAGTCGGCCGAGCGGGTGCGCGAGGGCCAGGGAAGCGGCCGCGACCTGGTGCTGGGCGTCGGCCTCGGGGACGACACGGAGCTCGGGCTGGGTCTGTGGCTCAGCGGGCCGAACGGCTCGTACGGGCCCAATCCGCGCGCCTTCGGGCACGACGGTTTCGGCGGCTCGTGCGGTCTGGCCGATCCGGAGGCGGGCGTCTCGCTGGGGTACGTGATGAACCGGATGGGCCCCCACATCGCCAACGACCCACGCAAGACGGCGCTGGTCGACGCGTTGTACGCCGCGCTCCGCCGGCAGCCCGACTAGACAGGGCGCCTCGCCACCACCATGCGGACCCGTGGGCTGCCGTCCCCGCGCTCCCCGAACTCGGGCAGGGCCTGCAACTCCACCTGAAGGCCGGCCCATTCCAGTTCCCGTCGCACGTCTCCCAGCCGGAAGTCCCGGTAGTACATGACGAACGGCGGCCGCCACACGGCGTTGCGCACGCGCATCACCGCGTCGAAGCCGAGGAGCATCCAGTAGGCGCGGGAGCTCGGGCGGGGCGGGGCGACGATCGGGAAGGCGAAGCAGCCGCCGGGCCGCAGCACCTCGCGGGCTTGGGCGAACAGGCCCGGCAGCTCACTGGGCAGGAAGTGGCCGAAGGCACCGAAACTCACCACGAGATCGAAGGAGGCGGGGGCGAACGGCAAGGCACGCGCATCACCCCGCACCCAGGACACCCGCGGCCCCCCGGACCGCGTCCGCCGCCGGGCCATGTCGAGCATCCCGGCGCTGAAGTCGACGCCGGTGACGCTCTCCCGGCAGACCCGCGTCAGCACCCGGGCCCCTGCGCCGGTGCCGCAGCACAGGTCGAGACCGGCGTCGAAGGGGCCGGTCCGCCGCAGCGCGGACGCCACGGCGTCCAGTACGGAGTCCGGCGTGCGGAAAGGGGTGTGGTCGAACTTGGGGGCGAGCAGGTCGTAGCCGCGCTCGACGGACGACAGCGCCTGGACGGCGAGTTCGCGGAGGCTGGGGCCTTCAGGGCTGAACATCCGCGTCAGCTTAGGGGAGCCCGGTGCTTCAGAACCACGAGAACGCGCTCGCACCAGCGGACGTTCGCCGTTTCGAGGGCGATCCCGCCCATGAGCGTGAGGTAGGGGCCGATCCGTTCGGCCTCCGTGAGGTACTGCTCCTCGGTGCGGCCGTCGAGGAGCCGGTCGCGGACGCGCTCGTAGCGGGCGAGTCTGCCGCGCGCCCAGGACAAACGCTCCTCGACCAGCTCCCGGGTGGCTTCGGGGCCGGTGCCGTCCATGGCCTGGATCTTGATCAGCAACTCGTCACGGAGGGCCGCCGGCCTGCGGGGCGGCGAGGACGGCGTACTTGAGCGACATATGGACAGGCTGGCAGCGGATGATTAATCTACTCCACACTTACTCAACAAATTGACTATGGAGGCGTGATGCGAGCGTTCCGGGAAGCGGTCGAAGCAGGAGACCTGGGCGGCGTCGAGGCGTTGCTGGCCGAGAACGTGGTGTTCACGAGTCCGGTCGTGTTCAAGCCGTACGAGGGCAAGGCCATCACAGCGGCGATCCTGGGCGCGGTGGTGAAGGTCTTCGAGGACTTCCGCTATGTGAGCGAGCTGAGCAGCGAGGACGGTCGCGACCACGCGCTGGTGTTCGCGACCCGGGTGGGCGAACGGGCGCTGGACGGCTGCGACTTCATCCATCTCGACGAGGACGGGCTGATCGACCGGCTGATGGTCATGGTCCGCCCGCTGTCGGGCGCGCAGGCCCTGGCGGCGGCCATGGGAGCGCGGTTCGACGAGATCGCGAGGGAGGCGGAGTCGCGGGCGGCCACCGCCTCCTGAGCAGGGCGAGGGCTCCCGCGCAGCCTCTACGCGGATCGGCACTCCGCGAGCCGCTTTTCGAGGAAGTTCCGCTCGGCGTCGTTCTCCACCAGCTCCAGCGCCCGCTCGTACGCCTCGGCCGCCTCGGTCGTACGGCCGCTGCGGCGCAGCAGGTCGGCGCGGGTGGCCGGGAGCAGGTGGTAGCCGTGCAGCTCGCCCTCCCGCTCCAGTTCCGCGACCAGCGCCAGGCCCGCGTCGGGGCCCTCGGCCATACCGACGGCGACCGCGCGGTTGAGGCGGACCACGGCCGAGGGCACGAAGCGGAGCAGTTCGCCGTACAGGGCGGCGATGTCGGCCCAGTCGGTGTCCGCGGCGGTGGCCGCGGTGGTGTGGCAGGCGGCGACGGCGGCCTGGATCTGGTAGGGGCCGGGACGGCCGCGCCGCAGGGCCGTCTCCAGCAGGGCGGCACCCTCGTCGACCTCGGCGTGGTCCCACGCCGTGCGGTCCTGGTCCTCCAGCGTCACCAGCTCTCCGGCCGCGTCCACCCGGGTCTCGCGGCGGGCGTCGTGCAGGAGCAGCAGCGCGAGCAGCCCGAGGGCTTCGGGTTCGTCGGGCATGAGGCGGGCCAGCACACGGGCCAGCCGGATGGCCTCCGCGCACAGGTTCCGTCGTACGAGACCTGCGCCCGAGGTGGCCGCGTACCCCTCGTTGAACAGGAGGTAGATCACGCCGAGCACCCCCGTGGTGCGCTCGGGCAGGAGGTGGGCGGGCGGTACGCGGTAGGGGATGCCGGCGTTGCGGATCTTCTTCTTGGCGCGCACCAGGCGCTGCGCCATGGTCGCCTCGGGGACGAGGAAGGCGCGGGCGATCTCCGGCGTGGTCAGCCCGGCGAGGGTCCGCAGGGTCAGGGCGACCCGGGCCTCGATGTGCAGCGCGGGGTGACAGCAGGTGAAGATCAGGCGCAGCCGGTCGTCCTGGACGCCGCTGTCGTCGTACGGCTCCTCGTATCCCGTGAGCATCGCCACCTCCTGCAGTTTCCGCGCCCCGACCGCCTCCCGGCGCAGCACGTCCATGGCCCGGTGGCGGGCGGTCGTGGTGAGCCAGGCGCCGGGGCGGCGCGGGACGCCGTCGCGCCGCCACCGGTCGAGGGCCTGGGCGAAGGCGTCCTGCGCGCACTCCTCGGCGAGGTCCCAGTCGCCGGTCACCCGGATCAGGGTGGCGACGACCTGGCCCCACTCCTCCCGGAAGGCGGCGGCGACGGCCTCTTCCGCGGTCACTCCCACACGGGCCGTACTTCCACCGAGCCGCCCGCGAGCGCCGCCGGATGCCGGGACGCGAGGGAGATCGCCTCGTCCAGGTCGGCGACCTCGATGATGTCGATGCCGGCGATGTACTCCTTGGACTCGATGAACGGCCCGTCCGTGAGCAGGACCTCGTCGCCCTGGACGCGCACGGTGGTGGCGTCGGAGGCGGGGCGCAGGCGGGCGCCGCCCTTGACGACGTCCCGGCTGCGGACCTCCTCGATGTAGGAGGTGAAGCGGGGGTCGTCGGCGATCTCGGCGGGGCTGAGTTCCGGGCCGCCGGCCGGGGTGCAGATCAGCAGGACGTACTTCATGACGTGACCTCCGTGACGTGCTCGTGGACGATCAGCCAGCGCGGACCGGCGTTGCGGTAGCCAGTGGTGACGCGCAGCAGCTGGTCACCGGTGCGGACGAGGGCGTGGCCGAAGGCGATGCTCTCGTCCACGTGGACCCGGAACTCCAGGACCTCGCGGCTGACAGGACCGGTCTCCGCCCGGACCTTTCGGAGCGCTGCGACGCCCCTGTGCTCCCGGCCGTTCTCCACCACCGCCGCATCCTGCGCGTAGCAGGCGACCATCCGCTCGACGTCCCCCGTTCGCGCCGCTTCGGTCAGTTCGGTGTCGAGGCGCCGGATCTCCCCCTCCGCGTCCTCGTCCTCCCAGAACGGCCGCACCTCCATGGCCCCGATGGCCGCCACGGGATGTTTCGCGGCCGCCTGGACCGCCTCCTCCAGACTGTCGCACTCCAGGATGTCGAACCCGGCGACGTACTCCTTGGTCTCCGCGAACGGCCCGTCGGTGCGCAGCACTTCACCGCCGCGCACCCGTACGGTCACCGCGTCGGCGGGCAGCGCGAGCCGGTGCCCGTGCTGCCGTACGCCACGGTCTCCGAGCTCCTCGACCCAGGGTTCGACGGGGGCCATGCCCGAGGCGTCGTTGGTGTCGTCGCCGCAGACGAGCAGCATGTACTTCATGGATCCTCCTGGTCCTCATGAGCTTCCTACACCCCACCGACGAACGCGACCGACCCGAATCGACACCTGACGCGCACGAAAAATGTCGGCGGTACGTCGGTCGGGCGGCCGCGGACCGCACCGCCCCCCGTCAGCGGGTATGCGGCGCGTCGCGGCCCGGTTCACGGTTGGATGCCGTCATGACCACCGACGAGCACGAGCGGCTGATGCGGGCCAACCAGTCCAACTGGGACGCCCGCACCCCCGTCCACCTCGGCAGCCGGTTCTACGGCCTCGACCAGGACCTCGATCCCGAGCGCTGGTTCGCCGCCTTCGAGTGGGAGGACCTCGGCGACCTCACCGGCCGGGACGTGCTCCACCTCCAGTGCCATCTCGGCACGGAGACTCTCGCCCTGGCCCGCCGCGGGGCCCGCGCGGTGGGGCTCGACTTCTCGGAGGCGTCGGTGGCCGCCGCGACCGGCATCGCGGCGAAGGCGGGCGTGGACGTCGCGTACGTGCGGGCGAACGTGTACGACGCCGTCGCGGCGCTGGGCGGCCGGCGCTTCGACGTCGTCTACACCAGCAAGGGCGCCCTGTGCTACCTCCCGGACCTGGAGCGCTGGGCGGGTGTGGTCGCCCAACTGCTGCGCCCCGGCGGCCTGTTGTACATCGTCGAGTTCCATCCGCTGCTCAACTCGCTCGGCCCGAAGCCCGAACCGGTCCAGGGGCCCGAACTCCTGCTGCGCCATGACTACTTGGGCGGCGCGGGACCCGTCCACCGGGACGCGACCCACACCTACACCGACGGTCCGGCCGTCGAGGGCGCCACCGACAGCTTCGAGTGGATGCACGGAATAGGAGAGGTCGTCACCGCGTTGACGGGGGCGGGACTGAATATCCGGCGGCTCAGGGAGAGCGACGAACTGCCCTGGCCGCGCTGGCCGCAGATGCAGCGCACCCCGTCCGGCTGGTGGCGGCTTCCCGCACCGCGGATCCCGCTCCTCTACGGCCTTCTCGCCCAGCGCTGACGGATACGTGCTACTCTGCCGACAGCACTTGTGCACGCCCCGCTGTGGGCGCCGGTGCCAGTTCCCTTCGAATCGCTGAACCTCCCGTCGGTTATCGACCGGGCTCTCAGCTCTTCAGCACCACCTCGTGAGCAAGGTTCCCTCGCCCCGTGCGAGTTCGCCGTACCCGAGGTGCTGTTTCCCGCCGCCCGAAGGCGCTGTCCGTCTTCCCCGCGCGGCTTCTCCCCTTCCCTGCGCATGTCCCATGCCTTCCGTCCTCGAAAGGACAGACCACCATGACCACCACTCTCGAAAACCCCCCGGTACAGCAGCAGCCCCCGGTCCGCGCCGTCACCGGCGTCCTCGACATCGACGCGAGCGGGAAGGGCCACCTTCGCGCCGCGAGCCTGCTCCCCTCGCCCTCCGACCTCCAGGTCTCCCCCGCACTGATCCGCAGGTTCGGCCTGCGCAAGGGAGACACTGTCGACGGGGTGCGCGGTACCCAGCGCGCCCTCACCGAGGTCGCCCGGGTCA
Source organism: Streptomyces sp. NPDC005374 (assembly GCF_042872225.1). NCBI lineage: Bacteria > Bacillati > Actinomycetota > Actinomycetes > Kitasatosporales > Streptomycetaceae > Streptomyces > Streptomyces sp. NPDC005374. The sequence continues at coordinate 422,578 of NZ_JBIAKA010000007.1, read as the reverse complement.
ACGGCGCCATCCCCGACACGGGCCGCCGCCACTTCCGCGATCTCACCCCGCTGCACCCGAACGAGCGGATCCGTCTCGAACACCCGGCATCCGGCCTCACCGGCCGTGTCGCCGACCTGATCGCCCCCGTCGGCAAGGGCCAGCGCGGGCTGATCGTCGCCCCGCCCAAGACCGGCAAGACCGTTCTGCTCCAGCAGATCGCGGCCGCCGTCGCCGGCAACCACCCCGAGTGCCGCCTGATGGTGGTGCTGCTCGACGAGCGTCCCGAGGAGGTCACCGACATGCGGCGCTCCGTGCGCGGCGAGGTGTACGCCTCGACGTTCGACCGCCCGGCCAAGCAGCACATCGCGCTGGCCGAGCTGGTCATCGAACGGGCCAAGCGGCTCGTCGAGGCCGGTGAGGACGTCGTGATCCTGCTCGACTCCCTGACCCGGCTGTGCCGGGCGCACAACAACGCGGCCCCCGGCGGTGGCCGCACCCTCAGCGGCGGGGTCGATGCGACCGCGCTGATCGGGCCGAAGCGGTTCTTCGGTGCCGCGCGGCTCGCCGAGGAGGGCGGCTCGCTGACCATCCTCGCCACCGCCCTGGTGGAGACCGGCTCCCTCGCCGACAACTTCTACTTCGAGGAGCTCAAGGGCACCGGCAACATGGAGTTGCGCCTGGACCGCGAGCTCGCCTCCCGGCGCGTCTTCCCGGCCGTCGCCATCGACCCCTCCGGCACGCGTCGCGAGGAACTCCTGCTGGCCCCGGCCGAGCTGGCGACCGTACACGGTCTTCGCCGGGCACTGCGTACCCGGGACGGCCAGGCCAGCCTGGAGACCCTTCTGGAGCGCATGCGCGAGACCCCGGACAACGCGACCTTCCTGCGCCGGATCCAGCCGACACTGCCCGCCGGCTAACCGAGTCGCAATGCCGCCCAGCCCGCCTCGTCGAGGGCGAGACGGCTCTCGACCTCCGCCGTGGCGAGTGCCGTGGGGACGTCGCCGAGGCTCGCCATGGCCGTTGCGGCCATCAGGTGCCCCAGACGCAACGCCGCCTCCGTGTCCCGCCGTTGGAGCCTCGCCGCCAGGTATCCCGCGGCGAACGCGTCACCCGCGCCCACCCGTTCGACGACCGCCGAGTCGGGCGTGGCCACGAACACCTCCTCGCCGTCGCCGGTGAAGGCGACCGCCCCGCGTTCCGCGTCCTTGACCACCACGGTGGCCGCCGGGGACAGCAGGTCACGGATCTCCGCGGGCTTGCCGGTACCCCAGAGGGTCTCCGCCTCGTCGCGTCCCACAAAGACGATGTCGGCGGCACGCGCCAACTCCAGCAGCACCCCCGCCGGGTCCGCGGGCCGGTGCCGCCACAGGGCCGGGCGGTGGTTGACGTCGAAGGACACCACCGGGCCCGGGCGGGACAGCAGAGTCCGCACCAGTTCGGCGCAACTGTCCGACAGAGCCGCGGTGATCCCGCTGACGTGCAGCATCCGGGCCCGCCGCAGCTGCGGATGCCGGGCGAGGGCGGGCCCCATCAGGGTCGCCGCGGAGCCCGAGCGGTAGTAGTGCGTGCCGGTCCCGCCGGCGCCGGTGTCCTTGAAGTACACGCCGGTGGGCCGGTCGGGGTCGGTCTCGACGCCCGAGACGTCGACACCGCGTGCCCCGAGGTCGGCCAGAACGCGTCTGCCGAGCGGGTCGTCGCCCACGCGGCTGACCCAGGCCGCACGGTGCCCGAGGGCGGCGAGCCCGCACGCCACGTTGGACTCGGCACCGCCGACCTCCAGGTGCAGGGTGCGCTGCCGCTCCAGCGGTCCACCGTCGGACGGGACCAGGACGGCCATGGTCTCGCCGACGCAGACGACCTCGGCATCCGGCTCGTGCTCGTGCCTCACGTGTCGAGCACCCGGTGCAGGAACTGCTGGGTACGGGCCTCGGCCGGACTGCCGAACACCTGCTCCGGCGTGCCCTGTTCGAGCACGACACCGCCGTCCATGAACACGACCCGGTCGGCGGTGTCCCGCGCGAACCGCATCTCATGCGTGACGACGACCATCGTCATGCCGTCCTCGGCGAGCGAGCGCATCACGCCGGTGACCTCGCCGACCAGCTCAGGGTCGAGCGCGGACGTCGGCTCGTCGAAGAACATGATCGCCGGGTCCATGGCGAGCGCGCGGGCGATGGCGACCCGCTGCTGCTGGCCGCCGGACAGCTGCGCCGGGTAGGCGTCCGCCTTGTCGGCCAGCCCCACCCGGTCCAGCACGGCCCGGCCGCGCTGCTCGGCCTCCGCCTTGGCGAGCCCGCGGACCTTCAGCAGCGCCAGCGTGACGTTGCCCAGCGCGGTCTTGTGCGGGAAGAGGTTGAACTGCTGGAAGACCATGCCCACATGACCGAAGATCTCGGGCGCGCGCTTGCGTTCGTGCAGGGGGACGTCGTTCACCCACACCTCGCCGCTGTCGGCCCGCTCCAGGTCGCACATGATGCGCAGCAGGGTGGACTTGCCGGAGCCGCTGGCGCCGATGAGGACGACGACCTCACCGGGTTCGACGTCGATGTCGACGCCCTTGAGGACCTCCAGTGCGCCGAAGCGCTTATGGACGCCGGAGAGGGAGACCCGGGCGGTCCGCCGGTCCGTGAGGGTGTTCGTCATGCGGTGACAGCCTTTCTCTCCATCCGCCGTACCAGGACCGACAGCGGGTAGCAGATGACGAAGTACAGGACGGCGACGGCGAGATAGGAGGTCGCCGGGTCGCCGACGCGGTCGATGACGGCCTGTCCCTGGCGGACCAGTTCGACGTAGCCGATGACCACGGCGATCGAGGTGTCCTTGATCAGGGAGAGGTACTGGCCGACCAGCGGGGGCAGCACGATCGCCCTGGTCTGGGGAAGGATCACGCCCACGAAGGTCTGGATCCGGCCCAGCCCGAGGACCCTCGAGGCCTCCCACTGGCCGCGCGGGACGGCCTCGATACCGGCCCGGAAGATCTCCGCGATGTAGGCGCCCTGGTAGAGGGTGAGGGCGAGCAGGGCCGCGCCGAACACGCTGATCGCGAACCCGCTCAGATAGGCCGCGCCGAAGTAGATGAAGAGCATCTGGATCAGCAGCGGGGTGCCGCGGAACACCTCCAGGTAGCCGCGGGCGAGCTGGGCCAGAACCGGGATCCGGCTGGTCCGTACGGCCGCGACGAGCAGCCCCGCGAGCGTCCCGGTGGCGATGGCCGCGAGGGACAGCAGGACGGTGGCCCGCAGTCCCGAGAGATACACCTCGCGGTTGTCGACGATGACCGACCAGTCCATCAGGCCTCCTTACGGCGAGGAAGGGCCGGCAGCAGCCGTCGTACGGTGTCCAGCGGCCGGGGTCGTACGGCGGCGGGGCTCAGCGGCGGTTTGAAGACGGCCCGTCCGACGAGTCCGGCGGCGAGCGCGACGAGGTTGGTGAGGATCAGGTAGAGGACCGCGGCGATGCCGAAGACCTGAACCGTGAGCAGGGTGCGGGAGTTGACCACCATGGCCGTGCCGGTGAGTTCGGGCACGGAGATCGCCGAGAGCAGCGACGAGCCCAGGATGATCTGGACGAGCTGGTTGACCACGGCCGGGTAGACGTTGCGCAGCGCCTGCGGAAGCACGATGTGGGCGAAGGCGCGGGCCGGGCTCAGTGCCAGGACGCGGGCCGCCTCACGCTGGCCGCGCGGCACGGCCTGGATGCCCGCGCGGAAGATCTCGGTGAGGTAGGCGCCGACGTTCACACCGAGCGCGAGCACGCCCGCCTGGACCGGGCTGAGCCTGATTCCGGCGGACGGCAGCACGAAGTAGGCGACGAACATCTGGAGCAGGACGGGGGTGTTGCGGATGACCTCGACGTAGACGGCGGCGACCGCCCGCAGGACCGCATGGCGGGATCTGCGGGCGGCGGCGCCGAGCAGGCCGAGGGCGCACGCCAGGGCGAAGGCGGCCAGCGACAGGCGCAGCGTCAGCCAGGCCGCGTCGACATAGGTGGACCAGTCCCGCAGGGCGTACGTCCAGTCGGTGAGCATGGGACTCCTCAACGGGCCGTTCAGTACGAGGGGTTGAGCGGGAACGAGCGGCTGACGCCGAACCACTTCTTGTAGAGCGCGTCGGCCTGCCCCGAGGTGTTGAAGTCGCGCAGCCAGGTGTTCACCCACTGGAGCCAGGTGGCGTCGCCCAGCGGGACGCCGATGCCGTTGTACTCCAGCGGCACGACGGAGTCCTTGGTGACCTTGAGCGAGGAGTCCAGCTTGGCCTGGTAGTTGAGGAAGTTGGAGTCCTCGACCATGGCGTCCGCCTGGCCCTGCTTGACCGCGAGGACGGCGGCGGACGAGGTGTCGTACTCCTGGATCCTCGCCTTGGGGTTGCCGGCCTTGACCGCGTCGCCGTTGGTGGAGCCCTTGGTCACGGCCACCGTCTTGCCGCTGAGGTCCTTCAATGCCGCTATCCCGCTGGACTTCTTCACCAGCATGACCTCGCCCGCGACGATGTACGGGTCGCTGAAGGAGACCTGCTTGGCGCGTTCCGCGGTGGTGGTGAAGTTGCAGACCACCGCGTCGACCTTCTTGGTCTGCAGGTTGGGGATGCGGTTGGCGGAGGTCGTGTCGACGATCTTCACCTTGACGCCGAGGGCGGTGGCCATGGCGGTGGCGACGTCGACGTCGAAGCCCTGCGGCTTGTTGCCCTTGCTCGTCGAACCGAACGGCGGGAACGTCAGACAGCTGGCGACGTTGAGGGTGCCGCGCTTGATGACCTGCTGAAGGGTCGAGGAAGTGGCGGAAGAACCGGTGGAACCGGCGGCGGAGCTGCACGCGGACAGCGATGCGGCGGCGGTCACACTGGCGCAAATCACCATCAAAGGCCGGGTACGGTGACGGAATCGCATGGCGGGACACCCTTCGGGGACGCACGAGGAGAGGGCGAAGCAGGCGGGGAGGTGGCGGTCGTCATCGGCCGCAGACAGTGACGTTCTGCAATGCAAAACCTTGTTTCACATCGCGTTGCGCAGAAGCTAGCCCCGACATTCCTGAACCGTCAACCATGGATTTCGATATGTGACATACCGTTTTGCTATGCAGCACGTTAGGATGCGCGGCATGGTCTCCCCCGACGACGACGCTCCCCGTCGCAACTCCTCGTCCTCGCTGCGCCGCGCGCTGGGCATCCTCATGTTCCTCGCCGAGGAACGGAGCCATCCGCACGGCTCCACCCTGAGCGACCTCGCCACCGGCCTCGAGCTGAGCAAGAGCACCGTGCTGCGGCTGATCGCCCCGCTCAGGGACGTCAGGCTGGTCGACCAGGACCCCGAGTCCGGCCGTTACCGCCTCGGGCCCCAGAACGCCCTGCTCGGACAGGCCTACCTGGAGCGGCGCGACACCCGGCAGATCACCTCACCCCACCTGCACCGCGTGGCCGAGGAGAGCGGCGAGACGGTCCATCTGGTGACCTTCGACCCGCCGGAGATCGTGTACATCGACAAGGTCGAGAGCCCGCGGGCAGTCCGTATGCACTCCCGCATCGGCGGCCGGCTGCCCGCGTACTGCACGGCGACCGGCAAGGTGTTCCTCGCCCACGCCACCGACGACGTGGTGGCCAGGGTGATCGCGGCGGGCATGCCGGCCCGGACCCCGACCACCATCACCTCGCCCGACCGGCTGCTCGCCGAGCTCGACCTCATCCGGCGACGCGGTTACGCCGTCGACGATGTGGAGAACGAACAGGACATCCGCTGCGTGGCCGCTCCCGTCCACGACCACACCGGCGCCGTCACCACGGCCGTCAGCATCTCGGGGCCCGCCGCCCGGGTCACCCGCGAACGCGTCTCGGGGCTCGGCACCCTGCTCATCTCCGCCACCCGCACCATGACCGAGGACCTGGGCGGCACCGTACCGGAGCCTTCACAGGGCTGAGGCGCCGGGCGGCGTGCGGCATCCGGGTGCTCGCGCACGTTCCTCGGCCGGGGCAGCACGGTCTACGGCCGGTCTCTTCCTAGCTTTGCGGTATGACAATCGGACTTCCCTCTCGGATGGCCGTCTCAGCCTGCGCGCTGTGCACGACCGGCCTGCTGGTGTTCGCTCCTGTGACGGCGGCCGCGCACCCGGGCTCCGGACCCGCCGGGCCCGGCACACCTCAGACCTCGGCCGTGTCGCCCGCCCTGCTGTACCGCTCCGGCACCCAGGTCAGGCCACACCGGGGCGCGCCCCGGGTCCCGGACGTCTCCGCGCTGTCGTGGGTGGTGGCCGACGCCCGCAGCGGAAAGGTGCTCGCCGCGCACGACGCCCACCGGAAGCTGCCTCCGGCCAGCACGCTCAAGACGCTGTTCGCCCTGACCGTGCTGCCGACGCTGCCCGGCGGCCTCAGGCACAGGGTCGGCCAGGACGAACTCGCGGACGTCGCGCCGGGCAGCAGCCTGGTCGGGGTCGCCGAGGGGCGGACGTACCGGGTGGCCGACCTGTGGCGCGGGGTCTTCCTCAACTCCGGGAACGACGCCGTGCACGTCCTGGCCGGGCTCAGCGGCGGCTGGCGTGCGACGGCCACCAGGATGCAGGCCAAGGCGCGGGCCCTGGGCGCCCGTGACACCCACGTCCGCTCCCCCGACGGCTACGACACCCCCGGCCAGGTCTCCTCGGCGTACGACCTCGCGGTCTTCGGCCGGGCAGGGCTGCGCAACCGGGACTTCGCACGGTACTGCGGCACGGCCGAGTCGACGTTCCCCGGCCGGGGCGGGTGGTCGTACGGCATCCAGAACACCAACCGGCTGCTGACGGGCGCCAACGGCGTGGCGCGCTATCGCGGGCTGATCGGGATCAAGAACGGCTACACGAGCCGCGCCGGCAACACGCTCGTCGCCGCCGCCCACCGGGGTGACCGGACGCTGGTCGTCACGGTGATGAACCCTCAGGAGGGCGGCGGATTCGCCGTCTACGAGGAGGCGCGTGAGCTGCTCGACTGGGGGTTCGGCGCGGCCGGCCGGGTGGCTCCGGTGGGCTCACTGGACGCACTGCGGGTGAAGCCCCGGCCGGGTCCCGAGACCGTGCCGGTCGCGGCGGCGGTGTCGCCGCACGAGGAGGGGCCCGGCTGGCTGGAGACCTGGGCCATCCTGGCCGCCGCCGGGCTCGGCGCGGGATCGATGGCGATGGCGCTGCGGTCCCGGACCGGCCCTTCGGCCCGGGCCTGATCCAGCGGCAGCCACAGCAGCAGGCCGAGCGTGATCCAGGTGTAGACGTTGCTGCCGAGGAAGCCGTCGATGCCGGACGCGTCGTCGAACCACAGCCACACCACGCTGGTGCACAGCACGGCGTAGAGGGCGCCCGCGATCCGGGGGTGCCCGGTCCGCACGAGGACGGCGAAGGACGGCAGCAGCCACACCAGATGGTGGACCCAGGTGATCGGGCTGACCAGACAGGCGGTCAGCCCGGTCAGCGCGAACGCGGCCGCCCAGTTCCCCGCCGCCGCGGCCCGCCGCGCCCGTACCGCCCACACGCACAGGGTCAGCAGCACCGCCACCGCCCAGACCGCACGGTCCAGTTCGCCCAGCCGGGCCAGGATGCCCTGCAACGACTGGTTGGAGACGTAGTCCAGGCGGCCCACCCTGGTCGTGTCCCACATGGCGTCGGTCCAGTAGAAACGCGAGGCGTCGGGTGCCACAAGGGCCGCGAACCCGGTGGCCGCCAGCGCCATCACCGTGGCGACGGCCGCCGCGCGCCAGCGCCGGGCGACCAGCAGCAGGCCGATGAAAAGGGCCGGCGTGAGTTTCACCGCGGCGGCCAGACCGATCCCGATACCGGCCCGGCGTTCGCGGCCGGTGGCCAGCAGCCAGGCGTCGACGAGGACGAGCGCCAGCAGCAGGAGGTTCACCTGACCGAAGCTGAACGTGTCGCGCAATGGTTCGAACAGCGCGAGTGTGCAGGCGCCCAGGGCGCAGCCGTACCAGCCGTAGCGCCGCCAGGCCCGTCCGGTGAGGAGGCGAACGACCACGGCCAGCGCGGCCAGGTTGAGCAGCAGACCCACGGCGATCGCGGCGCGCAGACCGAGCAGGGCCATCGGCAGCATGGCGACCGCCGCGAACGGCGGGTAGGTGAAGCCGTACGCCGTCCCCGGCACCCGGTAGTCGTAGAGCCGTCCGCCGTGGTGGACCCAGGTGTCGACGGCTCCGTGGTAGACGCGCAGGTCGAACCAGTCGCGCAGCAGCGGCACGGTCGCCGTGAACACGGTGACCGCGGTGGCGAGGGACAGGACCATCAGCAGCCGGCCGCGATCCGTGGTCGGCGCCCTCATGCCGTACGTCCCGTCACCGCGGCCCGTGCCGTCTGGCGGGCCTGCACCAGCACCATCAGTGCGAGCACGCCTCCGGAGACGGCCAGGACCAGTTGGCCGGCGTCGGCCGAGCCGCCGCTCGGCAGGGTGGCGAGCGCGAGCACGCCCGTCACTCCGGCCACCCGGTGCCGTACCGACGCGCTGGGTGCGGCGGCCGCGATGAGGAACAGTCCCCACAGGGCGTACCAGGGCCGGATCGCCGGACCGAGGGCGGCGACGGTGGCGAGGCTCAGGCCGAGGGCGTAGACGGGCCGTGGACGAAGGCGCAGCCATATGCAGCCGATGACGGCGGCCGCGGTCACGATGCCGAGCGCGTGGCAGACCGGTACGGCCAGCGGGGCCAGGTCGCTGCCGAACCGTTCCAGCAGGGCCCCGGTGGCGCGGCCGAGGAGACTGGTGAGGGCCCAGTTCCCGGACGACACCGGGGTGTTGAGGGCGCCTATCCAGCCGTAGCCGGTGCCCGCGACGGCCGTGGCGGCGACCGTGGTGGCGGCGGCCGACGCGGCGGCCGTCAGGACGGCTCTCACCGGACGGTCACCGGCCCGGATCCGCAGCACGACGATCGCGGCGAGCCCGAGAACGGCGGGGGCCTTGACCAGCGCGGCGAGCGTCACGAGCACGGCCCCGAGGATCGGCCACCGGCCGAGGGCGGCGACCAGGCCGAGGCCGAGCAGACCGAGCATCACGGCGTCGTTGTGGGCGCCCGCGACCAGATGGAGCAGCACGAGCGGGTTGAGGGCGCCGAGCCAGAGCGCGGCGGCCGGGTCGGCGCCGCTGTGGCGGGCGAGGCGGGGCAGGGCCGCCGCCATGAGGGCCACGCCGAGCAGGGCGACGAGCCGCATGCCGAGCAGCCCGACGGGGAGTTCACCGCGGGACGCCTTCGCCAGTGCGGAGGACACGCCGAGGAACACGGGGCCGTACGGGGCGGCCGTGTTGCGCCACATCGGGGCGACCTCGTCGGCGAGCGGGCCGCCGAGAAGGGCGGGCCCATGGCTGTAGACGTCCATGTGGGCGTCGGCCATCGCGCCCTGGGCGAGGTAGCTGTAGACGTCCCGGCTGAACAGGGGCGGGGCGAGCAGCAGCGGGAGCGACCAGATGACCAGGACGGCCATGAGCTCCCGCGTGCTGGGCTTGTCCGGACCGCGCACCAGGCGGCCGAGGAGGAGCCAGGCCGCGATCAGGAGGACCACGCCGAAGTAGGCGCCGACCAGGCCGAGTGCGGCGCGTGGCGAGGACGGGGTGAGGAGCTCCCGCACCGGCAGGGCCCCGGCTGTCTCACCACCTGCGGCGATGAAGGCGGTGCCGACCAGACCGAGGATCTGGCAGCGGCGGAGATCGGCGGGAACTTTGGCCAACACGTCAGCAGCGTGTCAGTTTCGGGTGGCTGGAAGGCGACGGGGCGGAGACCGGGGCGTGACCGGTGCGTGGTCGGGTGCGGGATGCGCCCACCCCGTCTCAGAACACCGACACACCGGTCAGGGTCGTGAACCGGTCCAGGGCCGCCACGCCCGCCACCGAGTTGCCCCGCTCGTCCAGACCCGGACTCCACACGCACAGCGTGCAGCGCCCCGGTACCACCGCGATGACTCCGCCGCCCACTCCGCTCTTGCCCGGCAGACCCACCCGGTAGGCGAAGTCGCCCGCCGCGTCGTACGTGCCGCAGGTCAGCATGATCGCGTTGATCTGCTTGGCCTGGCTGAGGGTGAGCAGGCGGGTGTCGTCGGCGCGGATGCCGTGGCGGGCCAGGAAGGTGGTGGCGAGGGCCAGGTCGGCGCAGGAGGCCCGGATCGAGCACTGGCGGAAGTACTGGTCGAGCAGCGTCGGGATGTCGTTGTCGATGTTGCCGTACGCGGCCATGAAGTGGGCCAGGGCGGCGTTGCGGTCGCCGTGTGCGGACTCGGAGGCAGCCACCTCCTCGTCGAAGTCCAGGGCGGGGTTTCCGCTCTCCTCGCGGAGGAAGGCCAGCAGTTCACCCGCCGCGTCTCCGGTACGGGTGTGGAGGCGGTCGGTGACGACGAGGGCGCCCGCGTTGATGAACGGGTTGCGCGGGATGCCGTTCTCGTACTCCAGCTGCACCAGGGAGTTGAAGGGGTTGCCGGAGGGTTCGCGGCCCACGTGCTCCCAGAGTTCGTCGCCCTCGCGGGCCAGGTCGAGCGCGAGGGTGAAGACCTTGGTGATGGACTGCGTCGAGAACGGCTCACGCCAGTCGCCGACGCCGTACACCGTGCCGTCCAGCTCGGCCACGGCCATGCCGAAGCTGCGCGGGTCGCAGGCGGCGAGCGCCGGGATGTAGTCGGCGGGCGTGCCGCGGTCCGGGGTTCGTTCGATCTCCTCGGCGATGCGCTCCAGGACCGGCTGGAACGTGAGCGACGACGTCGTTGTCATGATCACTATTGTGCCTCCGGGTCGATCCTGGCGCGTATCAGCTCAAGGTGACGGTCAGGCCTGGAGAGCGCCGCTGCCCGCGAGGACCTCGGGGCGCAGCAGCTCGGCGAGTGTCTCGGCGGGCAGCAGGCCCTTCTCCAGGACCAGTTCGGCCACTCCGCGACCGGTGGCGAGGGCTTCCTTGGCGATGTCGGTGGCGGCCGTGTAGCCGATGTGCGGGTTGAGGGCGGTGACCAGGCCGATGGAGTTCTCCACCGTCCGGCGCAGCGCCTCGGTGTTGGCGGTGATGCCGTCCACGCAGCGCTCGGCGAGGGTGAGGCAGGCGGCCCGCAGATGGGTGATCGACTCCGACAGGGAGTGCAGGATGATGGGTTCGAAGGCGTTCAGCTGGAGCTGTCCGGCCTCCGCGGCCATCGTGATGGCGACATCGTTGCCGATCACCTCGAAGGCGACCTGGTTGACGACCTCGGGGATCACCGGGTTGACCTTGCCGGGCATGATCGACGAACCCGCCTGCACGGGCGGGAGGTTGATCTCTCCCAGGCCCGCGCGCGGCCCGGACGACAGCAGCCGCAGGTCGTTGCAGCTCTTGCTGAGCTTGACGGCGACCCGCTTGAGCACACCGGACATCTGGACGAACGCCCCGCAGTCCTGGGTCGCCTCGACCAGGTTGGCGGCGGTGACCAGCGGGAGCCCGGTGATGCCTGCGAGGTGCCGGCGGGCCGACTCGGCGTATCCGGCGGGGGCGTTGAGTCCGGTGCCGATGGCCGTGGCGCCCAGGTTGATCTCATGGATCAACGTGACGGCCTCGTCAAGACGACTGCGGTCCTCGTCAATCATGACGGCATACGCTGAAAACTCTTGACCGAGCGTCATGGGTACCGCGTCCTGCAACTGTGTACGGCCCATCTTGAGCACATCGCGGAACTCGACGGCCTTACGGGCGTAGGAGTCCTGTAGTACAGCCATCGCGTCGAGCAGTCCACGTACCGCGAAGACCGTCGCGATCTTGACGGCGGTCGGGTAGACGTCGTTGGTCGACTGGCCGAGGTTGACGTCCTCGTTGGGGTGCAGGAACGCGTACTGCCCCTTCTCGTGTCCCAGCAGCTCCAACGCCCGGTTGGCGATGACCTCGTTGGCGTTCATGTTGGTGGAGGTGCCGGCGCCGCCCTGGATCACGTCGACCACGAACTGGTCGTGCAGCTTGCCGTCACGGATCTCCCGGCAGGCCTCGACGATGGCTGCGGTCTTCCTGGGCTCCAGCAGCCCGAGTTCCTCGTTGGCGAGGGCGGCGGCCTCCTTGACGGCGGCGAGGGCGTCGATCAGGTGGGGGTAGGCGGAGATCGGGGTGCCGGTGATGGGGAAGTTCTCCGTGGCCCGCAGGGTGTGCACACCCCAGTAGGCATCGCCGGGAACATCGCGGTCACCCAGCAGATCGTGCTCACGGCGGCTGAGGTCGTTCATGAGGGTACGGATCCTCTTTCCAACGGGGTAAGGACGAACGCGCCCCAAAGGGGCGCGGGGAACGGCGCGACCAGCCACAACGGACCCGCACCAGCTACGAAACAGAATCCGCGACGGCGAGGAAATCCAGCGCGCGCACCGGCCGAACCGCTCCCACCGGCAACCCGCCACCGAGCAGCGGTTCACCGGCGAACTCCGTGAGCAGCGCAGGATCGACACCCGCCCGCGCCAGCGCCGCCGCGGCGACCGGCACCCGCGCCCGGTTCGCCCCGTCGGCGATCTTCACGGCGACGGCCCGCCCGTCGGGCAGCGCGGCGACCTGCACCCCTTCGAAGCCGTCCTTGGCCAGCAGCCCCGGCACGGCCCGCATCAACGCGGCTACGTCACGCCCCGCACCGGAGGCCATCTCGGCGTGCTCGCGCATCGCGTCGGCGACCCGGGCCTCAGGGGTACCGGGAACCGCCGAGGTGATCCGCGCGGCAGCCCGGGCGAGCCCGTGCAGCGACACCGAGAACAGCGGTGCGCCACAACCGTCGACGGTCACCCGTGCGATCCGCTGTCCCGTCAGGTCCTCGACGATCTCCGCGATCGCCTGCTGAAGCGGGTGCGCGGGGTCGAGATACCCCTCCAGCGGCCAGTCGTTGAGCACGCACGTGTACAGCATCGCCGCGTGCTTCCCGGAGCAGTTCTGCGCGAGCCGTGAGGGAGCACGGCCCTCCCGGATCCACGTGTCCCGGACAACCGGGTCGAACGGCATGTCACGGACGTTGCGCAGGGCGTCCTCGGACACGCCCGCGAGGTCCAGGATCCGCCGGGCCCCGGCGAGGTGGCGTTCCTCGCCGGAGTGGCTGGCCGCGGTGAGCGAGAGGAGCTCGCCGTCGAGCGGCAGTCCGGCCCGGACCATGGCGACGGCCTGGACCGGTTTCAGAGCGGAACGCGGATAGAACGCGGCCTCGATGTCGCCGAGTTGGAACCGGACGTCCCCGTCGCCGTCGAGGACGACGACGGAACCGTAGTGGGTGCCCTCGATCAGCCCGGCACGGATGAGGTGGGCGACGGGAGCGTGCAGGGGTTCGCGGACAAGGGGTGCGTCCGCGGGGGAACTGCTGTACATCACTGCCTTCTCTTGGAGCGTCACACGGGTCACGCGTGAACGCCTGCGGGTCGGGGCCCGGTGCCCGCGTGAGTGCTCACGCGTCGGCGCCGGTGGTGGACTTGTCGGCGACCCGGCCTCGGACGGCGAACCATCCGGCGACCAGGGCCGCGGCGATCAGCGGCAGACACAGCACGGTGGTGCGGCCGGCGCCGCCGTCGGCGTACATGAGGACCAGGACGGAGGCGAGGAAGGCCAGCGTCACCAGTTCGGTCCAGGGGGATCCCGGCAGTCGGTAGCCGGGGCGGGTGAGGTCGCCCTTCTCGGTCTTCTGCCAGAAGAGCAGGTGGCAGACCATGATCATGCCCCAGGTGGCGAGGATGCCGATGGCGGCGAAGTTCAGCACGATCTCGAACGCGTCGGCGGGGACGACGAAGTTGAGGCCGACGCCCAGCACACAGACGCCGCTGGTGAGCAGGATGCCGCCGTAGGGGACCTGGCTGCGGCTCATCACCGAGGTGAACTTCGGGGCCGAGCCGGACATGGCCATGGAGCGCAGGATGCGGCCGGTGGAGTACAGACCGGAGTTGAGCGAGGACATGGCCGCGGTGAGGACGACGAGGTTCATCACGCCGCCCGCCGCCGGGATGCCGATGTTGGACAGGACGGTCACGAAGGGGCTCTGGCCGGCCGTGTACTTGTTCCAGGGAAGCAGCATCGAGAGCAGCACGACGGAGCCGACGTAGAAGAGGCCGACGCGCCACATGATCGAGTTGATCGCCTTGGGCATGATCTTCTCGGGGTTCTCGGTCTCGCCCGCGGCCACGCCGACGAGTTCGACCGAGGCGTAGGCGAAGACGACTCCCTGGATGATCAGCAGCATGGGCAGCAGGCCGCTCGGGAAGATGCCTCCGTTGTCGGTGATCAGGGACGGGCCGGGGTGGTGGCCGTCGATGGGGTGCTGGGTGGCCAGCAGGAAGATGCCGATCAGCATGAACGCCACGAGCGCGGTCACCTTGATGATGGCGAACCAGAACTCCAGCTCACCGAACATCTTCACCGAGATCAGGTTCACCGTGAGCACCACCGCGAGCGCGATGAGCGCGATCACCCACTGCGGGATGTCGGAGAACATGCCCCAGTAGTGCGTGTACAGGGCGACGGCGGTGATGTCGGCGATGCCGGTGGTGGCCCAGTTCAGGAAGTACATCCAGCCGGCGACGTAGGCGCCCTTCTCGCCGAGGAACTCCCGGGCGTACGACACGAAGGCGCCGGAGGAGGGGCGGTACAGGACGAGTTCGCCGAGGGCGCGCACGACCAGGAAGGCGAAGACGCCGCAGATCGCGTAGGCGATGAACAGGGACGGGCCGGCGTCGGCGAGGCGGCCGCCCGCGCCGAGGAAGAGGCCGGTGCCGATCGCACCACCGATGGCGATCATGTTGACGTGCCGTGACTTGAGGGACTTGCTGTATCCCTCGTCGCCGGCGTCGACATGGCCGGAACGTTTCTGCACTCCGTCGTGCAGGGACTGCTCGCTCACGCCTGGGGTTCGCCTTCCGTGGGGAGGTCCGAGGCCGTGCGGGGGGAACGCACGATGTCGGTGAGGGTGGTCTCGACGCGGTCGAGGTGGTGGGACATGGCCTCCTCCGCGTCGTGTTCGGAACCGTCGATCAGCGCCTCGACGATCGCGCGGTGCTCGCGGTTGGACTGCTCCCGGCGGCCGCCCAGCTCGTTGAGGAAGGCCGACTGACGCGCCAGTGCGTCGCGGATCTCCTCGATGACCCGGCGGAAGACCGGGTTCTGGGCGGCCTCGGCCACGGCGAGATGGAAGAGGGTGTCCATCGCGACCCAGGCCGTGGTGTCGGTCTCCCGTTCCATCCGGTCCAGGAGGTGGGCCAGGTGGTCGAGGTTCTCCGGGGTGCGGCGCTGTGCCGCGTACCCGGCGACCGGGATCTCGACATGGCGGCGCACCTCCAGCAGGTCGCTGGCCGCGTAGTCGCCGAAGGTGGGGTCCTCCACCGCGTTGGCGACGACGAAGGTGCCCTTGCCGGTCTTGGAGACGGTCAGACCCATCGTCTGCAGGGCCCTGAGGGCCTCACGCAGGACGGGCCGGCTGACCTCCAGGGTGCGGCAGAGTTCCGCCTCGGAGGGGAGTTTGTCGCCGATGGCGTACTCGCCGCGCTCGATGGCACCGCGCAGATGCGCCAGCACCGCCTCCATGGCGCTGATGCGCCGCGGAGGCTGACTGGCTGTCCGGCTGTCTGACAGGTTCACACGGGTGATACTCCGGGTGGCCGGAGGGAACTGTCAAGGGGGCCGAGGCCGGGAGTGACCAAGCTCCGCGAAAAACCCGCACGCGGCATCGCCGGCGACGTCCTCGCGTACGACGCCCACGGCCTCGCCCGGGACGACAGCGAAGACGTCGCACGCAGCGCTCTCGCCCGGAACGGCCGCGCCGGACCGAGGCGTTCGGCGCGCGCGTGGGCTCGACGAACGACTCGGTCTCCGGTCTTGGTCTCCGGTCCTTTTGGTCTCCGGTCTCAGCTGTTGAGCGTGCCCGTGGCCAGCAGGCCGAAGAGCAGCACGCCGATGACGATCCGGTAGATCACGAAGGCGTTGAAGGAGTGCTTGGCCACGAACTTCAGCAGCCAGGCGATGGAGCCGTAGGCGACGACGAACGAGACGATGGTGCCGACGGCGAGAGGGGCCAGGCCGACGCCCGCGCCGAGGGCGTCCTTGAGCTCGTAGATGCCGGCGCCGGTGAGAGCGGGGATGCCGAGGAAGAACGACAGCCTGGTGGCCGCCACACGGTCCAGGTCGAGGATCAGGGCCGTGGACATGGTGGCGCCGGAGCGGGAGAAGCCGGGGAAGAGCAGGGCGAGGATCTGCGAGCTGCCGACCAGCATGGCGTCCTTGAAGGTGGTGTCGTCCTCACCGCGCTTGTGCCGGCCCATCTGGTCCGCCGCCCACATCACGCCACTACCCACGATCAGGGAACCGGCGACCACCCACAGGGAGGCGAGCGGCCCCTCGATGAGCGGCTTGGCGGCGAGACCGACGATGACGATCGGGACGGTCGCGGCGATCACCCACCAGGCGAACTTGTAGTCGTGGTGGTACCGCTCCTCCTTGTTCACCAGGCCCCTCCCCCAGGCCGAGACGATCCGCACGATGTCCTTGAAGAAGTACACGAACACGGCGGCGATCGCGCCGACCTGGATGACGGCCGAGAACCCGACGACGGCGTCGTCGTCGACGGGGATGCTCATCAGCCCCTCGACGATCTTCAGATGGCCGGTGGAGGAGACGGGCAGGAACTCGGTCACCCCCTCGACGGCTCCGAGGACGACGGCCTGACCGACGCTGATGACGCTCATGGGATCCAGTTCTTCTCAGGGGACGCGGGTGCGGCGGGGACAGTCTTACTACACCCGGACGAGGACCGGATCCTAGGCCCACACCGCCTGCGCCAGCGCCACCCCCGCGAAGGCCGCTCCCAGCCCCGCCACCACGCTCGCGACCACGTTGGCGGTGGCGTGGAAGCCGGCTCCGGTCTCGGTCAGCCGCAGGGTCTCGTACGAGAACGTCGAGTACGTGGTCAGCGCCCCGCACAGGCCGGTGCCGAGGAACAGCTGAAGGTGCGCACCGGCGGCCCCGGTGGCGACCGCGCCGGTCAGCAGGCCGAGGATCAGACAGCCGGTGACGTTGACGGCGAAGGTGCCCCAGGGCATGACCGAGTCGTGCCGGGACTGCACCGCGCGGTCGGTGAGATAGCGGAGCGGGGCGCCGACCATGGCACCCGCGACGACCAACAGCCAGTTCACAACGACTTCTTACCCTTCGTGCCCGCTTTGCCCCGCCCTCGAGTCCGGTCCTGCGTCCGGGCCTGGGTGTCGTCACGGCCGATGTACCGGATGACCTCGCACTCGTCGAGCGTCACGAGGCCTTCGGTGACGAGTTCGTCGAGCTGCGGAAGGAACTCCCGTACGCGCGCCTCGGTGTCGACGATCACGACGGCCACGGGCAGGTCCTCGCTGAGCGAGAGCAGTCGGGAGGTGTGGATGAGGGAGGAGGCGCCGAAGCCCTCGATGCCGTGGAAGACGCTGGCCCCGGCGAGGCCGGCGGCGTGGGCGCGGTGCACGATCTCGGTGTAGAGGGGCTTGTGGTGCCAGGTGTCGTTCTCGCCGATGTGGACGGTCAGCCGCAGGGCGCTGCCGGTCAGCCTCGTCATGGCTGCCTCCGCTTCAGGACGCGGCGGGTCGTCGTGGCGGCGAGCCACACCGCGGTGAGGGCCGCGAGCAGGGTCGCGGCGAGATAGGCCAGGCCCGTGGCGGGCCGGCCGTTCTCGACGAGTTTCTGGATGTCGACGGCGTAGGTGGAGAAGGTGGTGAAGCCACCGAGGACGCCGGTGCCGACGAACGGGCGGACCAGGCGGTGGGCGGCCCACACCTCGGTGATGACGACCATGAACACGCCGATGACGGCACAGCCGACGACGTTGGTCCAGAAGGTCGCCCAGGGGAACCCGCCGGTCCGCGTGGGCCACTGGAGGGCGACGGCGTACCGGGCCGTGGCGCCGAGCGCGCCACCGAGGGCGACCATCGCGACGACCGGTGCCTGGCCCCGCCAGGCGGACTGCCGTGGGGCGCCGACGGGGGCTCGGAGGCTCTCCGGGGCTGTCATGCTCGTGTCTCTCCTACTCGCCGGGGCCCCGGGCGTGCGGGCGCACTGCATCGCAAGTAGGGACCGTTGGCGGCGCCTCGCCGCGGTTCGGGTACGGCGGGCCCCACCGCCGTGGCGCGAGGGTGATCGCGACCGAGAACCAGGGTAACGCCGGGGCCCGGCCGGGGTCACTTCGCGGCGGGCGGCTCACACAGCGCGATGCCGCGCTCCCAGAGGCTGCCGAGGACCAGGTGGCCGGAGGCCTCGCAGACGCTGGTGACCATGCGGAAGCGGGAGCTGTGGCGGGAGAGGTGGTGGACGACCGAGCCGTCGTCGTCGACGGCGAGGACTCCGACGGCGCCCGTGGGGCGGAAGGGGACACGCACGGCCGCGCGGGCGGCGGCTCGGCGGACCGTCGGGGCGGCGCGGTGCAACAGGTCGAGCGGAGGTACGCGCGGGCCGGCGAGGGAGACCCAGATGGGACCGTCGGGTCCGCCGCGCCAGATGTTGTCGGGCATGCCGGGGAGGTTCTCGGCGAGGGCTTCGGCGCGGCCGGCCTGCGGCCCGTCGAGCCAGTAGCGGGTGAGCCGGTACGCACCGGTCTCGGCCACGACCAGGAAGGACTCGTCGGCGCTCGCGGCCAGGCCGTTGGCGAACTGGAGCCCCTCCAGCAGGACTTCGGGAGTGTCGTCACCGGGCGCCAGTCGCAGCAGGCGGCCGGTCCCGGTGTGTTCGACGATGTCGCCGAGCCACTGGTGCAGGGGGTATCGGCGGCTGGAGACGGTGAAGTACACACTGCCGTCGGACAGTGCGACGACGTTGCTGCAGAACCGCAGCCGCTCCCCCGCCACCTCGTCGGCGATGACACGGACGGTGCCGCCGGCCAGGTCGACGCCGAGCAGTCCGCGTTCGGCGTCGCAGACCAACAGGTCGCCGTCCGGGAGGAGTTCGAGGCCGAGGGGCCTGCCACCGGTGTCGGCGAGCGTCTCGACGCGGGCCGCGAGGGGCTCTGTCAGTCCGTCGACGCGCAGGATGCGGCCGTCCTCCACTCCGGTCAGGACCCGGCCGCGTGCGTCGGCGACGACGTCCTCGGGGCCGCGTCCGCCGATGTCGACGTAGCGGCGTGGGGTCAGTGCGGTGGGACGGTCCATGCGGTGCCTGCCCTTCGGAAACGGGTCGCTACCAGCCCTTCTCGAACATGCGCGCCACCTCGGCGATGCGCATCTCGTCACGACGGTAGTACGTGCGCCAGCGGATTCTCTTGGTGCACAGGAGACCGACGTTCACGAGGAGACCGAGGTGGGTCTCGGCGACCAAGCGGGGCACGCCGATCCTGCCTGCGACGGCGTGGGCGGTGACGCCGTCCTCGACGGGGTCGATGTTCCGCCGCGGCGGGAAATGTGCGGCCGGGTCCTTCAGCAACTCCAGGATGTCCAGGCGCTTCTCGCCGGTGGGAGTCCTCAGCATCGCGCGCCCCTCCGTCCGAGCCTCCTGCAACGCGTGTGTGCCCACTGTCCCGCAGTCGGAGCCGCCTTGTCCCGGAGTCATCGAGCTTGTCCGATATCGAGCTCCTCGGCGAGAAAGGGCTGAAAGGACTGTTCGACGCGTACGGCAGCCGGCAGCCGGCAGGAAGGAACTACGCCGCCCCGAGGAGCCGGTCGGCGCCCCCTCCGCCCGCGGCTCGTGGTCTCGCGGGCGGAGGGGAGTCGGTTCAGCCGTCGAGCCGGACGACCCGGACTGCGCCCGCCGGAACGGCGAGGCCGCCCGCCGCGCGTTCGCCGGTGAGCAGTTCGGTGCCGTCCGCCTCCAGGGTCACCTTGGCCTCGACCGCGGTGTGGTTGACGACGAAGACGTAGGAACCGGACTCTCCGTCGCGGCGGACGACCTCGACGTCGTGGGGCAGGTCGGCGCGCGAGGGGAGCCTGGCGTCCTCGGCGGCCCGGCCCAGCAGCACGTCGAGACCCTGCGGGGCCAGACGCGTGGAGACGTACCAGGCGGTGCCCTCGCCGTGCCGGTGCCGGGTGACGGCGGGGTGGCAGGCGGCCAGACCGTCGGCGTACGTCCACACGGTCTCGGCGCCGCGCGGCACCACGAACTCGGTCCACACGTCGCCGGTGAGCTCGCAGGCGTCGGGTCCGGTGATCCGCACCGACTGGTCCGGCAGCAGCGGCGAGAACTCCTCGACGGTCAGGCCGAGTACGTCACGCAGCGCGCCCGGGTAGGCGCCCTCGTGCACGGCGTCGTGCTCGTCGACGATGCCGGAGAAGTACGACACCACGAGGGTGCCGCCGCTCTCCACGTACTCCCGGAGGTTGGTCCCGGCCGCCTCCGTCATCAGATACAGCGCCGGTACGACGACAAGGGGATAGGCCGACAAGTCGGCTTCCGGGTGGGCGAAGTCGACCGTGAGGTGGCGGTCGTAGAGGGCCTCGTAGAAGGCGTCGGCACGCTCGCGCGCGTCGTGGTCCTCGCTGGGCCGCCAGTCGAGGTTCTGCGCCCACCAGGAGTGCCAGTCCCACAGGACGGCGACGTCCGCCCGGGTGCGGGTGCCGCGGAGGGTGCTCAACGAGTCCAGACTGGCTCCCAGTTCGACGACCTCGCGCCACACGCGTGTGTCGGTGCCGCCGTGCGGGACCATCGACGAGTGGAACTTCTCGGCGCCGCGCCGGGACTGGCGCCACTGGAAGAACATCGCTCCCTCGGAGCCGCGGGCCACGTGGGCGAGGGAGTTGCGGGCCATCTGGCCGGGGGCCTTGGCGGGGTTGCGGGGCTGCCAGTTGATCCCGGAGGTGGAGTGCTCCAGCAGGATCCAGGGGGCGCCGCCTGCGACCGAGCGGGTGAGGTCGGCGGCCATCGCGAGGTTGACGTGGGTGCGGCGGCCGTCGGTGATGAGGTAGTGGTCGTTGGTGACGATGTCGACCTCGCGGCCCCAGGCCCAGTAGTCGACGGAGTCGCACTGGCTGAGCGCGGTCATGAAGTTGGTGGTGACCGGGATGCCCGGGGACAGGCGGTGCAGGATGTCCCGCTCCATCACGAAGTTCTCGCGCATGGTCGCGTCGGCGAACCGCTTGTGGTCCAGCGCCTGGCCGGGGTTGCCGACGGTGGCCGCGGTGCGCGGCGGGTCGATCTGCTCCAGGCTCGTGTAGTGCTGGCCCCAGAAGGCGGTTCCCCAGGCCTCGTTGACGCCGTCGACGCCGCCGTACCTCGTCTGCAGCCAGCGGCGGAAGTGGGCGGCGCAGGAGTCGCAGTAGCAGGCGGAGACGGGGACGCCGTACTCGTTGTGCACGTGCCACATCGCCAGGGCGGGGTGGTCGGCGTAGCGCTCGGCGAGCTTGGTCGTGATGTTTGCGGCGGCCGCGCGGTAAGCGCTGTTGCTGTGGCAGATGGCGCCACGCGAACCGAACGCGAGGCGGGTGCCGTCGGCGGTGACGGGCAGTGCGTCGGGGTGGGCGCGGTAGAACCAGGCGGGCGGGACGACGGTGGGCGTGCCGAGGTCGACGCGGACGCCGTTCTGGTGCAGCAGGCCGATGATCCGGTCCAGCCAGCCGAAGTCGTACACGCCGGGCTCGGGCTCCAGGAGGGCCCAGGAGAAGATCCCCAGGCTGACCATGGTGACCCCGGCCTCGCGCATCAGCCGTACGTCCTCGTCCCAGACGCTCTCCGGCCACTGCTCCGGGTTGTAGTCCCCGCCGAAGGCAAGCTTGGTGAGGCCCCTGGGGGTGGTCTCCGGCATGGGTCTCTCCCGTATCGACTGGTTGGGAACGTGCACACACATCTCTGGAGGTGCGCGGCCCAAGATAACCGCACGCCAGGGGAGCTTGCCAAGTGCCCGACATCGACAGAAGCTGTGCACGATCACAGAACGCACTCATCCAGCCGTTTCCTCGGCCACTTCCGGCCGCCCCTCCGCGACGCCGCGGGGCATAGAGTCTTGACCATGAACAATGCGGGGGGCCGGCGCAGAGCGCCGACGATCCACGACGTGGCGCGCGAGGCCGGGGTCTCGCGGGGCACCGTCTCGCGTGTGCTCAACGGCGGACACTACGTCAGCCCCGCCGCGCACGAGGCCGTCGACGCCGCCATCCGCAAGACGGGTTACGTCGTCAACCGGCACGCCCGCTCGCTGATCACCGGCCGCTCCGACTCGGTCGGGTTCCTGCTCACGGAGCCGCAGGAGCGGTTCTTCGAGGACCCCAACTTCAACGTCCTGCTGCGCGGCTGCACCCAGGCACTGGCCGCGCACGACATCCCCCTGCTGCTGATGCTGGCGGGGACCGAGGACGAGCGGCGCCGGATCAAGCGGTTCATCACGGCGGGCCACCTCGACGGTGTGCTCCTGGTGACCAGCCACTCCGCCGACCCGGTGGCCGAGGAACTGCACAAGGCGGGCGTGCCCGTCGTCCAGTGCGGCAAGCCCATGCGGTCCGGTTCGAAGGTGAGTTACGTGGCGGCGGACGACCGCGACGGCGCCCGTGACATGGTGCGCCATCTGCTGTCGCTGGGCCGCCGCCGCATCGGCATCGTGACCGGCCCGCTGAACTCACCGGGCGGTGTCGACCGTCTCGCCGGCTACAAAGAGGTGCTCACCGAGGCGGGCATCGAGATCGACGAGCGGCTCGTCGTCTCCGGCGACTACAGCCGGGGCAGCGGGGAGGAGGCGGCCGACCGCCTGTTGGCGCAGGCCCCGGACATGGACGCGGTGTTCGTCGCCTCCGACCTCATGGCCCTGGGCGCCCTGACCGCGCTGCGCCGGGCGGGCCGCCGGGTCCCCGAGGACGTGTCCGTGGGCGGCTTCGACGATTCCAACGCGGCCACGGAGGCCACCCCCGCCCTCACCACCATCCGCCAGCCCTACGACCGCATCAGCGCCGAGATGGTGCGCGTGCTGCTGGCCCAGCTCGGGGGCGAGGATCCGGCGGCGGTGATCCTGCCCACGGAACTGGTCCGGCGGGAGTCGACGTGAGTGAGGCTCGCGGGGTCCGGCACGGCACCCTCGCGGGCGGTGAGCGGTGAGCCGGTCAGGATCGGAGAAGCGGACTACGGCTCCCCCGGCTTAGCGTGAGATCACCGACGCGGAACGTCGGGGACACCTCACACAGGAGCACACCATGACTGCCGGCCTCAAGACGATCATCTATCCCGTCAAGGACCTCGCCGCGGCGAAGGCCCTGTTCAGCGCGCTGCTGGGAGTGGAGCCGTACGCGGACGAGCCCTACTACGTCGGCTTCAAGGACGCGGGGCAGGACGTCGGGCTCGACCCCAACGGGCACGCCAGGGGCATGACCGGCCCGGTGCCGTACTGGCACGTCGACGACATCCGGGCAACGCTCGCGGCACTGGTGGCGGCCGGGGCCGAGACGCTGCAGGAGGTCCAGGACGTCGGCGGCGGCAAGCTGATCGCCTTCGTCAAGGACGCGGACGGCAACCTGATCGGCGTGACGCAGGACCCGCAGGCCTGACCGATCCCTTGCGCGCGCACTAGTTGCACAGTCAATGAATGACCGAATCGGTGTTACCGTGCAGATATGGCGGTGAAAACGGTCGGGACCGGGCTCGAGGAACGTTGGCGGGACATCCTGTCGGTGCACGCACGCACGATGTGCGAGATCGACCGTGTGCTGCACCCGCACGGGCTGGGCGCGAGCGATTTCGAGGTGCTCGACATCCTCGCCACCGAGTCGCCCCGCGAGGGCGACCAGTGCCGGGTGCAGAATCTGGCCGGACGGGTGCATCTGAGCCAGAGCGCGCTGTCCCGGCTGATCGGCCGGCTGGAGAAGGACGGTCTGGTCGAGCGTTCCATGTGCCTGGAGGACCGGCGTGGGGTGTATGTCTCGCTCACCCGTAAGGGCCGTGACCTGCACACCGCCGTTCTGCCTCTCCAGCGCGAGGTGCTGGCGCGGATGCTCGACGACGCCTGATCGCCGCATCTGTCGTCCCGCGCCCGCAGCGCCGGGCCTGGTTTCAGATCAGCAGGTCCCGCACCGGCCCCGAAAGCCGCCTCCACCGTGGCCGGGTCCGCACCGGGGCGGGCCAGCGCGCTCATGGAGATCGGGGAGACCTCGGGCAGGCCCTCGTACGGGGTCAGGCCGTCAGGGGCGGGGCCGACCGCCGCGAGCAGTGCCACGCCCTGGCCGGTGCGGACGATGTCCAGGACGCCCGCAGGCCTGCCCACCGCCCCCTGACGTCCGGGAGTTGGGAGGCCTTCGAGAGCCCGCACCGCCTGCCCGACCCATCAGGGGCGTCTGACGAACGATCCGGACTTCCGGCGAACTCGGGCCGGCCGCAGACTCCTTGCAGCGGCGGATCAAGGAGGTGTTCGACCCACGGGGCATCCTCAACCCCGGAAAGGCGCTGTGAAACCCGGGCATGTCGTGTCCGGTATGAGGGGCCGTCCGCGGGGTCATGCTGAACAGCAGACCCCGAGGGCGGAAGGAGCTGACAACGCCTTGGCCGTGGAAGAGGACAGGGCCGCCGAGTTCAACAGCTATGCGACGGCCTCCCTGGAGGAGGCGCACGAGGCGATCGCGGCCCATTACTACGACCTGCGGCTCGAAGTCACCGGCCGGGCCTCGCAGTTCGCCACCAGGCTCAGTGTCGTCGAGCTCGGCGCGCTCACGGTGGGCGACATCCGCTTCGGCACCGACATGCGGATGTCCTTCGGCGAGCCGGGTGTGTACCACGTCGCCGTCCCCTTCGGCGGTCGCTTCAGCGTCCAGGAAGGCTACGAGGACGTCGAGTTCGCCACCGAACGGCGGGCGCTGGTCTTCGATCCGGCACGGGACATCCACATCGACACCTGGTCCGCCGACTGCCACGCACTCACGGTCAAGATCGACAAGGCGGCCCTGCTGCGGCAGTTGGAGGTGCTGCTGGGGCGGACGGTGCGCCGTCCGCCGTGCTTCGGACCGTACATGGACGTCTCGCGGGGACCGGGCCTGAGCTGGATGCGCCTGGCGATGTGGAACCTGCTGGAGCGGGACGTCCCGCACGGCCTGCTGAGCCACCCGATGATCCGGGGCCGTCTCGAACAGACCCTCCTGGAGGGGATGTTGCTGGCCACGGACCACCCGTACCGCGAGGCGCTGGAGGCCCCTCCCCCACCGATGCGTCCCGCGTCGGTGAAGCGCGTCATGGACGCCGTGCAGGAGCTGCCCGCCGAGCCGTACGACGCCAACCGGCTCGCGGCCATCGCCCAGGTCAGTCTGCGCACCCTCCAGGAGGCCTTCCGCAGACACGTCGGCATGTCGCCCATGACCTACGTCCACGAAGTGCGGTTGCAGCGCGTCCAACGGCAGCTACGGGCCGCCGTGCCGGGGACGACGACCGTGACAGAGGTGGCCCACGCCTGGGGGTTCGTCCATATGGGCCGGTTCGCGCGGCGGTACCGGGAGCGCTTCGGGGAGTCGCCCGCGCAGACACTGCGCGCCGTGTGAGCCGCCGTGCCCGCCGATCCGCCGCGTTTTGCGGACATGCGCCACGTATTGCGGAGCGACGGCATGCAGGATCGGTCCTATGGTCGGGGCACGGCGATCGCAGAACGTACCGGGGATCAGCAGTGTCGGCGCCGCTCATCCCCGTTCCGCATGCGAGAACCGGGGTGCGGCGGCGGGAGCAGGTCCGCGCCCCTCTGCGGGCCCGGCCGCTCCCCCGCTGTCGCACGTGGTGGCCGGGCCCCACTGCGAGATCAGCCCTGCGGCCGCGCCAGCAGCGTGCGCACGCCCTCGGAGGTCAGGGTCAGCGGATGCGCGGAGCTGGCGTCGATCGAGAGCGACAGATCGCCGTCCGGCCACTGTGCGGCGAGCGCGCCCAGCGGCACCAGACGGTAGCGGGAGACGAACGGAAGCAGTTCGGCCATCTCCGTTTCCGAGGTGAACACCGGCACCACGGGAGCGCCGTCCTGCTGTTCCAGGACGGGCAGCGCCACGGTCGACTCCTCGTCCGCGGCGTCGTCGGGTACCGGAATGAGCACCTCGCTGGTCGCGAGCGTGTCCAGCGCCGTCGTGTCCTCGGTGTTCTGCGTCAGCGCGTCCAGCGCCCGCTGGGCCGGTGTGGCGATGTTGTCATTGGCGGGTGTGTCCATGGCAGATCCCCTGGTAGCGGCGGTCGTGCGGCCCGCCCGCAGGCATGATCGCCCGGGGGCGCGGTGCTGCTCGCGTACCCGAGCGTGCCGGGAGCATGCGTTCGCGGCTCAGGGAATCAGCGCGATGTGCTCCGAGGGCAGGCCGAGGGTGTCGCATCCGACGCGCCGTACGAGAGGCTCGTACATGCCGGGCCCCACATGGGTCCAGTACGTCGCCGCGTCCCGGAAGTAGCGCTGCATGCGTTCGCCGTCGCGCGCGTGGCGGGAGCCGGCCGTGCGGAAGAGGATGCCCTGGAGCACGTCCCAGGCCGTCCTGCCCGCGTTCAGGAACGTCAGGGCGAGCCGGTTGTCCTCGATCACCGTGAAGGGCGCCTCGCCGCTCACGTTGCGGCGGCAGGCCTCCATCCAGTCCTCGGCGGTCTGCCTCAGGGCCGCCTCGGCCAGGTGGATCATCCCGAGGGCCTCGCCGAGGTGGCGCTGGTAGTCGTGCAGCTCGGCGCGGGTGCGGCCGGGCTCCAGGAGCAGGGGGCGGGCGGCGACGATGCGGGCGTACTCGTCGGCGGCCGCGTAGGCGGTGCCGATCATGATCGCGGCGAGCTCGCCGTGGAAGAAACTCGGTGCGCGCCCGGCGTACATCGGGTTGCCGTGCAGCTCGGACCCGACGCTGCCGCCCTCCACCGGCAGGTCGAGCAGGCTCGCCTCGCGTGTGAAGTACGCGGGGATGCGGGCCCGTTCCATGCGGACGCTGTTGGATCCGGTGCCGCGCAGGCCGAGGGCGCCGTGCCAGTCGTCGAGCACCGTCCACACGGCGCGCGGGGCGACGAACAGCAGGGGTGGGCCGGGTGGGTCACCCGCGCACAGGGTCTGGCCGACGTAGTGGGTGGAGTAGGGGGCGCCGGAGGAGTACGGCCAGGTGCCGTCGAGGATCACGTGGTCGGGACCGTCGGGCCGCGCCACGCCGACGGGGGCGACCGTGGAGGCGGCCCGGAAGTCGCCGTCGGCGCCGAAGAGTTCGTCCTGCGCCTGCTCGTCGAAGACGGTGGCGACCTGGAGCACATGGGCCGCGGTCAGGCACAGGGCCCACCCGGTGGAGGGGCAGCCGCGCGCGATCTCGACGACCGCACGGTAGAAGACGGGCAGCCCGAACTCGTGGCCGCCGTAGCGCCGCGGCTGGAGGATCCGGTAGAGACCGGCCTTCAGGAAGTCGTCGTGGGTGGCGTGCGGATAGTGCGTGAGGCGTTCGGTCTCCGCCTGGCGTGCGAGCAGCGCGGGCCTCAGGGCCGCGGCCCGTTCGATCATCTCCCGCCCGGTGAGGCCGGGTTGGGACACGGCTGTCACGATGCCTCCTGACGTGTGGGGCCGTCCGTTCGTGAAGCGGCAGGCCCGATTCAACACGGCGGGCGCCGTCCGGTACCGACCGGATATCGCCAAGTGACGTCAGTTTCCGAGCAGTTGATCCACGGTGACGATCCGGATCAGCGGTGCGTACAACGCCATCACGTCCAGCGCCCCGCGGTGCGAGTCGTCGTCGGCCCCGGCACAGGCGTCGGACACCACGAGGGTCTCGACACCCGCGTCGGCGGCGGCGAGTGCTGTCGACAGGACACAGCAGTCGGTACTGACACCCGCCAGGACCAGGCGCCCCTCGGGGCCGACCCGGGCGGCGAGTTCCGGGGTCCACTTGCCGAAGGTCGGGGCGTCCAGCACATGGGGTGCCCGGTCGGTGAACTCGTCGGTGAGCCGCCACAGCGGGGCGTCCGGCGGCTGGAGGGCGAAGGGCCACTGCCGGTAGTACTCCTGCCAGGCACCCTCCGGCTCGGCGGGGGCGACGAAGCGGGTGAAGGTGACCCGTTCGGCGAAGGCCGGCAGCAGTCGCCGTACGCCTGCCGCCGCCTCGGCGAAACGAGGGGTGCGCCAGGGGCTGTCGGGCTCGGCGAAGACGCACTGCATGTCGATGACTGCGAGCGACCCTGTCGTCATACGACGCCCTCCTGTGCGCGGACCCGTCCGCGGCCGAGCGCCAGGGTGGCGAGGAAGCCGACCGCGAGCGCGGCCAGCACCCCGAGGTTGGCGTACGCCCAGGCGCCGGACCTGCCGCCGAGACCGAAGGGGTCCAGGAGATAGCCCTGCCAGTCGAGCCAGCCGGCGGCCGAGTTGGTGACCAGGCCCCACCCGAGGGCGGTGGCGAGGACTGTCAGGACCAGCGGGGTGGGCGGCACGTCGCCGTAGCGGCCTGCCGGGCGGTAGAGGTCGTCCTCGTCGTAGTCCCGGCGACGCAGGGCCAGGTCGGCGAGCATGATGCCGCACCAGGCGGCGATGGGGACGCCGAGAGTGGTGAGGAAGCCCATGAACTGGCCCAGGAAGTCGTCGGCGAAGAACACGATGTAGACGGAGCCCGCGATCATCAGGACGCCGTCGACGAGCGCGGCCAGATAGCGCGGGATCCTGAGGCCGGCCGACAGCAGGGCGAGGCCCGAGGAGTAGATGTCGAGGACCGCGCCGCCGACCAGGCCGAGGACCGCGACGACGGCGAAGGGCACCAGGAACCAGGTGGGCAGGATGGTGGTGAGGGCGCCGATCGGGTCGGCGGCGACGGCATCGCCCAGCTTGGTGGACGATCCGGCCAGCAGCAGCCCGAACACCAGCAGGAGCAGCGGGGCGACCGAGGCGCCGAACGTGGTCCAGCCGACCACGCCCCGGCTCGAGGAGGCCCGGGGCAGATAACGGGAGTAGTCGGCGGCGGCGTTGACCCAGCCGAGGCCGAAGCCCGTCATCATGAAGACCAAGGCGCCGATGAACTCCTGGGCGGATCCCGCGGGGAGGGCGCTGACGGTACTCCAGTGGATGTGGTCGGCGACGAGACCGACGTAGACCACGGTCAGTACGCCCGTCACCACGGTGATGACGGTCTGGAGCCGCATGATCAGGTCGAAGCCCATGACTCCGCCGACCACGGTGAGGCCGGCGACCACGATCAGCGAGATCACCTGCGTCTCCGTGCCGCCGCCCCAGCCGAGCCGCCCGAAGACGGTCGCCGTGGCCAGGGTCGCGAGGGCGCACAGCACGGTCTCCCAGCCGACGGTGAGCACCCAGGAGACGAGGGACGGAACGCGGTTGCCGCGCACCCCGAAGGCGGCGCGGCTCAGCACCATCGTCGGCGCGGAACCGCGCTTGCCGGCGACCGCGACGAAACCGCACAGCAGGAACGAGAAGACGATCCCGATCACTCCGGCGACCAGCGCCTGCCAGAAGGAGATCCCGAAGCCGAGCGCGAAGGCGCCGTAACTCAGGCCGAGGATGGACACGTTGGCCCCGAACCACGGCCAGAACAGGGTCCGCGGGGTGCCCTTGCGTTCGGTGTCGCCGATCACGTCCAGTCCGTGCGTCTCCATCCGGAGCTGCCGGCCGGTGGATCTGTTGTCGGGGGGACCCGAGGAGTCCGTCATCGTCGACCTGCCTGTTCAGATGTGTTGCAGACGTGTTGGGCCGACGGTAGGCAGGGCCCGCCGGGGCGTCAATCACGCAACGCCCGCAGGACGGGGCCCGGCCGTGGATGTCGGATCACCAGGGGGCGGCGAGTCGTGCCGGGTCCTTGGCCGCTTCGCCGGTCGCTCCGGCGAGGGCGCGTCAGTGGTGGGGACCGTGTCGGCCGAGGGTCTGCACGGGCGTCGCGCCCGGGCGGGTCCACTGCGGTACGGGGCGGCTGGTCGGTCCCCAGCCGGCGGCTCCGTCCGCGTCCGAGCGCCAGGACCAGCAGGCGTCGCGCCCCTCGGGCCATCCCTCGGGGGTGTCCTCCCAGGCCTCTCCTCGGCCGTAGGGCGTCATGTCGAGCAGGCCGAGGGAGCTGTTGACCCGCTCGTTGCCGCGGCCGGTGGTGGAGTAGGTGAGGAAGGCGCGGTCGCCATCGCGCAGGAAACAGGTGAGATGGCCCATGTCGCCACCGATCGGCGCGTCCACGTCCCGCACCGAGTACCAGGGCTCGGTGTAGCCCATGAAGCCGACATAGGAGGCCAACTCGTCCGGGCGGCCCGTGGTCAGGACGGCGAACGAGACGTCACGGGCGTTGAGATAGACGGCGTCCTTCAGGTGCCAGGCCGTGGTGGTGCAGCCCTCGCACTGGCCCTGGTGCGGTGCGCCGTCGTACCACATGTGCTTGTAGACGACGAGTTCGTCGCGGCCCTGGAACAGGTCCAGGAACGGCACCGGGCCGTCGGGGCCGGTGACCTCGACCGTCCCGTCGAACTCCACCATCGGCAGCCGGCGGCGGGCCGCGGCGATGGCATCGCCCTCACGGGTGTGGGCCTTCTCGCGCAGCAGCAGCTCGTCACGGGCGTTCTGCCAGGTGGCCGGGTCGACGACGGGCGGTCGGCCGGGCAGTGCGGTGGCCGGGTTGTCCGGAGCGGGCGTCATGGTGTCCTCCGAGATGTCTTTCGCCGGTGACCGTCGTACGGCGTCCTACGACGGTCACCGGTACGGACTCGCGGCCCGGCCGGAATTCATCGCCGAGTCCGCACCCACGGTTCACGTCCGCTCCGTGAACTGCTGGGCGGCCTCGTGTGCACCGGCGCTGACCAGTCCGGTCTCGTAGGCGACGATGACGGCCTGGACACGGTCACGGAGTCCGAGCTTGGCGAGGATGCGGGCGACGTGGGTCTTGACGGTCGCCTCGGCCAGGTGGAGGCGACCGGCGAGTTCGGCGTTGCTCAGCCCTCGGGCCAGCAGGCCGAGGACCTCCAGTTCGCGCGGGGTGAGCGGGGCGAGGTCGCGGTGGAGGACGGCGGTGTCGCCGGCGCCCGGGGTGCCGTGCCGATGCTCGCCGCCGGCGAATCGCTGCACGAGGCGGCGGGTGATCGCAGGCGCGAGAAGAGCGTCACCGGTACGCACCATGCGGACGGCCGCGGTCAGATGCTCGGGCGTGACGTCCTTGAGGAGGAAGCCGCTGGCCCCGGCGGACAGGGCGGCGTAGACGTACCGGTCGAGGTCGAAGGTGGTCAGGATGATGACGCGGGGTGCGCCGGTGTCGCCGGTGTCGCCGGTGTCGCCGGTGAGAATGCGGCGGGTGGCCTCCAGTCCGTCCATCTCGGGCATCCGGACGTCCATGAGGACCACGTCGGGGCGTGTGCGGCGAGCCGCTTCGACGGCTTCGGCCCCGTTGGTCGCCTCGGCGACGACGTCGATGCCGTCGGCTCGGAGAATCAACCGGAATCCGGTGCGCACCAGGGTCTGGTCGTCGGCGACGAGCACACGCAGCGGCTCGGTCACGGTGTCTCCAAGGGGATCAGGGCCTCCACACGGTAGCCGCCGGTCAGGCGGCGGCCGGCGTGGAGGGTTCCGTCGTAGACGGCCAGCCGCTCGCGCAGGCCGATCAGGCCCCGGCCGCTTCCGGCGGCGGCTCCCGCTCCCGGCCGGCCACCGGTGTCGGTGACTTCCACCCGGAGCAGTTCCGGGCCGTGTTCGACCCGTACGACGGCGGTGGCGCCGAACGCGTGCTTCACGGTGTTGGTCAGGGCTTCCTGGACCACGCGGTAGGCGGCGAGTTCGAGGCCGGGCGGGAGGGGGCGGGGCCGGCCGGTCACGGTCAGGTCGACCGGCAGTCCGGTGTCCCGGACCCGGCCGAGCAGCGCATCCAGCTGGTCCAGGCCGGGTTGCGGAGCCAGCTCGCCCGCCGTGTCCGCCAGGTCCGCGCCGCCGTCCGTCTCCGCGCTGTCGTCGGTCATGGTGAGCAGTCCCACCACATGGCGCAGCTCGGTCATGGCCGACCGTCCACCGGCCTCGACGGCGAGCAGCGCCTCGCCGGCCTCCTCGGGAGAGGTGTGCATGATCTTGCGGGCGGCACCGGCCTGGATGATCATCACGCTGACGTTGTGGGTGACGACGTCGTGCAGTTCGCGGGCGATCCTGGCCCGCTCGTGCTCGACGGCCCGGCGCAGCGCCTCGGCCTGTTCGCCCTGCAGGGCGGACAGCCGCGTGCGGCCCTCGTCGGTGCGGAGTTTCCAGGTCCGCAGGCCTACGGCGGCCACGGCCATCGGGCACAGGATCAGCAGGGCGATGTACTCGTTGGGGACGATCGGTGTCACCGAGTTCCCCGAGGTCCCGACCAGGACGACCGACACCGGCAGCGCGGCCAGGGTCGCCACCCGGTACGGGCTGTACACGGCGGCGCTGTAGACGGCGATGACGAACGCGTAGAAGGTCAGCCGCAGGACGCTCTGCGGGGTCGCCAGTGTCGCGGCCGTCACGACGCACAGCACGGCGAGCGGGTAGCGGCGGCGCAGCGCCAGGGCACCCGAGGCGATGACGGCGAGGGCCACCATGAAGGCCATGCCGCCGGGGCCGGACGGGCGTGGCACGACGCCCTCGACACCGGGTGCGATCTCACGGATGACGACGTTGTCGGCGTTGTCGATGCCGTAGTAGACGGTGGTGATCCCGAGCACCAGGGCCACCGACGCGTCGAACTGCCTTGCGCCCCTGGTGGGTTGCAGCGGTGGACCACTCGGAAGCCCGACATCACGGAGCGTCCGGCGGGCGGTGTCCCGCAGCCGTGTCGGCGTCGTGCGTAACTCCTTCACCGGATCATTCTCGCCGCCACGCGGACCTGAGGAGTCCGTCCTGGTGGTCATGTGCGTCGCACCGGCTGCATCACCCGCCTACATCGCAGGGATGACGTTCTCGGGGTTCGACCCAGCGCGGTACCGCAAGGGGTTCGAGCGGGCGACGCGCGCGGCCCGGCCCCGCTCCTAGCGTTCACGCAGCCGACCACCGCCCACATCCGAGGAGCCCTTCATGACCATGCCGGTGATCGAACTGCGCGAGGTGAGCCGCCGGTACGACGACGGTCCGCCCGCCCTGCACGAGGTGTCGCTGACCGTGCGGCCCGGCGAGGCCGTCGCGATCCTCGGCCCTTCCGGCAGCGGCAAGTCCACGCTGCTCCATCTGATCGCGGGTCTGGACCGGCCCGACACGGGGACCGTCACCGTGGACGGGGTGCGGGTGGACCGGCTGGGCGAAGCCGGATCGGCACGTTATCGACTGTCGAGGATCGGCATGGTGTTCCAGTTCTTCAACCTGCTCGACGATCTGACCGTCACCGACAACGTCGTCCTGCCCGCGCGCCTCGCGGGCACGGCACGGGGCGCGGCGGACCGCCGGGCCGCGGAACTCCTGGAGCTGCTGGGCATCGACCGGCACGCCCA
Organism: Streptomyces sp. NPDC005374; assembly: GCF_042872225.1. NCBI lineage: Bacteria > Bacillati > Actinomycetota > Actinomycetes > Kitasatosporales > Streptomycetaceae > Streptomyces > Streptomyces sp. NPDC005374. The sequence goes on along the minus strand of NZ_JBIAKA010000007.1, from coordinate 389,401 downwards.
CGCCTTTCCGGCCCGGCTGTCCGGTGGCGAGCGGCAACGCGTCGCGGTGGCACGGGCGTTGATCAACCGGCCGGCGCTGCTCCTGGCCGACGAGCCGACCGGAGCCCTGGACACGGCCGCCGGGCAGGACGTCAGCGCACTGCTCAGCGACCTCAATGCCGAGGGGCAGACCATCGTCGTGGTCACCCACGACCTGGCTCTGGCGAGGTCGTGCACGCAGCGCACGGTCCGGATCGCCGACGGCCGGATCATCGAGGACGTCCGATCGCGGGGCGTCCCGTCGGAGGCCGTCGGCTCGGAGGCGGTTCGATGAGTGCGCTCGGCAAGGTGGTGCGCTCGGGGGTGGGGCGACGGCGGGTGCAGACGCTGGTGATCGGGCTCGCCACGATGATGGCGGTGGCCGCCTCCGTCCTCGGCGGATCGCTGCTCATGGTCTCCGGCGCGCCCTTCGACGACGCTTTCGCCAGGCAGCACGGCGCGCATCTGGCCGTGCAGTTCGATGCGGGCGAGGTCGGTGCCGGACAGCTGTCGAGGTCGGGGAACGCCGCTGGGGTGAGCGGTGCGGCCGGGCCGTTCCGTACCGCGACGGTCGTCCCGCGGTCGGACGGGGCGGGCCCCGGGTGGCCGATGACGGTGGTCGGCCGCAGTGGTCCCGGCGGGGACGTGGACGAGGTGGCCCTGCTCGACGGGCGGTGGCCCACGCGGCCCGGCGAGATGGTGCTGTCCGCCGGCTCCTCGCTCATCGCGACCCTGGGCACGAAGATCTCCTTCCCCGGTCTGTCCGGCGCCCCGACGCTGACGGTGGTCGGTGTGGCCCGCTCGGTCACGCAGACCGCCGACGCCTGGGTGGTGCCGTCCCAGATGCCGGCGCTCACCGCGCCCGGCAGCGGCGGTTACCAGATGCTCTACCGCTTCACCGAGGCGGACACCGCCGCTCGGATCACCGCGGGCGGCGCGGCCGTGACCACATCCCTGCCGCCTGGAGCGGCCGTCGGCAAACAGTCGTGGCTCACCGTCAGAAAGACCGCGGAGCATGACACCGCCCTCTACGTCCCCTTCCTCATGGCGTTCGGCGCCCTGGGCCTGGTCATGTCGGTGCTCATCGTCGGCAACGTCGTCGCGTCGGCCGTCGGCACCGGAACCCGCCGAATCGGCATCCTCAAGGCCGTGGGTTTCACCCCCGACCAGGTCGTTCGGGCCTACGTCGGCCAGGCGCTGATCCCGGCCGCCGCCGGTACGGCCCTCGGTGTCCTCGTCGGCCACCTGCTCGCCGTTCCCGTACTCGCCGACACCGGGGAGATCTACGGCAGCACATCCATGGCCGTCACCCCCTGGGTCGACCTGGCAGTGATCGCCGGGGTGCTCGGCCTGGTGGCGGCGACCGCGTGGGCGGCAGCCTGGCGGGCAGGCCGGCTGCGTACGGTCGACGCGCTCGCCGTAGGGCGCGGCGGTTCGGCGGGGCGCGGCCGGTGGGCGGTGCGGTCGGCAGGACGGTTGCCGTTGCCGCGGCCGGTCGCCCTGGGCCTGGCCCGGCCTTTCGTGCGGCCCGCCCGGGCGCTGGCGATGGGCACGGCGATCCTGTTCGGCACCATCGCCGTCACGTTCACCGTGGGGATGGGCGCCTCGCTCGGCCAGGTGATGAAAGCCAAGGCCCACGATGTCGCCGATGTCGTCGTGCCCGCGCCGTTGCCGGACTTCGGGCCCCAGGGACCCGGCTCCGAGCGCGACTCAGGCCCAGGCCCAGGCCCCAGCCCCGACTCCGGCTCCGGGGAGCAGCCCGAAACCGATCCCGCCGCGGTGGCCTCGGTCATCGAGGCCACCGCCGGAACCGCGAAGTACTACAGTGCCGCGACGGTACGCACGACCGTGTCCGGCCTGACCGGCACCATCGACGTGATCGCCTTCACCGGCGACGCGTCCTGGGGCGGCTACACGATGGTCTCGGGCCGCTGGATCCACAGGCCCGGCGAGGCCGTGGTCCCCACCCCCTTCCTCGCCGCCACCGGCACCCGGCTCGGCGACACCGTCGCCCTGAGCGGTCTCGCCGAGCCGGTCACGGTCCGGATCGTCGGTGAGGTGCTCGACCCGCGCAACGACGGCATGCAGGTCTTCACCGATGCCTCGACGCTGACGGCCGCGCATCCCGACCTGACGGAGTCGAGCCATCACATCGCCGTCACGGCAGGCACCGACGTCACCGCCTACGTCGACGCGCTGAAACGGGGCCTGGCTCCCCTCGGCGTCACCGCCCGGCCCGGCGGGCTCGACGCCGGCGGCGACTCGGTCGTCACGCTCAACGCGCTGTCCGCGATCCTCACGCTGATGCTCGTGGCCGTCGCGGCGCTCGGCGTCCTCAACGGTGTGCTGCTCGACACCCGCGAGCGCGTCCGGGAACTCGGAATCCACAAGGCCCTCGGCATGACCCCCCGGCAGACCGTCGTGATGGTCCTCACCTCGGTCGCCGTGACCGGCCTGGTCGCCGGCGCACTGGGTGTGCCGCTCGGCGTGGCCCTGCACGGCCGGGTGATCCCCGCGATGGGCGACAGTGCGGGGCTCCGCCTCCCCGACTCCGTCATCTCCGTCTATCACGGCGCCGAACTGCTGTCGCCGGCACTCGGAGGCCTGCTCATCGCCGCCCTGGGCGCGCTTCTGCCCGCCGGCTGGGCCGCCAGCGCCCGCGCCGCCACCGCTCTGCGCACCGAATAGACCGAATGGACCGAATAGGAGGTCAGTTCCTATGCCCCCCACCTCGACCAGCGGTGGGGGGTCCAGGGGCCGGCCGCGCAGTGGGCTGCCGGACGGCCGGTCCCCAGGAACTCGCCCCGTCGCGCCTACCGGGCGGCGGAGCGCTGCATGGCGTTGTCCAGATGAGTGATGACGGCCGACACGTCACCGCTCTCGGTTCTGCGGATCAGCTCCAGGGCCGGCCTGACGAGGCCGCTCGGGCGCGCTATCAACCGCGCGAGTACGGCGGCCCGGATGTCGAGCCGCTCGATGGTGGCTTCTTGCTCCGCTTCGTTCTGGCCGGCCAGCAGGACGGCGTTGTACCACGCCTCTTCCCGGGACTGACGGACACTGAAGTCGAGGATCCATTCGTCGGCGCGGCCTCCGACCTGGTCCAGCAGCGACATGAACGGCGACAGGGTGTCGACGGAGTCCTGCACCTTCAGCACCACGCCCGCGAGGATGTCGTTGATCAGCAGGAAGTCGCGACGCATCGCGTGGATGTCCTCGCCCGGGCTCGTCCGCGCGGCGGCGACGGCCAGGTCGAGGTTGATGTGCGCGTTCACCCCGAGTATCAGGTGCTGGACGATGACGGTGTCGCTGTCGTCGAGCAGCCCGAACGTCTCGCGCCAGCAACGCGGCCCGCTCCTGTCGCGGCGCCAGGCGTCGTAGGCGTCGAAGTAGCGGTTGCCGAACAGCGTGTCGAAACGGTCCATTCGCTCACCGTCGTCGAACCGCCCGTCGTGGATGGCGGTGCGGACCGCGACGGTCACCTGCCGGTAGAGCGCCGCGAAGTACCCGACCCGGTCGCCGGCGCGTGCGGCCTCCTCCACGACCTTGGCTAGCCCGTCCACGACATCGTCGATGTTCCCTGCCGTCATGCCCAACTCCCCTCTCACGGGCCCTCGTTCGGCCCGCCCTACGGCCGCAGCGGCCCCCCACTGCCGATCACAGCCTCGTTCTACCACCGCGCGCCGTCGAGCGCCCCGTTCCACGGGAAGTCCGGCCGGCTCCACGCCACAGCCGCGATACGCGGGCCCCGGGCTCCGTCGACAGGTCGGCCTCGTGAGGTCAGCGGTGCTTGACCCCGGTCCGTGCGGCGGGGGCGAGGGTCGGTTCGGTGACGGGGGCGTCGCCGAGGGCCTGGTCGATCGCCTTCAGCAGGTCGTCGGACAACTCCACACCGGAGGCTGCGGCGTTGCTGTGGACCTGTTCGGGGCGGGAGGCGCCGACGATCGCGGAGGCAACCTCGCGGCGGCGCAGGATCCAGGCGAGGGCGAGGGTGACCATGCTCATCCCGGCCTCCTCGGCGAGGGGAACGAGGCGTTGGACCGCTTCGAGGGTGGCGTCGCTGTAGACGAGGTCCTGGGAGACGGCCATGTCCGCGGAGGCGAACCGGCTCCCCTCCGGTACGGGCTGTCCGGGCTTGTACTTGCCGGTGAGCACGCCCTGGGCGAGCGGTGACCAGACGATCTGGGAGATGTCGTCGGCCGCGCACAGATCGAAGACCTCGGCCTCGGGGGCCTGCCACAGCATGGAGTACTGCGGTTGGGAGGAGACGAACAGGTCGGGTCCCGCGATGTCGACGGCGGCCCGGATCTGCTCGGGGGTCCACTCGCTGAAGCCCAGGTAGCGGGCCTTGCCCTGCTCGACGACCTTCTGGAACGCCTCGAGGGTGTCCTCGATCGGGACGGTGGGGTCGAAGCGGTGCGCCTGGTACAGGTCGACGTAATCGGTCCTCAGGCGGGTGAGGGAGGCGTCGATCTGTTTGGCGATCTGGGCGGGGGCCAGGCCCTGGTCGGCCGGGTCGTCCGACATCGGGAAGAAGACCTTGGTGGCCAGGACGTAACTGTCGCGGGGGTGGGCCGAGAGGATCTCGCCCCAGGCCGTCTCGGCGGCTCCCCGTCCGTAGGCGTTGGCGGTGTCGAAGAAGTTGATGCCCGCGTCGAACGCCGCCTCGGTGCAGGCACGGGTCGCGTCCGCTTCGACGCCGCCGGAGTAGGTGAGCCAGGACCCGAGCGAGATCTCCGAGACGTTCAGGTCCGAGCTGCCGAGAGTGCGGTAGCGCATGGTTGTTGCTCCTTTCGGAACAGGTGGCAGGTACCCGATCAGTGTCGCCGAGCCGCGTGCCCAGGTGCGGGGTTCACGAACCGCACTCGGTCGCCTCGATCCTCCTGGGGGTCGGTTCGGCGACCGCGGGTATTGACCCCGGCTTCCTTCGCCGCGTACAACTTTCCTCGGCAGAAAACGTTTACTCCACATCCTCGTCCCCCATGTCGTCGTGTCGTTCGGTCCAGTCGCGCCACCGCGCGGCCCTCAACGGAGAGGCCCCTCCCACCATGAGAACCACGAAGGACCGGGAAGAGCCCGCGCCGGGCGGGAACGGCAGCCCGGGAGCGCTGTCGCGTCGAGGAGTGCTCAAGGGCACGGCCGTCACCGTCGGCCTGGCCGCGGCGGGGGTGGCCGCCACGCAACCGGCGCACGCGGCCGCCGCAGGACACTCCGGCTGCGACGCGACCGCGCGCATGGGCGGCAACGCCATCACGGTGTCGGTGGTGGACGGGGCCCTGCGGTGGTCCGTCCAGCACAAGGGCAGGACGGTCGTCGACACGTCCGCTCTGGGCCTCGCGCTGAGCGACGGCACCGTCCTCGGCAGCGGGGTGACGGTGCGGCGGAGCCGGCCCGGGGGCGGCCGCACCACCTGGTCCCCGGTGTACGGCCGCAACGCCACCGTCACCGACCACTACCAGGAGCAGCGCTGGGACCTGCGGGACAACGCCTCGGGGATCCGCTTCGGCGTGCAGATCCGCGCCTACAGGACCGGAGTCGCCCTGCGTTACCTCCTCCTCGACGAGGGCACGCTCTCCGTCTCCGACGAACTCACCACGTTCGCCTTCCCCGACGGCACGACCGTCTACAGCGCCCGCGACGAGAACGCCTACCTTCCGGTGGCACCGGGCTCGATCCCGGTCACCGGCACCTCCACCACGGACAACGGCCCGCTGACCGACCTGCCGCTGACCGCCACCCTCGCGGACGGGCTCATCGCCTGCGTCTGCGAGTCCTCGCGGCTGGACTTCCCCCGCCTGATGCTGAGTTCGGTGGACGGGCAGCCCGGCACCCTGTCCGCGTTCCTGATGGAGCACACCGCCCGCGGCACCGGTGCGGTCGAGACGACCAGCACGGTCACGACCCCGTTCGCCACACCGTGGCGCGCGATAGTAATCGGTTCCTCCCACGCCGAACTGGTCGACAACGCCGAGCTGGCGCTCAACCTGGCCCCGCCCAACGCCCTCACCGACACCTCGTGGATCAAGCCGGGCAAGGTCTTCCGCTGCGAGCTCACCACCGCCGCAGGACTCGCGGGCGTCGACTTCGCCGAGGCCCGGGGGCTGGAGTACATCGAGTACGACGCCGGCTGGTACGGCCCCGAGTTCACGACCGTCGACGCCACCACGCCCATCGCGGCCATCGACCTGCCGTCGGTCATCTCGTACGCCACGGGCAAGGGCGTCGGTGTCTTCCTCTACGTCAACCGGCTCGCCCTGACCGACGCGGACTCCCTCTTCGCCCTCTACAAGAGCTGGGGTGTCCAGGGCATCAAGCTCGGCTTCATCAACGACGGCACGCAGACGATGACGAACCAGATCACCGACTGGGCGAAGGCGGCCGCCAGGTACGAGCTGCTGATCGACATGCACGACGACGTCCGGCCGTTCGGCTACGAGCGCACCTACCCCAACTGGATCAGCCTGGAGGGCGTCCGCGGCAACGAGCAGTTCCCGACCGCCACCCACAACGTGACGCTGCCCTTCGCCCGCAACATCGGCGGGCCGCTCGACTACACCATCTGCTACGGCCAGTCCCGCGACAAGACGACCAACGCGCACCAGATGGCGATGGCCGCGGTGTACTACCAGCCCCTCAACTTCCTCTTCTGGTACGACAAGCCGTCCAAGTACGCCAACCCCGCGAACTGGCCGGGGCTGCCCTGGTTCAACGCCGTTCCCACGACCTGGGACGAGAGCCGGACCCTGGCGGGGTCGATCGGCGAGTACGTGGCCGTCGCCCGTCGCCACGGGGACACGTGGTATCTGGGCGCCATGACCAACGAGACGTCCCGGACCCTGTCGCTCCCCCTGTCGTTCCTGGGAAGCGGATCCTTCACGGCGACCGTCTACGCCGACGGCACCCCGGGCATCAACCCGTACCAGACCCCGGTGGTGGTCAGCACCCGGACCGTCACCTCCGGGACCACCCTGAGCGTGGCCATGGCCCCGGCTGGCGGCCAGGCGCTCGTCCTGAAGCCGAGCTGACCGAGGTCAGTCGTCGACCGCCCGGTCCGCCCAGTCGGCGAGGAGCCGGATCGTGCGGTCGACGTGTTCCTCGTGCAGGTAGTGCCCGGAGTCCGGCCAGTGCTCCACACGGGAGCCGGGCGCGTGCAGTGTGCCGCGTTCCCATCCGGCGGCTTCCTCCGAGGTCCACACGGTGAGCGCCGACTGGGTACGCAGCCGGAGGTACGCCTCGCTGTACCGGCGGATGCCGACCGCGCCCGGCTCGGTGTACATGCCGGCGTACGCCTGGGCGATGACGTGGTCGGGGGTGCCCAGCATGGTGCGGACATGGGCTGTGCGCAGGCCTTGCGGGGCGTGCGGGGAGAACGCCCCGGCCACGAAAACGGCGGCCTCGCGGGCCCCGCGTCTCCGGTAGGCGGTGAGACGGTCCGGGATCCCGTCCACCTCGGCGCCGTGCGCACCGTGCGCGGGATCGAGCGCGACCACCGACCTCACGAGCGAGGGATGCCGTACGGCCAACAGGTTGACCACCTGCCCGCCCATGGAGTGCCCTACGGCGATCACCGGACCGGTGCCCAGGGAGCCGACAAGGGCGGCGAGGTCGTCGGCCATGTGCACCGGCGTGTTGTCCTCGTCGGGCACCGGCGAACGCCCGTGCCCCCGCAGATCCGGGACGACGACACGGAACCGTCCGGCCAGGGCCTCCGTGTGCGGGGACCACTCCCTGCCGTCGCCGCCCCAGCCGTGCACCAGCAGCAGGGCGGGGGCACGGGTCGGCCCGAGGTCCGTGTGAAAGAGGGGAACGTGGTCCGTCACGTGGATCCGATCGGTACGCGGGGCGAGGCCCCAGAGGGAGAACAACAGGGTGCCGAAGCAGGGGACCGAACTGTCTCTAGTATGGAATACGTTTACTGATCTGCGGTGAGCATGATTTCGTTCCGGCACCCTCAGGGACGACCCCGTGCAGTAACGTCGGAGCTGTGACGGACGAGGAAGAAGGCCCATCCGGTGCCCACAAGGCTAAGCGGGCTAAGCGGAAGAGGAACCCGGCCGACCGGCCCAGCACGATTCGCGACGTCGCCGCGAAGGCCGGTGTCTCCGTAGCAACCGTTTCCCGGACGCTGGCCGGTAACTACCCGGTCTCCGCGGACACCCGGGAGCGGGTCATGGCCGCCGTCGACTCCCTTCACTACGTCGTGAACGTCCACGCCAAGGCGCTCTCCGGACGGGTCGCCGGACCCGTCGCCCTCGTTCTGAACGACATCACAGGACCGTCCCTCGCCCATGTGGCCGCGGGCGTCGAGGAGGAGGCCGGCGGCAGGGGGCGCCTCAGCCTGGTCTGCTCCACCAAGGGCGACACGAAGCGGGAGGGCGATCTCGTCCAGCTGATGCGGGAACAGCACGCGGCGGCCGTCGTCCTCGTCGGCGGCACCGTGACGGACGACGCCTACCACCGCCGTATGGCCGGTTACGCCAGGGCACTGGACTCCGCGGGCTCCCGGCTGGTGCTGTGCGGCCGGCCGCCGCTGCCCGGGGGCGGGCCGGTCACGGTCGTGGACTACGACAACCGCGGCGGCGCCTTCCAGGCCACCGCGCATCTGCTCACGGCCGGTCACCGACGCGTTCTCTTCCTCGGCGGCGCACCCGGCTTCAGCAGTTCGGAGGAGCGCCGCCTCGGCTACCGGGACGCCCTGCGGGCCCACGGCGCCTCGTACGCCGAGGAGTTGGACACCACCGCCGACTACACCCGTAAGTCGGGCTATCTACGGACCCGGGAGGCACTGCGCGCGGAAGCAGGGTTCACGGCGGTGTTCGCGGGCTCCGACATGGTCGCGCTGGGAGCGCTGGCCGCCCTGCGCGAGGCCGGTGTGCGGGTGCCGCGCGATGTCTCCGTGGTCGGCTTCGACGACGTCCCCTTCGCCGCCGACCTGACCCCCGCCCTCACCACGGTCCGTGTCCCCTTCGAGGAACTGGGCCGCACCGCCGTACGCCTCGCGCTGGAGCGGGAGGTCGGTGTCACGTCCGACAACCATGTCGTGCTGAGCACACAGCTCGTGATCCGTGATTCGGTGCGCCCGGTCGGCTGAGATCAGCCGCCTTCCCCAATTCCTGTGCTGCGGACGCCGCGACACGGGGGAGCCGTCCTCCACCTCAGACCATGCCCTCCACGCGCCGCATCACCTCACGGCAGAACGTCCCGACGCCGTCCGGGTCGTCGATGAACTGGTTCGGCTTGACGCAGAACGTGGTGAAGCCCCGCTCCAGTTGCTCCGGTATCGAGGCGAGGGCCGCTCCGAGGTCGGCCGACGCGTGGTCGTCGGGGAAGACGGGATCGGTGCCGCCGATCATCTCCAGCTCGGAGGTGTCCCGGCCGGCCGCTCCCATCGCCTCCTTCAGTGTGTGCAGGTCCTCCGGGGCAGGACGGCCGAGCGGGTGGAAGCCGTGGCCGTGCTCGACGAGGCGGCGCAGGACGGGGCCGTACAGCCGTTGGCCGCCGAACCACAGTCTCGGACCCTCGGGGCGGTACGCCTTCGGCTCGAAGTAGACGTCCCGGAAGGGGTAGTGCTCGCTGTCGTGGGAGAACGGCGACGGTCCCCATGCCTTGGCCCAGACCCGTAGGTGCTCGTCGAGGAGCCGCCCGCGCCGGGCGAACGGCACGCCCAGGGCGTCGTACTCGTCCCTGCTCCAGCTGACCGTCGGCTGGACGACCAGCCGGCCCTCGCTGATCAGGTCGAGCGTGCCGAGTTCGCGGGCGAGCAGCAGCGGGTGCCGCAGCGGGGCGAGGACGGCCGCGGCCGCCAGTCGCAGGCGTGTGGTGACCGAGGCGACGGCCGCGAGCAGGAGCAGGGAGCTGGGCCAGGGGGTGAAGGGGTCCTGGTTGCCGGGGAGCGCGTAGCCGCGGGGGTTGCCCATGACGCCGTTGGCGGCCGCGTCGGGGCCGAGGACGATGTGTTCGCTGACCATGACCGCGTCGAACCCGGCGTCCTCGGCCTCGCGGGCCCAGCGCACGGCCGTCGGCAGGTCGGCGCGGCCGCCGGTCAGCGTCCAGTTCTCGCTCAGGACGAGCAGCATGCGGGGGTTGGGCGTCAACTGTGCCTCCTCTGCTACGAGTTCGGGTTCAGCGTTCGTGGACCACGGTGCCGTCGAAGACGGTGAGATCGACCTGTACGTCGGTGATCTCGTGCGGGTCGAGGTCCAGGAGCGGGCGGTCCAGTACGCACAGGTCGGCCGCCCTGCCGGGTTCGACGGTGCCCTTCCAGTCGTCGGCGAAGTCCTGCCACGCCGGCGTGGCGGTGTAGGCGCGCAGGGCCTCGGCGAGGGTCACGCGCTGCTCGGGACCGCTCGTCCTGCCGCTGGCCTTGGACTCGCGCAGCATCATCGCGGCGACACCCTGCCGCCAGTCGGGCTGCGTGATCGGCGCGTCCGAACTCGCGCACACCCGGACACCGGAGTCGACCGCGGACCGCACCGGCCACTGATACGCGGAGCGCTCGCGGCCGACGACCTCGTCCATCAGGTCGGAGATGGTCCATTTGATGGCCGGGTTCATGTTGACGCCGTAGCCGTGCGCGGCCAGCTTCGCCAGGCTGCCGGCGCCGATGAAGTCGCCGTGGATGACGTAGTGCCGGGCGTCCGGGCGGGGCGCGGCGGTGTTCGCGGCGACGAAGGCCTCCACCACCGTGTCGATGGCCCGGTCGCCGGTCACGTGCACGCCGAGCTGGAACCCGGCCCGGTGTGCGATCCCGATCATGTCGCGCAGTTCCTCCACCTGGAGCGCGGGAGTGTCGCCGTGCACGCACAGGGCGCCGTGGCCGCCCTCCGGGTAGGGCTCGCTCATCCAGGCCGTACGGTTCGGCGGCACTCCGTCGGCGAAGATCTTGACGCCGATGGCGTTCAGCCGGCGCGGATCCGCCGACGCCGGGCGGCGCAGCTCCTCCAGTCCCTTGCGCAGGTCGTCGGCCGAGCCGCCCATCGGAGCGGGCAGCAGCAGCACACTGACCCGGGCGTCGAGTTCGCCTGCCGCCACGAGACCGGCGTACGCGGTCCAGTTGTCGGTGTCCAGTCCGCCGAAGAGGGTGCCGGCGCCGCCGGGGCCGAGGCCGGGTTCGGTGTAGCTGGTGATGCCGCGCGCGTGGAGTTCGCGGACCACGCCCTGGATGGCCTGGCGGCGCTGGGGAATCGTCGGGGTGGGAAGCGCCACCTGGGCGAGCCGTTGGGCCGCCTCACGCAGGATGCCCGTCGGCCCGCCGTCGGCGTCGTGGTCGATGACACCGCCGGGCGGAGGTGCGGTGCCCCCGTCGATGCCGCACCTGCGCAGGGCCTCACTGTTTGCCCACACCATGTGCGAGGAGAAGTCCGTCAGGCACACCGGGTGGTGCGGGGCGACCGCGTCCAGGTCTCGGCGGTGCGGGAAGCGCCACGGGTCGGCCAGGCATTCGGCGAGATACCCCGTGTCCCAGCCCAGGCCCACGATCCACTCCCCCGGGCGGGCCGCCCGCACCGCCTGTCCCACCGCGGCCGTGATGTCGGCGATCGAGCCCACGGCCGGGTGACCTACGTCGATGGCGAAGGGCGGCTTCGTCATGCCGTACGCGGCGCCGTGCAGGTGGGAGTCGTTGAGGCCGGGCAGGACGGTCCGGCCGCCGAGTTCGACGATCCGGGTGCCGGGGCCGGCCAGGGCGCGCATCTCGGCGTCATCGCCCGTGGCGACGATGTCCCGGCCGCGTACGGCGACGCCTTCGGTGACCGTGAAGTCGCGGTCGACGGTGAGGACCTGACCGCCGGTCAGGATGAGGGTGGGCGCGGTTGCGCGCATGGGGGTCTCTCTCGGAAGGGGTACGGGGCCGGCCGGCCGCCGAACGGGGAAGGGGGCCGGCCGGCGTGCCACCGGTGGGGATACGGGATCGGCCGCCGTACCACCGGTGGGGACAGGGGATCGGTCAGCGTGCGGCGCGAGGCGCGAAGTACGCCAGTGCCGCGCCCGCCACGAGGGCGCTGCCCTGGGCGATCTGCTGCCAGAACGTGGGCACGTCCAGCAGTGTCAGGCCGTTCTGGAGACAGCCCAGGAACAGCACGCCGAGCAGGACGCCGAGGATCGAGCCGGAACCTCCGGTGAGCGCGACCCCGCCCACCAGAACGGCGGTGAGCACGGCCAGTTCGAAGCCGGTGCCCGAGGTCCCGGCGACGACGCTGTCCAGCACCGACGCCTTGATCGCCCCGGCCAGAGCCGCCGCCACGCCGGTGATCACGAACAGCACGAAGGGGGTGCGGCGGACGTCGACGCCGGAGAGGTGGGCGGCCTCCCGGTTGACGCCGATGGCGAAGACGTGTCGCCCCGCCGGAGCGAACGCGAGGAACAGCGCCCCGGCCACCAGCACCAGCGCGGCGACGACGACCGGTGCGGCCAGGCCCGCGATCCGGGCCCCGCCGAGCCAGGCGAATCCGGTCCCGAAACCGCTGAGCGGCAGCGGGAAGAGCTGCTGGGCCAACCCGCGTACGGCGGTGAGCATGCCGAGCGTGACGATGAAAGCCGACAGCCCGAAGTAGCAGCACAGGACGCCGTTCACCGCGCCCACCACCGCTCCCGCGGCCAGTGCGCCCACGACGGCGATGACCGGGGACTGCCCCTGCCCGGCCAGCCACCCCGCCACGAGCCCGCCCAGGGCGAGCGTGGAGCCGACCGACAGGTCGAGGTAGCCGCTGATGACCAGCAGCGCCGACGGCACGGCGACGATGGCCAGGGTGGCGGCGTCGGTGGCGATACCGCGCAGGTTCGCCGGGTCGAGGAAGCTGCCCGTGGACAGTTGGAAGGCCAGCACCATGGCCGTGAGCACGGCGAGCAGTGGTTGGCGTCGCAGGGTGGTCAGTCCGCCCGAGGCCAGCAGACGGGGACGGGTGAGGACGGAGTCCGCGGTGGTCATACGGTTCCTTCGGCGGGTGCGGTGAGGGTGGGAGCAACACTGTGGGCGGGGCCGTCCGGGGGCGGGGAGGCATCGGTACCCACGTCCGCGTCCGCGCCGGCACCGGCGTGGGCTGTGGAGGCCTCCCCGGGACCCGGACCCGCGTCATGGACCGCCGACAGCAGGGCCTCTTCCGTGAGTTGGGCGCCGGACAGCTCCCCGACGATCCGGCCCGCGGCGACGATCAGGCAGCGGTCCGCGAGGGTGACGACCTCCTCGGGATCGCTCGACGCGAACAGCACGGCCGTGCCCCGGTCGGCCGCCAGCGCGGACACCACCTCGTAGATCTCCGCCCTGGCCCCCACGTCGACACCCTGCGTCGGCTCGTCCAGCAGCAGGACGTCCACGTGCCGGGCCTCGTTGATCCACCGGCCGAGCACGAGTTTCTGCTGGTTGCCTCCGGAGAACGCGGAGGCGGGCATCCGGGGACGGGCCGGCCGCAGCCCCACCGCCTCGGCGAGCGTCCCGAACACCCGGCGTTCCTCGCCCAGGGCCCGTATCCCGGCCCGGGCGAGGGGCCGTACGGAGGGCAGCAGCGCGTTGTCCTGCGCACTGAGCACCGGGAACAGCCCCTGGCGGCGCCGGTCGGCCGGAACCAGTGCGATCCCGGCGGCGAGCGCGTCGGCGGGCCGGGTCGGGGCGACGATCCGGCGGCCGACGCGGACCGTGCCACCGGCGGCACGGCGCCCGCCGTACAGGCTCTCGAGGATCCGCGTACGCCCGGACCCGATGAGCCCGAAGAGACCGACGCGTTCGCCCTGTCCGACGGCAAGGCTCACCGGCCCGAACCCGGGGCCGTACAGGCCATCGACGGTCAGTCGCGCCTCGCCGACCGGACGCGCGGACACCGCGGCCACCGGGGTGTCGTCACCCGCACCCATGTGCTCCGAGGGCTCGGCTCCCGCGCCCGTCGACGCCAGGGTTTCACCGACTGCCCGGGTCCCGCCCGCCGCACTCGCAGAGGCTCGTCGAGGCGGCCGGCCCGCGATCGCCTCGACCAGGTCGCGCCGCGTCTGTCCCGACCCCACCGACTGATGGGTCACCCGCCCGTCCCGCAACACGGTCACCGCGTCCGCGAGACGCTCGACCTCCGACAGCAGATGGGTGACGTAGACGATGGCCAGCCCCTGGGTACGCAGGTCCTCGACGCGTTCGGCCAGCGCGTCGCTCTCGGCGGTGGACAGGGCGGCGGTCGGCTCGTCCAGGACGAGAACGGCGGCGCTGCGGCTGAGTGCCTTGGCGATCTCCACCAACTGCCGTTGTCCCATCGGGAGATCAGCCACCCGGTCGCGCGGTGAGCAGGTCGCCGCGACCCGCTCAAGGAGCCCTGCGGCGACCTTCTCCTGGGCGCGTCGGTCGATGCGGCCGTAGCGGGTCCACTCCTGGCCGAGGAAGATGTTCTCCGTCACCGTGAGCGCGTCGACCACGCTCAGCGTCTGGAAGATGATCGCCACGCCCGCGTCGATCGACTCCCGTGGGCTCAGCCGGGTGTACGAGGTCCCGCCGACCTCGATGGTGCCCGCGTCCGGCGGGTAGGCACCCCCGAGGCATTTGATGAGGGTGGACTTGCCGGCACCGTTGTGGCCGAGCAAGGCGTGGACCTGTCCCATCGGCACGGTCAGGTCCACGCCGTCCAGGGCCCGCACTCCGCCGAAGGACTTGCTCAGCGAGCGGATGCGCAGGTTCACCGGTGTCATGGCCGTCCCCTAGGCGTTCTGGGCGAGCAGGTCGGTGATGGCCGCGGTGTCGTCCGGGCCGACGAGGGAGATGGGTACCTGCACGCCGGGGTCGGCCTTGCCCGCGGCGACGGCCACCGGTACGTCGACGACGGCGTTCGCGATGTCGTGCGGCGCCAGGGCGGCGGAGGCCCGGTAGAAGGTGCCCTGCTTGATGGCGAGCAGGGAGGGGACGGCACCGTCCTGTCCGCCGACGAAGGTCTTCGCGTCGTCCTTCTTGCGGCCCGCCTGCTGGAGCGCCTTGAACCCGCCGTAAGCGGCGGCGTCCGTGACACCGAGTACGAGGTTGAGGTCCGGGTGCTTGGCGAGGATCGCGTTGGTCTTGGCCAGCCCGGTGTCGGGGTCGATGGCCTGCTCCCGGGCGACCACGTCCACCCCGGGCGCGAGCTTGGTGAAGGCGTCGATCATGCCTTTGGTGCGTTCGCGGCCCAGCTCGATGGTGCTGTCGGTGAGGAAGGCGATCTTGCCCTTGCCGCCGAGCTGTTGCTCGGCCCACTTGGCCGCCGCCGTGCCGAGCAGGGTGCCGCCCTCGCGGAAGCTGAACTGGATGTCGGCGCTCTGGTGCTCCAGCGAGCCGCCGTAGGTCACCCAGATCAGGCCCGCGTCCAGCGCGGCCTTGGCGATCGCCTCGGTGGCCTCGAAGACCATGGGGAACGACACGATCGCGGGGACCTTGCGGGCGACCCAGGTGTTGAGGTTGCTGGCCTGGGTGTCGGCGTTCGCCGCGTCGTTGGTGGTCAGCAGGGAGATGCCGGGCTTCTTCGCGGCGGCGGTGGAGAGCTTGACGAGCGTGGTGTACAGGGGGAGTTGGGTGAACGGGTAGTCCAGACCGATCCTGGTCAGATGGGTGCCCGGCGAAGCCGAGGGCCGGGTCGAGGCCGACGAGCTCGCCGGCGCGGAGCAGCCGGCCGCGGTGAGCGCGGTGGCGGCCACGGCGGCGCCTGAGTAGGCGAGGAACTGTCTGCGCGATGCGGTGGGCACGCTGGCGGACCGGTGTGTCGTCATGGCGGGGCTCTCCGAGGGGCGGGCCCGCTGACGGCGGGCGTCCGGCTGTGCCGAACAGGAAAGCCTTGGTCGCCCCGCGCCACCATCCGTACAAATACCGACTCGGTGAGAGCCGCGCATCCGTCGTGCCTCTGAAACCGCCCCGGCAAGCGGTGTACGTCTTGCCCGGCGCGGCCCGCGTCCCTATCGTGGGGCCCCATGCATCGTTGGGCCCCAAACGACATTCCGCGTCTCTGAGCCGCTCCCCGGGAGGCTCGCATGCTCAGCCACCACCAGATCGCGGCGGCCACCCGTATCGGCATGCTGACCCGCGAACGCGACACCGCGTCCGCCTGTGACGAGGCGCTGCGCGAGCTCGCCCGCGCCCTGCCGCTCGATGCCGCGACCCTGCTCGCGATCGAGCCGCTCACCGGAGCGCATGTCCAGGTCGCGGGCATCGGCTACACCGCCGAGATCTCCCAGGCGCTGGCCGCCGAGTTCCGCACCACTCCGTGGTATCGCAACGTCGTGGGGCAGGAGTTGCCGCCGTCCATCTCCGAGGACATCGAGGATCCGGCGGAACTCGGCCCCCGTTTCCGCCAGGGCTGGTTCTATGCCGAGCGGGTCCGCCCGGCCGGCTTCCGCGACGGGGTCACCGGAGCACTGCGGCACCACGACCGGCTCGTCGGCCTGGTGCATCTGAGCACGGAGGGCGCCGACGCCTACGACATCGAGGCACGCCGGCTGCTCGCCTCCGTCATCCCGGCCCTCGCCGCGCTCGCCGACCCCGTGGCACGGGCCGGTGATGCGCACGGTCTGCCGGAACACGGCGCGGCGGACCTGGTGACCGCCGGCGGCGCGATCGGCCTTCCCGGCCGTGACCGCGTCCGGGTGCTGGGGGACGTGGAATTCCAGGGCCTGTTGCGTGCCTTCGCCGGTACCGGTGGTCACCGGCTGCGGCTGTTGTGGCCGGTCGACGGTGTCTGGTACCGCGTCACTCTCCATCGGCACCGGCCTGACGCGGCCCTCACCGCGGACGCGGTGCTGGTGCACGAGACGCCCACCGAACTGCCGTACGGCCTCAGTCCCCGGGAACTGGAAGTGCTCACCCGGGCGGCGACGGGACAGACCAACCAGGCCATAGCGCAGGCGTTGTTCCTCTCTCCACGGACCGTGCACAGCCACATCGAGCACCTGCTCCGCAAGACCGGTGCCGCCTCCCGCGCGGAGGCCACCGCCCTCGCGGTCCGCGACGGCCTGCTGCGCCCGGCCCCGGACCACCTCGCCTTCTTCGTCGAACGGTGAGACCGAACCGACGGTTCGGATGCACCAGACGGCGCGAGCCGGGCCTGATCGCCTGCCTTATTCTTCGGCTGTTCGAATAGCTCGTGGATCAGGGCTCCAGGCGGGGGAAGGCACATGGCATATCGGCGCGCGGTGATACCGGCACTGGTCGGAGGTCTGCTGCTCACACTGTTGCTGTGGTGGGCGGGGGCGAGCGCGCAGGCGCTTCAACTGCGCGGCAGCACAAGCGTGTTGAACATCGAGTCCGTGAGCGAACTGCAGAGGTGGCTCGCGCCCTGGTCGTACGACTCCTCGACCGCGTCCGCGGACGGGGTCACGAGTGGGGGCACGCAGTACACGGAGCTGTACGGGACCGCGATGCAGATCAGGTTCGTGGCGGTCTTCGGGTTCTTCGTGGCCGGCGCGCTGCTTCTGGTCCGCAGGATTCCGCCGACGCGAGGCCGCACCCCGGCCACTTTTCTCGCGCTGTGGGCCTGGGGCCCGGTGGCCGGAACGCTGGCCGTGACGCTCTCCGCGCCGTGGCTGATCGCGTCCCGGGGACACGGCAGTTACCGGATCCTGCCGCAGCTCGCGGGGGTGATCGCGTCGAGTGGGCCGGTCATGGTGTTCGCGGCCCTGGTGACCTCGCTGGTCACGGTGCTCGTGGCACGCATCACCGCCAAGGGCGAGGACCCGCTGCCCCGGGTGGACGTGCCGCCTCGCGCGGCCCGACTGGCCGCGAGCGTGGGAACGGCCATCGTCGCGCTGTCGCTGGTGGTCCTCTCCTACGGGTCGGTGGCGGCCTGGATCCAGACCTCGTTCGTCGGTGGAGGGCTGCTGTCCGAGCCTGGCGACCTGCTGCGCGAGTGGCTGCTGCTCGGCGGCTGGGCGGGTCCGACGACCGCTCCGCTCGGCGACTGGCTGCTGTACCGGGCCGCCGACGTGCTCATGCTGGCCGTGGTGTGGTGGTCGCTGCGGCTGCTGCCCGGGCTGCTCACCCGGACCACGGTGCCGGCCATGGCGGTGGGCGCGATGTGCGCGATCGTCCTGGGACTGCTGGCGAGCCAACTACTGCACATGGCGGTCGACGACTCCGGTTCCGTGTGGGGTCCTGTGCACCTGTTCTCGAGTCTCGGCGCGGACGTTCCCGCCGCCCTCACCTTCGGCGTCCTGGCGGGGACGGCGGCCCTGGTGACACTGCGTCTGACCGGGGACCGCGCCGCCGCCACGTCCTCCGGCTGACAGGGGGGTACGCGGGCAGGCGCGTTCAGCGGTGGGCCGTCAGTTGTCAGCGGGCATGACGCGAGTCACCTTGCCCTGGGGACTCGCGTCCAGGTAGCCGGACTGGCTGTACTCGTTGCTCAGGTACACGCCCATACCGAGAGGGGTGTCGAACACGTCGTTGGGCGGTCTCACCACCACGTAACGGGTGTTCGGATCGTCGACGTTGAGCTTCTTCCGGGCCTGCGCGAAGAGGGCGGGAAGCCTGTCCCAGTCGAAGCCGCCGAGGCCGAAGGGCTTGTTGCCGCCGGCGAGGGAGCCCTTGATGATGCCCTTCTCCACGCCCTGCCCGCGGCGGTAGGTGTAGGTGTCGTACTTGCTGTCGCTGCCCTTGACCATCAACTCGACCGACACGAAGTCGTCGTAGGCGGTGAAGTCGCCGAACCTGCTTCGGCCCGTCTCCTTCTCGATCGCGGCGATGGCGGTGCGGATACCGGCCGGGGTGAGCAGGCCGGCGGTCGTCGTGTCCTGCGACTGCCGGGCGGCCGGGGCGGCGGCCGGTGAGCCGGTCGTCTTCGGGGCCGACGTGACGGACGAGGCGCCGGGGTCCGCGACGCCGCCCGAGCCGCCCGAGCCGTTTCCGAGGGGCAGCAGCCACCACGTGAGGACCAGGGCGCCTGCGATCCCCGACACGCCGAGCAGGACACTCGGACCGGCTCGGCGCTTTCGGCCCGCTCGCACGGGCGACGTCACCGGCTGGGCCATGGCGCCGCCGGGACCGGGGTATACCGGCGGCCCGAAGCCGCCGGGGGCGGCCGCATCCGAGGGAGCGGGAGTGCCGGGTCCGGCGTGGACGGGAACGGTCGGCGAGGCGAAGGCCCCCGGATACCCCTGATGCCCCCGATTTCCCGAATACGTAGGGGCTGTGGCTCCGGGCGGCGGGCTCAACGGGTAGGCGGTCGGCTGGTGCCAGGCGGTCACCGGACCGACCTGCCCGGACTCGACCTCGGCCAGCCTCCGGTCCAGCACGGCGGACGACGGCCGCGCCGCCGGATCCCGTACGAGCACGCTCATCAGGACGTCGCCCAGGGCACCGGCACGCACCGGCGGTGGCACGTCCTCGCTGAGGACGGCGGCGAGGGTGGCCAGGGTGTTGCCCCGGCGCAGCGGATGGTGGCCCTCCACCGCGGTGTACAGCATCATCGCCAGCGACCACAGGTCGGAGGCGGCGCCGCCCTCGTGGCCCGAGATCCGCTCCGGTGCCATGAAGTCGGGCGTGCCGATCATGGAGCCGGTGACGGTGAGGCTGGTCGTCTCACGGATCGCGGCGATGCCGAAGTCGGTGAGCACGGGGCGGCCGTCGGACCTCAGCAGGACATTGGCGGGCTTGACGTCCCGGTGCTGGATGTCGGCGTCGTGCGCGGCGGTCAGTGCGGCCAGCACTCCCCGGCCGATCCGGGCCGCCTCGACCGGCGGCATCGGTCCCTGCGCCAGCCGGTCGGCGAGCGAGCCGCCGCCGACCAACTCCATGACGATCCACGGGTAGGTGCCCTCGCCGCCGTCGACTATGTGGTGGACGGTGACGACGTTGGGGTGGTCGATCCGGGCCAGGGCCCGGGCCTCGCGCAGCACCCGCTCGCGCAGCGTCCGTGCGCCCTCGGGGTCGTACTCGGCGAGGTCGCGGTCGGGCGGGCGGACCTCCTTGACCGCGACCATCCGGTGCAGCACCAGGTCCCTGGCCCGCCAGACCGTGCCCATCCCGCCGCCGCCGAGACGGGCCTCCAACTCGAAGCGCCCGTCGACGACTCGTCTGCCGGGACCTTCGTCTGCCTCACTCATGGGCGGGAGCTTAGTGGCCGCCACCGACAGCCGACGCCGTCGGTCCGGCCGGGCTGCGACGGGTCGGCCGAGACTCCGTCACGGCGCGTTCAGGAGGAGGTGACGTCAGGAGGAGGTGACGTGCGGCGCGGGCTCGGCCGAGGTCGCGTCCTGCTCCGGGGCGGCGACGGACTGGGCGCTGCCCTCCTCCTTCATGGCCTTGGCCTCGCTCTTGAGGATGCGCATCGACTTGCCCAGCCCGCGGGCGGCATCGGGCAGCTTCTTCGAGCCGAACAGCAGGAGGAAGAAGATCACGACGATCAGCAGGTGCCAGGGTTCCAGTCCGTTGCGGAGCATTCCGCACGTCCCTTCTCTACGCTCATTGTTGCCAGCTTGCGCAACTGTACAACCACGATGCCGTCCCCCGCCTCAGTCGTCGGAGTCCTTCTTGTCGGTCGCCGCCGCGTACGCCTGCGCGGGGGTCATGGGGACCCCGTTGAGGGCGACCGTCTTGTAGGGGCTGACCTTGGCGCAGTCCTTGGCCTGGTCGGCGGTCTGGGCGTGGGCGTCGGAGACCGCGGCCTGGGTGTCGGCAGGCGGCGAGGACGAACTGCCGCCCGGATACGTGGTTCCGCTCGTCCAGTCGCCGCCGATCACCAGGGTCAGGCCCGTACCGGTGCCCTGTTCGAGATGCGAGGTGGGCAGCCCCAGGGCCTTGGCGGCCGTCTGGGCCTCGGCCTTCTGCCCGGTGCCGTAGGTGAGGGTGGTGGTCGCCGCGGGGCTGGGCGCGTTGGCCGTGTTCGTGGCGGAGCTGAAACCCTGACCGGTGAGCGCGCTCGCGATGTCGGAGGCGCGGCCCGTGATCTCGGTACCGTTCTCGACGGTCACGGCGATCCGGGAGGCGGGCACCGCCGACAGTGTGGCCTTCGCGGAGGCGGTCGCGGCCTTCTTGCCGGAGCCGGTGCTCAGGGACTGGTCGCCGGCGATGCTGGCGAAGAGGTCCTTGGCTCCCCCGCCCACCACCACACGGTTGCTGTTGTTCGGGTCGGGCGCGGTCTGCATCGTGGTGAAGGTCATCCGCTTGGTGGGGACCTTGTTCACGTCGGCCGCGAGCGCGATCAGCTTCTTGACGGTGCCGAGGCCGTCGTCCACGGTCAGAGCCTTGGTGGCGGCGTCGGCGAGGTCGTAGACCGCGGTGGGGTCGGTGAGCGTGCCCGCGCTCTTGAACTTGCGGATCATCGCGCCGAGGAAGATGTGCTGCGAGATCGTACGACCGAGGTCGCTGCCGTCCCCGAAGCCGTGCCGGGAGCGGACGAACTCCAGGGCCGCCTCCCCCTTGAGGGTGTGGGTGCCCTCGGACAGCTTCAGGTGCGAGTAGGTGTCGTACACGTTGCCGTTGACGCACACGGAGACACCGCCGACCGCGTCGGACATCTTGACCACGCCGGAGAAGTCCAGCTTGACGAAGTGGTCGATGGGGATGCCGGTGAGCTGGTGGATGGTGGCCACCTGGCAGGCGGGACCGTACTGGAGGGCGCTGTTGATCTGGCCGTAGTAGCCGGGCGTGGACTCGCCGTTCTCGGTGTCCTTGCAGGCCGGGACGTTGACCATGGTGTCGCGGGGGATGCTCATGACGGTGGCGTTGGAGCGGTCGGCGGATATGTGCACCACCATCTGGACGTCCGCGTTGCCGTTGCCGGTCTGCACGCCGGTCTGGGAACAGCCGCCGCCCAGCTTGCAGTCCGCCTTGCTGGTGCGGCCGTCCGAGCCCATGACCAGGATGTTGATCGGGGTGCGCCCGAACGCGTCGGCCGTCTCCGAACCGCCCTTGCCGTCGAGCGCCACGCTGTTGATGTTGCCGTTGAGGTGCTCGTAGAACCACCAGCCCACGCCTGCCGTGCCCAGCACGAGGATCGCCAGGGACAGTGCGGCGATCTTCAGTATCCGCTTGCCGCGAGACACCGGGCGGACCCGGCGACGCGAGCGCTTGCCGCCGTGCGAGCGGGCCGCCTCACGCGCCGCGGCACGGCCCCCGGGCCGAGGCACTGAGCCGGGTTCACCCTCACGCTGCCCGGGCACCTGGCCGGTGCGGCTGCGCGTGGCCTGACCGCCGGGGCCGTCCCACCGGTCGCTCATCTACCACTCCCACAAACGGTCGGGCTCGTCAGCCGGGCCTAGGGGTGGGCGGCCGGGCGTGCGCGGCGGTGTACAGGCAGGCCGAGCAGGAGCCCCACCTGGGTTGCGTAGTTGCGCAATCTAACAAACCCGCGGCCCGGCCAGCACGGAGCCCGCCGCATTTCACAAGTGAGGGATCTCATGGAGGAACGCGGCAACCTTTGGGACACCTGAACAATCAAGGCATGCGTGAGGCAGTGCCACGCACGGCCGGGGCGGTACGCGCCGTCAACTGGCCGACCATCACTCGGACCACGGTCACGATGTCGGGGTCGTCCACGTAGTAGACCTGCCGACGGCCCTCACGACGGGAGCGCACGAGCCCGGCGAGCTTCAGCTTCGCCAGGTGCTGGCTGACCGCGGGCAGCGCACCGCCCACCCGGTCGGCGAGATGGGTCACGTCGCTCTCCCCCTGGGAGAGGGCCCACATGAGGTGCAGCCGGGCGGGCGAGGCGAGCAGTCCGAACACGGCGGCCGCCTCCGTCAGCACCTCGGCGGACGGATCGTCACGGTCACCTGCGAGTGTCGCCACAGTCCTCTCCTGCCCCGCCCCGGTCACTGTCAACACACGTGCGCTGTCTCAGTGTAGGGGCCGTGGCGGGAGACCGGAGAGGGCGCGGCCAGTTCACCGATTGCGCAATGTAATAAGTGTGTGAAAGAACATCGACGACTTGTCACCAGCCACCGTCCGCACCTCGCCCGTCCTCATCCCGGTCCCTAGGCTTGCGCAATCAGGCAACCCGAAGCATCGGGGCCCGGCGGACCCCGCCGGGCCCCGGCCCGACTGGAGGACTACGACGTGGGCATCATCGGCTGGATCATCCTCGGCCTGCTCGCCGGAGCCATCGCCAAGATCCTGCTGCCCGGACGGGACCCGGGCGGCCTGATCGGCACCACGCTCATCGGTGTCGCGGGAGCGTTCGTCGGCGGCTGGCTCTCCGCGCGCTTTTTCGACCGCCCGGTGGAGAGTCACTTCTTCGACCTCTACACCTGGGGCGCGGCGATCGGCGGCTCCCTGGTCCTCCTGATCGGCTATCGCCTGCTGTTCGGCAACTCGCGGAACTGACCGAGGTCACACCCTCAACGGCACCGATCCACCAAAGCGATGGCCAAGGCTGTGGAGTGTGCTCCCCTTCGGCGGGCACCCGTGCGTCACCAACTACAGATGGGGTGACACCGCATGGAGATCTCAGGCGTCATCAGCGCGATCGTCATCGGCATCGTGATCGGTGTCCTTGGCCGACTCGTGATCCCGGGGCGCCAACACATCGGCATCCTGTGGACGATCCTGATCGGCATCGTCGCCGCCTTCATCGGCACGGGCATCGCGGCGGGCCTCGATGTCGCCGACACGAACGGCGTCGACTGGGTCGAGTGGCTGATCCAGATCGCACTCGCGGCGCTCGGGGTGGCGGCGATCAGCAAGGTGAAGGTGCGGCACTGACAAACCCTCGCGTCCACCGGGCCGGGCCGGACAGCCCGGCCCGGCCCAGGCCGTCGGGCGGCGTGCACAGGCTGTCGGTGGCCCCACTGATTGCCGGTCCGACACGGCGAGTTCATCCCTGGAAGCCGCCCTTCGCGTGTCGTCTCTCGCGGAGCAGGACGGCGAGCGGCACACGGACGCCGTAACCCACCGCCCGTCGCGTGACGGAGGTGCCGGTGCTCTCGACGCGGGACAGCTGATGCTCGGCCAGATCCAGCAGGGCACGCTGCAACGGCCGGAATCCGGGCGCGGTGGAGTCCTCCAGGGCCCGCGAAGCGGTGAGGGACTTCCTGACCCTACGGCAGGTCAGGGCGACCAACTCCCGCACGGCCGGGGTGTCCTGGCCCTGCTCGAGGTCGGCCCGGGTGACACCGAGGCGGTCCAGGTCCTCCTGCGGCAGGTAGAGGCGCCCCTCGTTCAGGTCGTCAGTGAGGTCGGTCAGGAAGTCCAGGCGTTGCAGTCCTTCGGCGAACGACCGGCAACGGGACCGGAAGACCTCGTCGCCGCCGCCCTCGTACTGCAGGTCCTCGATCAGCATCAGGGCCGGCAGGGCCAGGTTGTCGACGTAGCGCTGGAAGTCGGCTTCGGTGTCATGGCCGGTGAAGTGCAGTTCCTCGGTGGTGGCCTTGAGGTAGGTGTGCACCCAGTGGTGCGGCAGTCGCCGTGCGGCCGCGGTGTGCAGGAAGGCTCGCAGGACCGGGTCGTCGGCGTGCCCCGACTCCAGCCCCGTGGTGACGTGTTCGGCCCATGCGTGCCAGCGCGGCAGACGCTCGTGCAGCGGCCCCTGGTCGGCGAGGTCGTCGGTCCGGGCGAGGAAGGCGTAGGCCGCGACGACGTGCGGGTGCAGTTCCGGGGCCACCAGCAGACGTACGGCGGCGTAGTGCGCGAGGATCCTGCGGGCGAAGACCCGGGCGGCGGTCGCGTAGTCCGCGCGCAGGGCGCGGTCCCGCACACCGGCCGCCGTGAGCCTGCGATCCCAACTCGGCACGTGGCACCACCCTTTGCTGTCCGACCCGCCCCGAAACGGCGCTCCGGGTGACCTTAACCTCCGATGCGGGGCCCGCCCGGACATCGATGCACGGCCCGGCACAGTGCACTCGCGGGTGTCTCTTTCGCCCTGGCCGGTCAGCGGGCGCGCCGAACGCCTGTTCCGGCCGGCCGCAGCGAGGGACAAGGCGCGGTGCTCAGGCCCTACGGAGCCGCGACGGGGGCGCGGTCGAGCCGCGGACGACGAGCCGCACCGGAGGTTCGGCCGGGTGCGGCAGCTCCGCGTCGGGATGTTCGACGGCATGCACGAGCAGCCTGACCCCTTCGCGGGCGGCGGCCTCGAACGGCTGACACACGGTGGTGAGAGGCGGGGAGACGTAGGCGAAGACCGGGTTGCCGTCGAACCCGACGACGCTGATGTCCTCCGGGACGCGCCGCCCTGCTTCCCGCAGGGCATGGATGAGGCCGATGGCCATCTCGTCGCCCGCGGCGAACACCGCGGTCACGGAGCCGTCCGAAGCCAGTGCCTGCCCTGTCGCGTATCCGGACGCGGCCGACCAGTCGCCGTTGAGCAGCGGCGGCTCGTGCGCGTCCCGTGCGGCGAGTGCCGCCCGCCATCCCTCGATACGGTCCTTGGTGGCGTACCACTTCCGCGGGCCGGCGAGGTGGTGGACGGTGTCGTGTCCCAGATCCAGCAGGTGGTCGGTGGCCGCCCGGGCCAGTTGGTGAGCACCCACGCTCACGGTCAGTGTCCGGGTGGCGGTGAAGGAAGGCGGCGCGCCGAGGAAGAGAACCGGTACGTCCACGCGGAGCTCGACCTTTCCTCTCACCACGGGTTCGGAGACGATGACCCCGTCCACGCCCTGTTCGAGGAGTGATCCAAGAGCGCCCGCGATGCCTTCCGGCTCGCCGTCCGGCGTGTTGATTACGCGGAGCGCGTATCCGGCGTCCCGTACGGCCTGCTCGATGTGCACCAGCAGCGAGGCGGTTCCGTATCCGGCGGTTCCCAGAGCGATGACACCGAGGGAGCGGTTGCGCCCGGAGGCCAGCGCCCTGGCGGCGTGGTTGAGGCGGTAGCCGAGCTCCTCGGCGGCCGCGAGGACCTGGCGACGGGCCTGGTCGGAGACGTAGGGCTCGTTGTTGAGCACCCGGGAGACCGTCTTGCGGGACACTCCGGCCAGCCGTGCGACGTCCGCACTGCGCACGGGCGACGTCACGTCACGCCCCCTCCTGGTGTCACGAAGTCTCCCGTGGCTGTGTCCGCACGGGGAACCGGGTCAGCGGCCATGACCGCGTGGTCTGATCGCGTGGTCTGATCGCGAAGTCCTGTCTATGCAGCTGAGCGACCCACGTCAAGAGGCCTCACCGTTTCCCGTGCGGCATGGGGGACGAGCCTGCCCGACCGCTCCGACGAGCCGCCTTGGCATGCTCTGAAACTGGGGAACAGCTGCAATGAGTCAGGACGGGCCGGGTATGAACGCGGATTCTCCGGGTAGCAGGTGCGATGCCTGCCGGGGAGGGGCCGTCACACCTGGGGAGGTCGAGGCGGCCCTTCCCTCCCCTCACTGGGATCCGCGTCCGTCTGCGGGGCGCGGAACTGCCGGAGTCACAGGGGGCACGGGCGCCTGCTCCTTCATGCCCCATGGTGACGACGACTCGGTCTCAGTCCCTCACGCCCACCGTCGCGCGATCGCAGGCAAGGGGCTCGCGTTCGCGCTGTGCGTGACCGGGTGGGCGGGATCACGGGCCTGGGGGTCCTCGCCCGCCGGGACCGGCGAACCACACGTCGAACGCCTCCCTCAACTCGGCGTACAACATGGCCTCGTACCCGTCCGACACCCGGCCGCCCCATCCCGTCGGTCCCTCACTTCGCACACAGCAGCACGCCACGGCAGGACATCCGGCAAGCGCACTGCCCGCGCAGCGCAGGGCACGGGGCGTACGGAACAGGCCGTGCGGACCAGGGCGTCGGGTGCTTCGCCTCAGTCATCGGCCCGGGCGCGTTCCGGCTTCGCGCGTACGCCTGCTGAGCCGGTGCGATATCGACCGCCCCCTGCGCGTCCCGGTGGCCCGGGCAGGGGAGAATGAGGGCCGTACCCAACGGTCGACGGAGGAGCGGGGACATGCAGGACGCGCGCGCAGGACAGGTCGCCGGACCCGAGGACCTCATCGATGTGGCCCGCCTGGTCACGGCGTACTACGCACTGCACCCCGACCCGGCGGAACCGGGGCAGCGGGTGGCGTTCGGCACCTCGGGCCACCGCGGCTCGGCCCTCACCACAGCGTTCAACGAGGACCACATCGCGGCCACCAGCCAGGCCATCTGTGAGTACCGCGCCGCACAGGGCACCGACGGCCCCCTCTTCCTCGGCGCCGACACCCACGCCCTGTCCGAGCCCGCCCGGGTCACGGCGCTCGAGGTGTTCGCGGCCAACGAGGTGACCATCCTCATCGACCAGGCCGATGGCTACACGCCCACCCCGGCCGTCTCCCACGCCATCCTCACGCACAACCGCAACCGCACCTCCGGCCTCGCCGACGGTGTGGTGGTCACCCCCTCGCACAACCCGCCCGCCGACGGCGGCTTCAAGTACAACCCGCCGAGCGGCGGCCCCGCGGCGTCCGCTGCGACCACCTGGATCCAGGACCGCGCCAACGAGATCATCACCGGCGGTCTGAAGGACGTCCGGCGTATCCCCTACACCCGCGCGCTGGCCGCACCCGGTACCGGACGCCATGACTTCCTCGGCACGTACGTGGCCGACCTGCCGAACGTGCTGGACCTGGACGCGATCCGGTCGGCCGGAGTGCGCATCGGCGCCGATCCGCTCGGTGGCGCCTCGGTCGCCTACTGGGGCCGTATCGCCGAACAGCACGGGCTGGACCTGACGGTGGTCAATCCGCTCGCCGATCCCACCTGGCGCTTCATGACGCTCGACTGGGACGGCAAGATCCGTATGGACTGCTCCTCGCCGTACGCCATGGCCTCGCTCATCGAGCAGCGCGACCGGTTCGACATCGCCACCGGCAACGACGCCGACGCCGACCGGCACGGCATCGTCACGCCGGACGCGGGCCTGATGAACCCCAACCACTATCTGGCCGTGGCGATCTCGTATCTCTTCTCGCACCGGGAGCAGTGGCCTGCGGGTGCCGGGATCGGCAAGACCCTGGTGTCGTCCAGCATGATCGACCGGGTCGCGGCGGACGTCGGCCGTCCGCTGGTCGAAGTCCCCGTCGGATTCAAGTGGTTCGTGGACGGTCTGTCCGACGGCACGCTCGGCTTCGGCGGCGAGGAGTCGGCGGGGGCGTCCTTCCTGCGCCGCGACGGCTCGGTGTGGACCACCGACAAGGACGGCATCGTGCTGGCCCTGCTCGCCTCCGAGATCGCCGCCGTCACCGACAAGACCCCCTCGGAGCACTACGCGCGGCTCACCGACCGCTTCGGCGCCCCCGCCTACGCGCGCGTCGACGCCCCGGCCAGCCGCGAGGAGAAGGCGCTGCTCGCCAAGCTGTCCCCGAGCCAGGTCACCGCCGACACCCTGGCCGGTGAGCCGGTCACCCAGGTGCTCACCGAGGCCCCCGGCAACGGTGCCGCCCTCGGCGGGATCAAGGTCGCCACCGCCAACGCCTGGTTCGCGGCCCGCCCTTCGGGCACCGAGGACGTCTACAAGATCTACGGCGAGTCGTTCCTCGGCGCGGACCATCTGCGCCAGGTCCAGGAGGAGGCCAAGTCCGTGGTTCTGGCGGCACTGGGCGCCTGACGCCCCAGGAGAGACACAAAGGCACGACACGGATGTAGTCGGCTCGGCGGCTGGTGCCCGCAGGGCCCGCACAGGGCTGCCGCGACGGCATCAGCCCGACCGCGGGTTCCACTTCCGGCGTCCGCCACGCGCCTGCCCCGGCCTGTCCCCCCGTCACGCTCCCGCTCCCCCTCCCTCCGCTCCCCGTCGGCGTCCCACGCACATCCCAGCAGCAGCCCTTTTTCGCAGGTCACAGGCCTGTCACCGTCCCGGTGTCCCAATGCGGCGGTGAGGGGGTCTGCTCCAGGACGGCCGCTGCCAGCATGATCCGGCCGGGGGTTCCCGGCCACTCATCAGAGGGGGAACACCAGATGGGACGAAGGACGCTTCTGCGGGGTCTGACCCTCGCCGTGGCAGCCGTCCTGCCCCTGTGCGGGCCGGCGGTGGTACAGGCGGCACAGTCCGCGGTCACCGCGGTCGCGGTCTGCGGGCACACGAGCGCGCAGCCCACGCTGCAACAGGGGTCCACGGGGGACGCCGCCGTCGAGGCTCAGTGTCAGCTCGACCTGGCGACGAAGCCGAGCCGGTACACCCCGATCGCGGCGGACGGCTCGTTCGGGCCGGCGACCGAGACACGGGTGAAGGAGTTCCAGCGGTGCGCCGGGCTGACCGTGGACGGCGTGCTCGGCCCGCAGACCTGGGCGGCGCTGAACAGCTGGGCCGCCCA
The DNA here is from genome assembly GCF_042872225.1 of Streptomyces sp. NPDC005374. Lineage (NCBI taxonomy): Bacteria > Bacillati > Actinomycetota > Actinomycetes > Kitasatosporales > Streptomycetaceae > Streptomyces > Streptomyces sp. NPDC005374. The sequence continues at coordinate 360,264 of NZ_JBIAKA010000007.1, read as the reverse complement.
ACCGCACACCTGCGCGAGCCAGGGCACGTCGAGTACGGCACAGTCGACCGTGTGCGGGCACACCGATACGCGCCCGACCCTGCAGAAGGGCGTGAAGGGCACCGAGGTCAAGGAGCTGCAGTGCCGGCTGAACCTGGCCATGGAGCCGTTCCACTATCCGCCGCTGACGATCGACGGTGACTTCGGGGGCGGCACCGAGTCCCGGGTCGTCGAACTCCAGCACTGCGCCAATCTCAGCGCCGACGGCGTCGTAGGCCCCAACACCTGGGCGAAGCTGACGGATTGGTCGAGCCGGAACGCGTACTGCACACCGCCGCGCCCCGCGGGATATCCGATCGACGGCCTGGACACGGCCAAGTACCAGCACCCGGGCGGTGCGCCGATCGACTGGAAGGCCGTACGGGCTTCGGGTGTCGAGTTCGCGACGGTCAAGGCCACCCGGGGCACGAACGTCACCGACGACTACCTCGCCTCCGATCTCGAGGCGGCCAGAGCCGCGGGGCTGGCGGTCGCGCCGTACCACTTCTACACGGGCACCTCGCCCGACACGGGTGCCGCGCAGGCCGACCGGTTCGTCGCCGCCGTCCGGGCGACCGGCTACACCGGGCAGCGTGCGGGCGATCTGCCGCCGATCCTCGACCTGGAACGCATGGACGACGGCACCGGACGCTGCCCCACGTACGGCACGGTCGACGACGCCAAAGCCTGGCTCGACCGGGTGGAGGCGGCCTTCGGGCGTACGCCGATGATCTACACCCAGAAGTCCTTCCTGGACGACTGCCTGGACTCGACCACCGCGTTCGCCCACTATCCGCTGCAACTCGCCGACTACCGCCAGTCGGTCACCCAGCCGCCGCTGCCGAACGGCTCGGCGACCTGGGCGATGTGGCAGTACACCGACGCCGCCCTGTTCCCGGGCATCCAGGCCCCCGCCACCGCGGACCTCTTCAACGGCACCCAGGCCGATCTGGACCGCCTGGCCAACCGCTGATCACGCCCGTTCCCCGGAGAGCCCGCATGTCCATCCGGTGCGCACACGCGTGTCTCGTCGCGGCTTTCCGACCCCCCTCACCCACGGAGACCACCATGATCCGCAAAACCGCGTTCGTCTCGGCCCTGTTCACCGCGGCCGCGCTGCTGGGAGCCGGCGTCGCACCGGCCTCGGCACAGTCCTCGGCCGCCGCCGTCAGCTGCTACGGCGGCGCCACGACCCTGACGTACCACTACCAGGCGGCCGCCAAGGAGTACGGCACCTACACCACGTCCTCGCGGTGCAACGACATCAACCTGCGGCTCACCACGGACGTGCCCGGCGTGTACCCCGCCAGTACCTGGAACGCGGTCACTCTGCGCAGGGTCTCCGGCCCGAAGTCCCCGTCGACGGCGAGTCTGCCCTTGGCCCGCACCAACAGGTTCTGGACCTCGCGTACGCACTCGTCGTGCTGTCCCATGCTCACCGTCTGGCACGCCGGCGAGTACAGCAGCTCGTCGCCGGTCGCGGGAGAGGCGCCGGCCGGGCGCCCGAACGGCAGCCATATGAAGCCGGCCACCAGCATCACCGCGACCGCCGCGGCCATGACCGCGAACCGCGGGGACAGCATGCGCCGGCGCGGCCCCTCGCCCCCGGCGGGGGCGGCCTCCGAAGGGGTGATGTCGTCCGCTCCGGGGCTCGTCCGCGCGAGCTCGGCAGAGTCGTCCGGAACCCGTTGCGGGGTGTCCTCGACGACCGCGGCAGGCGCGTCCCGGTCGTGGTCCGCCAACGCCCACAGCCGGTGCAGTTCGCGCAGTTCGTCCGCGCCGGCGCCGCACACCCTGGCGAAGGCGTGCACCACCCGGTAGTCCGTCGGGACGCTGAGGCCGGAGCAGTACCGGTGCAGACTGGAACCGCTGACGCCCGCCTCCTTGCCGAGGCGCTCGTAGCCCCGGCCACTGCGGTCCTTCAGCATGCGAAGGTAAGCGGCGAATTTCTCGGTCCGCGGAGAGGCAGCCACATATCCACCCTTGCTCAAGCCCCTACTGACGGGTAGAAGTTACACCGCGCAGAAGGCATGACGTGACCTTTCACTGCGGGAATACAACCGGCAATGCCGTTGTGAATAAGGCTGTTTGAATACGGTCAACAGTCGTCCCCGTTTCCCGGGTCGGGCTCGGAGTGAGCACCCCCCAACCCGTGTGCCCATGTTGTCGACCGGGTCCGCCGTCACCGGACCTTCACATCCTCAGCGGTCGCCGGGATCGCAGTGCGCATGGCTGTCCGTACCCGGATCGTGAGGGGCCAGGCACAGAAAAATCGGCCGGCTCGTCCGCGCCCGCTGGTCCAGGGGCAGGGTGAACGGCCGGTCCGGCGCGATGCTGTCCCGGACGACGACGTGGTTGCGGAGGGCCTGCAGGACGTTCGACGGCGAGGCCGATCCGCCGGACTGCGCGAATGCCTGCCGGATGGCCGCGGCGGCCGCGCGGAAGGAGTCCTGACCGGTGGAGTGGTCACTCCCGCCCTCGGGACTGTGCAGCACGGGCTTGTCGGAGAAGGACACGTAGTACAGGTCCACCGCGGGGTATCTGTACAGCTCCGCCCATTCGGGCACGGGCTTGTAGTCGATCAGTGTGTTCACGTCGGAGGCGACGACCGCGACGGGCGAGGACTTGGTGGCGCCGCTCCCTCCGCAGGCGTTCTGCACCTCTGCGAGCACCTTCGGAAGCTGGGAGCCCCGGGCGGCGTAGAAGACCGTGCCGTGCTCCTTGTGCAGGTCGCAGATCTTGTCGGCGAGGTCCGGGAGCCCCAGAGCGGTCGCGCTGCCGTTGCCGGGCCGGGGAGCCGGAACCTGAGCGAACCACGGGTCCTCGACGGCGATGTGCCCGGTCCTGAGCCGCCCGACGAGGTCGTCCCGCAGCTCTTGGCTGTAGCGGTCCTTGTGGTCGTAGACGATCAGCGCCTTGCGGCTGCCCCGGTCCACCGCGCGCTGCGCCATGACCTCGGCCATACGCTCGTTGGTCGGCTGGGTGTGGAAGAAGTTGCGTGCCTCCTCCGCCATGAAGTCGCCGGTGACGGAGGCCCCGATCACGGGCATGCTGTCGCCCAGTTCGTTGACGGCGTCGACCGATTCCTCACGGCTCTGGGTGATACCGATCACCGCGGACACGGTGCTGTCCTTCGCCGCCAGCTCCTTGATCTGCCGCGCGACCTCCTGTCCGTGGCCGAAGGCGAATCCGGTGTTCGCCACGAGGATCCTGAGCATGGGCTTGTCCTGGTTGACGAGGGCCTGCTCGTTCCAGGTCTTCTGGGCCGCGGCGGCGCCCTGAAGCTGCAGCACGCCCGCCGGGACGAGCTGTTCGGTGCGCGCCTGGGGATCGGCGGTCAAGGGCGCCAGGAAGACCACCGTCCGGTGGGCTCCTTCCACCGCGGCGTTCTGACCGCGGATCCGGTTCTGGAGGTCGTGCAGCAGGGAGTCCTCGGCGTCCGTGAAGTAGCAGCCCCTGGTCTCGGTGTCGACGCCCACGATTTCCTTGCCCGAGCGCCGGGTGCCCGGGCAGGGATCGTGGGTGGGCTGCGCGGCGCGCGCCCGGTCGCCGGTGTCCGGCGCGGACCCGAGGGTCTCCACCTGGCCGCGAAACGCGAATCCCACGGAGCACAGGACCAACAGCACCAGGACCGGCACGGCCCACCCCGCATGAGCACGTACCGGGCCCACCTCCTGCGGCGTGGCCTTGGCCTGGAGCCTCAGATGCCTGGCCACATCCGGCCGCCCGGGTCCGTCCTCGATCCGCACGGTGATGCTGCCGGGACCTGGGGAGCCCGCCGGCCGGTCCTCCGGGTGCCGCAGCACAGCGGCAGCCTCTGCCAGGCCGAGCGCCGGACCGGCGTCGGCACCGATGCCCTCGGGCCCACCCCGTCGCCCCGCGAGAATCAGCAGCGGAGGACGCATGCCCTGCGCGACGAGTTCGCGGTGGACCTGGAGGAACTGCTGCACCGCGGCCGCCTGGGGGCCCTCGAGATCGGGCACCAGCAACACGAAGGGCCAGAGCCTGCGGCGTCGCCGGGGCCGGAACCAGCTCGGCGCGACCGCCCGGGCGAGATCCCTGAACAGCGCCTCCGAGAGCAGGCTGACCCGCAGCAGCCGCTGCTGTTCCGCGTCCGCGGAGCGCAGCCTGGTCGCGGCCTGGACGAAGTCACGTGCCGCCAGTCCGGCACTGGTCACCCGTCGGGCGTACCACCGCATGCGGCGGTTGAGCCGCCATCGGTGCCACGCCCGCAGCGGCCACGACAGCACCACCGTCCAGACACCCGCCACCCATCCGGGCAACGAGGCACTGGCGAGTGCCTGCCCCACAGTGCCGAGGACCGGAGCGCGCTGTTGCCAGTCGGTCCACAGAGCGTGGGCCATCACGCGGTGCCGGTCCCGTGAGACACCCGTTCCTGATTCCGCCGACCCGGCGGTCGGCATCTGTACGTCGAGGACGTCCAGGCACACCCGGAACGCGGGTAGGCGCAGCGTTCCCGTGCGCCGCGGCATGGTGTTCCCCCAGTCCGCCGCGAGGAGTTCGAGCAGTTCGACGTCCGGCCTGGAGGGAGCCGGGCCCGGCCCGACGGCTCCTTCCTCCGGGGGCGGCGGTGGGCCCACGACAGCGCGGGGCACGAGGTAGGGCCCGTCGTGGTTCTCCGTGAGCCGGCCGGCGTAGCCCAGGACGAAGGCGCTGGCGTGCTCCGGTCCGCCCTCCTCGTCACACAGGACGATCACCGGCAGCTCTCGACCGCCGCTCGGCTGCGTCGCCCATGCGTCGAGCGCCTCCACGAAGTCAATCGCATGTTCGAGAGCTGGGATCGACATGGACCGCCCCCCTTCTTTCCTTGCGGTTGCGCACTGTGCGGTTGTGCAATGTGCGGTTGTGCGGTTCCGGTGAAGGGATGATCTCGCCGTGGAGGCCCGGTCGCGTCTCGACGTCGTAGTCGGCCGAAATTGCTCGAAAGCGTCTTCCGGTGACCCGATCCGATGCGCGGGCCGAGGATTTCCGATCACCCTGACGAGGGTCCGGCGGAGCGCTGCCGCCCGGTCGTCCGGCAGTTCGGGACACGGAAATCGCAAGCGGGAAATCGCAGGGAAAAGATCTTTCAGGCCGGCAGCCCAAGGGGAATCACACGACAACGGAGAATGGCTACGGCGATCCCGGTGCCGACGGCAACGGGCCCACGCTGCGGGCGTGTTCAGTGGAGGGCCAGGAGCCGAACAGCACTCCGTGACTCCGATGCCGACTCGGGACAGCGGCACCGCCATCGCCCCGCGAGTCAGCCCACCCGGCGGCCGACGTGGGCGCGGCACCGCCGGGCCGCTCCCGGCCCGCGAGCGATCCCCCCACTTGCACCGCGGAAACCGATCTGTTTATCTATGTGGAAACAGATCGGTTTCCGGCCGGTCGGCCATGCCCAGCACCTAAGGGGAAAAGTGAGTACCACCTTCGACCACGAGGCTCCCGCCTCCGGGAAGACAGACTCGGGCCGCCGCGGCTCGCATGCCGTGCGCTGGTGGGTGCTCGTCGTCCTGGGCACGGCGCAGCTCATGGTCACGCTCGACGCGACCGTCGTGAACATCGCGCTGCCCGCGGCGCAGCACGACCTCGGCTTCAGCGACGGCAGCAGGCAGTGGGTCATCACGGGCTACGCCCTCGCGTTCGGCAGCCTGCTGCTGCTCGGCGGCCGGCTGGGTGACCTGTTCGGCCGGCGCACCACCTTCGTGACCGGCCTGATCGGCTTCGCGGGCGCCTCCGTCGTCGGCGGCGCGGCCACCAGCTTCGACGTCCTCGTCGGGGCGCGTGTGGCCCAGGGCGTCTTCGCCGCGCTGCTCGCGCCCGCGGCTCTCTCGCTGCTCAGTGTGACCTTCACCCAGCCGTCCGAGAGGCCCAAGGCCTTCGGCATCTTCAGTGCGCTGTCCGGTGCGGGCGCCGCGGTCGGGCTGCTGCTCGGCGGCATGCTCACCGAATGGACGTCGTGGCGCTGGGTGATGTACGTGAACGTGATCTTCGCGGCCGTCGCGCTGATCGGTGCGCTGCTGCTGCTGGCAAAGCCCGAGATCACCGAGCGGCCCAAGATCGACGTCCCGGGCACCATCACGGTGAGCGCCGCACTGTTCGCCATCGTCTACGGGTTCGCGCACGTCGAATCCACCAGCTGGACCGACCCGGTCACCCTCGGCTTCCTGATCGGCGGCGTGGTCCTGCTCGCGGTGTTCGTCCGGCTGGAGTCCCGGGTCGCGCATCCGCTGCTGCCGCTGCGACTCCTGCTGGACCGGACCCGCGGTGGTTCGTTCCTGGCGGTGTTCGTCCTGGGCATGGGGATGTTCTCGATCTTCCTGTTCCTGACCTACTACCTGGAGGCCAGCATCGGTTACTCGCCGATCCAGGCAGGTCTGGCGTTCCTGCCCATGGTCGCGGGCATCGTCGCCTCGTCGACCACGGTGCCTTCGCTGCTGCTGCCCAGGGTCGGTCCGAAGGCCGTGATCGCCGCCGGCTTCCTGGTCGCCGCATCCGGCATGACCCTGCTGACCCGGCTCGCCCTGGACAGCACCTACGTCGCCCACATCATGCCCGGCATGATCCTGCTGGGTCTCGGCATCGGCGCGGTGATGACCACCGCGTTCCAGGGTGCGACCGCGGGCGTGCACCACGAGGACGCGGGCGTCGCCTCAGCGATGATCAACACCAGCCAGCAGGTGGGCGGTTCGATCAGTACGGCCCTGCTGACCACCGTTGCCTCGTCGGCCGCGACCGACTACCTGTCCTCGCACAAGCCCGGCGCGCTGTCCGCCGCACAGGCCGGGGTCGAGAGCTACACGGCCACCCTCGCGTGGGGTGCCGGGATCTTTGCGGTCGGTGCGGTGCTCGCGGCGTTCCTGATTCCGAACCGGGCTCTGGCCCCGTCGGAGGGCGAGCCCGTCATCGCCCACTGAGTCTGGATCCACCGGGGTCAGGCAGTCGGCCCCAATGAGTGGACAGTGAAGAAGTGCCCTGCCTCTCTTCGCTGATCGGTGTTCTCGAGACACAGATCAACGAACGGAGGCAGGGCTCTTCGCGATGGTGCCCACTCGCCCGCGCGATCACGGCCGACCACCGCGGCCCGCGGAAGCGAAGTCCGGCCACCCTCACCCACCGAGACGGTGTCGGCATCGGTGCCCGAGAGTTCGGCACGTCGCTGCCGGGCCTCCTGCGACGCGAGCGACTTCCACGGCGTGCCGAGCTCGTGTCTGCGTCCGAGCCTGTCCGCACCCCCGTCCCACCCATTGCGGCCCCGGCCCGCTCGCGCCTCGGCCGAATTACCGGTTCCTGGGCGGGTGCACGCGGACGACTCGGCCGAACGGCTGATGCCGACCGGGGCGGCGCGGGCGAAGAATTCGGACGACGGCCGGCCACAGCTCCGCGCGGTACTCCCCCACAAATTCCGCGCGGCCGCTCCGCGCCGAGACATGCCGCCACGCCTGCCGCGGTGCCGGCCTGCCCGTGTGTCGCCGTAGAGCTGTCCATTCCCGAACGGAGATGTCCCCCATGGCAGTTGCTGTCGACACGATCGCCGACGCCGAGCGAGGTAGCCGTGCGGAACGGCCGGGAAGACACGGGCGATCGGCCGGCTTCCTGCGCCGGCATCGAGTGCCGCTGATCGCCACTGCGACGATGCTTCCGCTGTATGTCGTGTGGGCGTTCTTCCGGGCCAACGGCGGCGGTGACCTCGCGGCCCAGGACACCTGGGCGCGCTTCGCGGCCGAGCACGGTGACTCGGCGTACGGACTGTTCTGGTTCGGCGGACTGCACACCGCGAACTACAGCCTGCTGTCGCCGTATCTGATGGGCTTTTTCGGCGTGCGGACGATCGGGGTCGCCTCGGGTCTTGCCGCCGGCTGGCTGGCCGCTGTCCTGTTCGTGCGGTCCGGGATACGACGCCCCCTGGCGCCCGCGCTCATGGCCGCTTTCGGACTGTGGGTCGATGTCGCGGCGGGCCGGGTGACGTTCGCGCTGGGGGTCGCCTTCGCTCTCGCGGCGTGTGTGCTGCTGGTGGGTGAACGTCGTCCGGTCCTGTCCGCCGGGTACGCCACCCTCGCGACGATGGGCAGCCCCGTGGCCGGGCTGTTCCTGGTCGTCGCCGGTGCGGCCTACGGACTCGTCCGCGACTGGAAGCGAGCCGTCGTGCTCACGGTTCCGCCGTTCCTGGTCGTCGGGGCCACCACGTTGCTGTTCCCGTTCGACGGCGAACAGCCGATGGCTGCGGGGCGGATCTGGTGGCCCGCGTTGCTGGGTGTGGCGGTGGCGGTGTGCGCGCCACGCGACTGGCGGGTCGTACGGCTCGGAGGCGCCGTTTACGCGGCGGGCGTCGTTCTCACCTACTTCACGCCCTCCCCCATCGGCTCGAACGTCGAGCGTCTGGCGCTGCTGTTCGCTCCGGCCGTGCTGCTGGCGGGCCTGCTCTGTACGGAGCGAGCCGCCCGGTACCGGCGTGGTGGCCTGGCACTGGCGCTGGCGGGCTCCCTGTTCTGGCTGGGATCCGGCACGCCGTACTCCTTCTTGAAGGGCTCGGACGCGGTTCCTGCCTGGGCGGCCGACACTCGGGGGATCGTTCGCGAACTCGGCCGGCTCGACGCGGAACGCGCACGGGTCGAGGTCGTACCGGCAAGTGATCACCGCGAGGCCGCCGTCCTGTCCCCGCACGTCAACATGGCGCGCGGTTGGAACACCCAACTGGACATGGAGCGGGGCCGGTTGTTCTACGACGGCACCTTTTCCGCGCCGACCTACCGGGCTTGGCTGGACCGCTGGGCCGTCGGCTATGTGGCCGTGTCCGACGCCGAACCCGACCGGTACGGAAGGGCGGAGGCGCGCCTGGTGCGTGGTGGGCCGGGCTGGCTGGAGCCGGTGTGGCGCGATGCGCACTGGCGGCTGTACCGGGTACGGAACGCGGTGCCGCTGGTGCCCGCACCCGCTGAGGTGGTCAGCGCGTCGGAGGCCTTTGTCGTCGTACATGTGCCGAAGCCGGGTTCAGTGGCCGTACGGATCGCGTACTCACCCTGGCTGCGCGCCGACAACGGCGGCTGTCTGCGACGACAGGGCGAGTTCACCCGGCTCGTGGTGAAGGAGGCCGGCTTCTACCAGATCTCCTCCGAATACGACTCCGGATACGACTCCACGTACGCCACGCCCGCCGCCTCGGGTCAGACCGTGTGCTGAAGGCGCCCGGTACCGAGCCGACCGGTATGACGACCACGCTGCCGTCGGTCCTCTTCCCTGTGCAGATGACGGTCGTGCCGACGACCTGCTTGAGGCCGGTGGGGCAGGACCGGCCAGAGCAGCTCGACCTCGTCCTGGCCGCGATCGAAGGCGCCGCCACGGAGTCCCAGCACCTCAAAGCTCCGCTGTAATATCGAGGGGGTTTGCAAAATCTGCGGAGAGGCCCGAATGACCCTGAAGGTGTGGGGAGAAACACCGCTGTATCTGGAAACTCAAAGCGAGGTGCGCGAGTATCTCGAGTCAGTGTTCACTGAAGGTCACCGACTCAAGTCCTCGACAGACTTGGCTTTTGAAGTCATCTGGGACGTAGCGGCCGACAAGCTTCACGCGCCGACGCCGGAAAACGCCCTTTCGATCGGCATTGATTTCACCTCGGGGTACGGAGGACTCCTCTGGTATTGCGATGGAGTTGTGTCTCATCGAGTATCCGCAGAGGTCAGTCACGATGTGGCGAACCACGCATGGGTCTCCCTGAACCCGGCCCCTCCGGAATGGGATCCCAGAGTCCTGTCTGATCCTGGGTGCCCTACTTTCTTCAACCGAGTCAGCGTGGTGCCTTTGTCTCGCATTCGCTCGGTGGTGGAAGAGTACTTTCGTGAGGGAACCGGTTTCAGGCCCAGGGAAGTGCAATGGACGAAGGGTCATTACACAGGGGAGCTCTACATGGAGGAGGACGAAGCGTAGGCGTCGGCGGAGCGCGGAGCAGCGAGTCCAGCTGTAAATCGCTGGGTACCGCCGCATTTTCCTGAACCGGCCCACAGGAATCCAGTGTGTTGCCGACACGCAGGGTGGCAGCCGGTATCCGACGTTTCCAGCCCTCAACCACCTTGCCGTAAGTCGGCATGGTGGCCACACGCATAGCCAACCCTCGAACTATGTTGCCCCACCACATGTGCCACTGATCTGTGTATTCCTACGGTATGGCGACACGAACACGTCCCCGCCGACCGCTTGGAAGTGGTGCCGATGTCATCCCCCGCGACCGCTCCGCCCCCACCCGCCAACCTCAAGCGCATCGTGGCCGCCAGCCTCATCGGCACCACCATCGAGTGGTACGACTTCTTCCTCTACGGCTCCGCGGCCGCCCTGGTCTTCAACAAGCTGTTCTTCCCCGACGCCGACCCGCTCGTCGGCACACTGCTGTCCTTCCTCACATACGCGGTCGGATTCGCCGCCCGCCCGCTCGGCGCCCTGGTGTTCGGCCACTACGGCGACCGGCTCGGCCGCAAGAAGCTGCTGGTGCTGAGCCTGCTGCTGATGGGCGGGGCGACGTTCGCGATCGGCCTGCTGCCGACGCACACCACCGTCGGTTCCGCCGCACCCGTACTGCTCACTGCCCTCCGCCTCGTCCAGGGCTTCGCGCTCGGCGGAGAGTGGGGCGGAGCCGTACTGCTGGTGTCCGAGCACGGGGACGCGCGCCGACGCGGATTCTGGGCGTCGTGGCCGCAGACCGGGGCGCCGGCCGGGCAGCTCCTCGCCACGGGAGTGCTGTCGCTGCTGACCGCCGTGCTGTCGGATGCCGCGTTCACCAGCTGGGGCTGGCGCATTCCCTTCCTGCTCTCCGGCGTCCTGGTGATCGTCGGTTTGTGGATTCGCCTGTCCGTCGACGAATCACCTGTGTTCAAGCGGGCGTTGGCTCAGGCGGAGGCCCGTAAGGCGGCGCGTGACGTCGAGCCCGAGAAGCTGCCGCTCGTCTCCGTGCTGCGGGACCACTGGCGCGACGTGCTGGTCGCGATGGGCGCACGCATGGCGGAGAACATCAGTTACTACGTCATCACCGCGTTCATCCTCGTCTACGCCACCACGTCGGCCGGTGTCTCCAAGCAGACCGCCCTCAACGCGGTGCTGATCGCCTCGGCCGTCCACTTCGCGGTGATCCCCGCCTGGGGCGCACTGTCGGACCGGATCGGACGCCGCCCGGTGTACCTGTTCGGCGCGGTCGGCGTGGGTCTGTGGATGTTCCCGTTCTTCTCACTGATCGACACGGGCGGCTTCGGCAACCTGATCCTCGCGGTGACCGTGGGCCTGGTCCTGCACGGTGCCATGTACGCGCCCCAAGCCGCCTTCTTCTCCGAGATGTTCGCGACCCGGATGCGGTACTCCGGTGCCTCCATCGGCGCCCAGTTCGCCTCCGTCGCAGCCGGCGCCCCCGCCCCGCTCATCGCCACCGCGCTCCTCTCCGACTACGGCAGCTCCACCCCGATCGCCCTGTACGTCATCGCCGCGGCCGTCGTGACGGTCGTCGCCGTGGGTGTGGCCAAGGAGACCCGCCACCGGGACCTGGCCGACGTCGAACCGGCCGCCGACGCCGAGCCCGCCGCCACGCCCCCTGCGGCGGACGCCCGAACCGTCTGAGCCGCACCCGACCGGCCCCCGTACGTCCGTGCGTACGGGGGCCCGGGGTTCAGTGCCGGGGCGTCGCCGTCAACCGCTGCAACCTCAGGGCGAGTTGCACTTCCAGGGCACGGGCGGGGCTCTGCCAGTCCTCGCCGAGCAGACGGCCTACGCGCTCCAGCCGCTGGGCGACGGTGTTCACGTGCACATGGAGCTCGTCCTTGGTGCGTGCCGGGCTCATCCCGCTGGCGAAGTAGGCGTCGAGGGTGCGCAGGAGATCGGTGCCGCGCCGGTCGTCGTAGGCGACGACCCGGCCGATGGTCCGGTCGACGAAGCCCGCGATGTCCCGGTCACCGGCCAGGAGCAGTCCGAGGAACCCGAAGTCCTCGGCGGCGGCGCCGTCCCCGGAGCGGCCCAGGAGACGCAGGGCGTCGAGGCAGCGTCGGCCCTCCTCGTAGGCGGCGGCCACGGCGTCCGGGTGGTCGGCGAGGGCACGCACCGGGGCCGAGGCGCCGACGGTGACGGCCTCGTGGACGGCCGTCGTGAGATGCCCGGCAGTGCGGCGGGCCAGTTCGGTGGCGGTGTCCCCGGTGCCGAGGGGCAGCAGCAGGACGGTGCCCCCGTCGCGGGCGGCGGCCAGGCCGTGCCGGGTGGCGGCGAGGTGGGAGGCCGCGGACCACAGGCGTCTGCGGGCGGCCGCTTCCTGGTCGGCGTCGGCCGCGGGTCCGTCCAGGCGGGCGGCCAGCACGACGTGGGTGGCGTCGAGGTCGGCCTGCAGCCGGGATACACGCTCGCGCAGCAGGCGCGGGTCGCGGTCACGGGCGTCGAGCAGGTCGTCCAGGAGCTCGCCGCGCACCCGCTGTTCGGCCTCCGAGGCGGAGCGTCTGGCGAGCAGGAGCAGGGAGGTGACCATCGCGGCGCGCTCCAGCGTGCGCTGGTCCACGGGGTCGAGCCCGGGGTGGCCGCGCAGCACGAGGGCACCGAGGAGTTCGCCGCCCGCGGCGACGGCGGCGATCCAGTCGTCCTTGTGCCGTACGGCGTGTCCTTCGGACCGGGAGGTCTCCAGGGCCCCGGCCGATGCTGTCTCGGCGAACTCGACGGTGCCGTCGAGGATTTCGGACACCGCTGCCGACACGTCGTGCACACCCCCGCCGCGCAGCACCAGTTCGGCGAGCCGGTCGTGGACGTCGGAGGCGCGCTCGATGACACCGCTGCGGTCCCGGATGATTTCGTTGGCCCGCTCCAGTTCGGTGAGGGCGGAGCGGGTCTCGGTGAGCAGGTTCGCCGTGTCGATGGCGGCCGCGGCCAGCGCGGCGAAGGAACCCAGGAGCGCGATCTGTTCCCGCTCGAACACCCGGGCCCGCCGGTCCGCCGCGAACAGCACCCCGATGACGTGGTGCCCCAGCGTCAACGGCACGCCGAGGATGGCGACCAGGCCCTCGTCCCGTACACCCGCGTCGATCGGGAGGGTGTGCTGGAAGCGGTCGTCCTTGAAGTAGTCGTCGGTGACATAGGGGCGGGAGGTCTGGGCGACCAGTCCGCCGAGACCTTCGCCCATGCCGATCCGCAGTTGCTGGAAGCGGGCGGCGACCGAGCCCTCGGTGACCCGCATGTAGGTGTCGCCCCGCGCCGGGTCGTTCAGGCTGAGGTATGCCACGTCGGTGCCGAGCAGCGACCGGGCGCGCTGCACGATGGCCCGTAGCACCGCGTCCAGGTCTCTGAGCCCGGCCAGGTCGTGGGCGGTCTCGAACAGGGCGGAGAGCTCGGCCTCGCGTCGGCGTCGGCCCTCCAGCTCGGAGCGCACGCGCAGGGCGAGCTCCTTGGCCTCTTCCAGTGCGGCGATCCGGTCGACCGGCCTCCCCTCGGCGCGGGCGACCAGCACCGGCTGCTCGTAGGCGTCGGCGGACGCGCCTCTGGCCAGCAGCTCGAGGAAGGGGGCCTCGGCACTGCCGACCGAGCGCTCGGCGGATTGCACGTGATCGCTGGACATGCTCACAGGATTGCTCATCTCCCGCTCACCCCGTCAGGCCTGTGGAAAACTCCGGGACCGGCGATGTACGGCCGGGTGTCCCCGTGCCCCCTCCGTCGTTCAGTGCGCGGTCCAGCCACCGTCGAGGACGAGGGAGGTGCCCGTCATGAACGACGCCTGCGGGCTGCACAGGTACGCCACGGCCTCGGCGACCTCCTCCGGTTCGATGAGCCGCTTGACCGCGCTGTCCTGGAGCAGCACCTCGGACACCACGCGCTCCTCGGGAATGCCGTGGGCCCGGGCCTGGTCGGCGATCTGCCGCTCGACCAGTGGGGTGCGCACATAGGCGGGGTTCACACAGTTGGAGGTCACTCCGTGTGGGGCGCCTTCGAGGGCGGCCGTCTTGGACAGGCCCTCCAGACCGTGTTTGGCGGCCACATAGGCCGACTTGTAGGCCGAGGCGCGCAGGCCGTGCACCGAGGACACGTTCACGATCCGTCCCCAGCGCTGCCCGTACATGTGCGGCAGGGCGCCGCGGATCAGGCGGAACGGTGCCTCCAGCATCACGGTGAGCACGGTGTGGAACGCCTGGGGCGGGAATTCCTCGATGGGGCGCACGAGTTGGAGGCCCGCGTTGTTGACCAGCACGTCGGTGCCCGCGGCGGCCTGCTCGGCGGCGTCCAGGTCGGTGAGGTCGAGGAGGTGCGGTTCGACGGTGCCCGCCAGTCCGTCCGACCGCTCGGCCAGTGCCTCCAGACCGGCCGCGTCCCGGTCGACCGCTCTCACCTTGGCCCCGGCGGCCGCGAGCCGCAGCACACAGGCACGGCCGATGCCGCCGGCGGCGCCGGTGACGAGAGCGGTACGGCCGCCGAGGTCGAACGTGGGGGCGTGAGGTCCCTGGAGGGCGCTGCTAGCGGTCATGCTCCGACCCTAGGCAGGACCGGGCCCTCACCACATGTGGCTACACCCCATACTTCAGTCGGAACTCGTGGAGTCGAACCATGTGGGTGCGTCCATCATCGCCTGCTTGATCCTCAGCGACCCGAACTCGTTCAGCTCGGGCAGGGCATCCACCGCGAACCACCCCACCTCCAGTGACTCGTCGTCGTTCACCCGCGCCTCGCCGCCGACGGCCCGGCAGCGGAACGAGATGTCCATGTACTGGCAGGAATCGCCGTTGTCGTACGTCACGGGCTTGAGCGCCTGGACCACGACCACCCGCTCGACGACGCAGTGGACTCCCGTCTCCTCCTCGACCTCGCGCACCGCACAGGCCGCCGGCTGCTCCCCCGGCTCCGGGATGCCACCGAGCAGCGCCCACCTGCCGGTGTCCGAGCGGCGGTTGAGCAGCACTCTGCCCTCGTCGTCGAAGACGACGGCGCTGACGCCGGGAAGCCAGAGGAGGTCGTGACCGATGGAGCGCCGCACGGCGCGGATGAAGTCAGGAGTAGCCATGGTTCGACCCTAACCGGCGGTCGCACCCCTCCAGCGATCTTGTCGCGATGAGCGACAGGAGCCGGAGTACGGCTACGCGTCACCGGCGCGACGGCCCCGCACACCCGCGCCGATCGCCCATCCGAGGCCGCCCGCGGCGACCAGCACCAGGATCATCTCCGGCAGGATTCCGAGCCGGGTGGCCGGGGTCTCGGACGACCTCAGCGGCACTTTCTGCACCAGCGAGTCGGCCACGAACATGCCGGTCTTTTGGGTGATCCTGCCGTCCGGCATGATGATCGCGCTGACCCCGCTGGTCACCGGCACGGTGACGGTCCGGCTGTGCTCCACGGCTCGGACCCGGGACATGGCGAGCTGCTGGTAGGTCATCTCGCTGCGGTCGAAGGTGGCGTTGTTGCTCGGCACGGAGATCAGCTGGGCGCCGTCGGTGACCTCGGAGCGGACGGCCCAGTCGAAGGCGGCCTCGTAACAGGTGACCAGGCCGACCTTCGCGTTGGCCATCTGGAAGACGCCCGGCTCGCTGCCCCGGCTGAAGTCCTGGCGGACCATGGAGGTCCAGTTCTTGTTGAGCGCGCCGATGAGCGAACGCAGCGGCAGGTACTCGCCGAAGGGCTGGATCTGCCGCTTGTCGTAGGTGTCGGTGGGGCCCTTCACCGGGTCCCACAGGATCTGCTCGTTGTAGAGCTTGCCGCCCCGCTCGACGACACCGCCGACCGAGATGGGTGCGTCGATCGCCTTGGCCGCCTGGTCGATGACCGCGGCGGCGTCCGCGTTGGCGAACGGGTCGATGTCGGAGGAGTTCTCGGGCCACAGCACGATGTCGGGCTTCGCGACCTTGCCGGCCTTCACCTCGGCGGCCAGCCGCTCGGTCTCACGCACGTGGTGGTCGAGCACGGCCCGCCGCTGGGCGTTGAACTCGAGCCCCGCGCGCGGCACGTTGCCCTGGATGGCCGCGACGGTCACGGTGCCGTCCTCGGCCTTGTCGCTGACCAGAGTCCGCGCGGCGAGCGCCCCGGCCACCGGTACGGTCACGCTCAGCAGGGCCACGGCCGCGGCCGGACGCCGCAGGGCACCGGTTCCCCGCCGTTCCACGACCAGCCGCACGATCTCGTACAGGCCGAAGCCGCACAGGACCACGGCGAAGCCCAGGACGGGCGTGCCGCCCACCGCGGCAAGCGGCAGGAAGACGCCGTCCGCCTGACCGAACGCGATCTTGCCCCAGGGGAAGCCGTTGAACGGCGCACGCGCGCGTGCCGCCTCTCCAGCGATCCACACCGCCGCCGCCCACACCGGCGAGCCCGGCAGCTTCGACACCGCGGCGACGCCCACGCCGACCAGGGCGACGAAGACCGCCTCGACCGCGACCAGCGCGATCCAGGGAACCGGGCCGACCTCGACGCCGGTCCACACCAGCAGCGGCAGCAGAAAGCCCAGTCCGAAGAGGTAGCCGAGACCGAAAGCCGCCTTCCAGCCGCGGCCGCGCAGCACCCAGCCGAAGACGGCGAAGGCTGGCAGCGCCAGCCACCACAGGGTGCGTGGCGGGAAACTGACGTAGAGCAGCACTCCGGAGAGCGCCGCGGCGGCGGCCGGGACGAGACGGTGGAGCCGGGCGGCCCAGCGGGAGGCGGGCGCGGACTGCGGTTCCAGCTGGTCCGACTCGTCCACGGAGGTTGCGGTGACGGTCACCTGGGGAGTGTACGGCCGTTGACCTTGGCGTCGACAGCGCGGTCCGCCTGGCGACCGGGCTCGCGGCCGGGTGTGTGGGTCGTCTCATGAGCGAGCGGACCGACACAACTCGTCCACAAATCGACCATCAGCCGTTACCGTGTGCCGGAGTCCCTGTCGTACGGGCCGGCAGCGTCCGGGCGGCGGGGCCACAGGTCGGGGGACCGGGGTTCGGGGGGCGGGGTGGGTTCCACAGGGATGACGACTGTGGCCGGTTCCGATGAGGACGGCGACAGACGAAACGTTTCGGACGTGGTCGGCGTCCTGGTGCTCGGGGCCAGTGCCGTGTGGTCGCTGATCACGGCGGCCGCGCACGAGGGCCGGCCGGAGGGCGTCCTCCTCGCCCTGCTGGCCGTCGCCGCGGGGTATTCCGCGGGCCGCATCTCGGGGGCGCTGCTGCCGGTGGCCGCACCCTGTGCCGCCGCGCTGGCGGGCCTGGGCCTGACGGTGGGGCTCCCCCATCTCTCGCCGGACCCCGAGATCGCCGCACCGCTCGGTCACGCGGGTGCCACGGCCGCCCTGCTGACGCTCGCCACCGGTGCCGCGTGCTGCGCCGCCTGGTCCTGCGAAGTAGCCCACCTGCGGCTTCTCCTGCGGCTGCTGGCCGTGGGCATCGCCGTGGCCGCGGCCGCCCTGGGTTCGTTCTCCGGGCTGGTCGCCTGCACGGCGGTCCTGCTGTGCTCGCTCGCCGCGGGCCGGATGCACCACCGCGGCACGGGCCTCGCCGGTCTCGCCCTCGCCGCGACCACGGTCACCGGCCTGACCTGGGCGGTCGCGGGGAACGCGGTGCCGGACGGGCCGGCCGAAGCGCTGCGCGGCCAGCTCACCCCGCACCGGATCGACCTGTGGCGCGACGCCCTGCACCTGGCGCGTGAAGACACCGCGCTCGGCGTGGGGCCCGGGCGCTTCGGCGAGCTCAGCACGACGGCGGCCCAGTCCCTGCTGCCCGACGGGAAGCCGCACTCGGCGCCGCTTCAGCTCGCCGCCGAGCAGGGCGTGGTCGGAGTGGTGCTGCTGGCGGCCGCCTTCTGCTGGCTGCTGCACGCGCTGTGGCGCTCTCCACGCTCCACACCTGTCGTCCTGACCGCGGGCGCGTCCCTGACGGTGCTGGCGGCCATCGCCGCGGTCGGCAACGCGCTGAGCTTCACGATGGTGTCGGTGGGCGCGGGCATCCTGGCGGGCCTGGCGACGGCTCACCCTTTCCGCGACGAGCCGTCCCCGAGGTGAGCGATCGGCTCGGTCTCAGCGCCGCGGCCCGGTCGCCCCGGATCGCAGCCGGTCCCGGATGATGCGCACGGCGGCCTCCGCGTCGTCCACGGTGATCGTGAACGTGTGGCCGTCCCACAGCTGAAGGATCACGCCCTCACCACGGCGTACGACGACGGCGGTGCCCTTCTCGGGACGCCAGCGGTAGCCCCAGCCGCCCCATTGGCGCGGGTTGACGTGCGGGGCGAACTCGGCACCGGCGACGTGCGCCAGCGGGATCCGGCGGCGCGGTACGCCGATGTGGCCGCAGCGCACCTCCAGGGAATCCATGTCGACCTTGAGGGCGACGTGGACGAAGGCGAGCGTGAGGAAGAGGACCAGCAGTCCCGCGGCGATGCAGCCGACCACGGACATGACGAGCGGGGCGACGCCGGAGGTCCACGCCGAGTCGACGGCGAGCTCGACGCCGAGCGCCACGATCGCGGCACCGCCGAGCGCCAGCAGCCACTGGATCCGGTTGGAGGCGCGACCGGTCCAGACGTCGGTGTGGTGCGAGGTGTGCTCGCCGTGGGGGTGGTCCCTCATGCCTACGAGGTTACTCAGGTTTCGCCGTACGGGTACCTCGTCGCGGAGAGTGACTGCGCCGGGCGGGGTTTTCCGGCCGATGACCTTGCCTATGACGACGGTCAGCGGGCGGGTGTGGCCGTCCGCAGGAGCCGGCCTTCCTCGTAGGCCAGGGCGGGCACGGGCAACCCGCTGCCCTCGCGTCCGCTGAGCAGCACCATGAGGGTGCCGGTGGCCGCCGCCTCGGGGGCGGGTCGCGCACCGATCCGGCGCAGTGCCTGGGCGGCGACCGCTCCGGCGGAGCCGTGCAGGACGAGCGGGGGGCGGCCGGGTCGCTGTACGGCGGCACGGATGCGCTCGGCGACCAGTTCGTAGTGGGTGCAGCCCAGGACGACGGTCGTCACGTCCTCGGGTGTCAGGGCGGCGGCCGCGGCGACGGCGGCGTCGATCGCGGCCTCGTCGGCGTGCTCCACCGCCTCGGCCAGGCCGTGGCAGGGCACCTCGGTGGCGGGCACACCGCTGGCGAACTCGTCGATGAGCCCGCGCTGGTAGGGGCTGCCCGTGGTGGCCGGCGTCGCCCAGATGGCGAAGGGGCCGCCGCCGGCCGCGGCGGGCTTGATCGCGGGCACGGTGCCGATGACCGGAAGACCCGGTTCGAGGCGGGTGCGCAGGGCGGTCAGGGCGTGCACGGTGGCGGTGTTGCAGCCGATGATCAGGGCCTCGGGACCGTGGGCGGCGGCGGCCTCGGCGAGGCTCAGCGCCCGCCCGATGATGTCGTCCGGCGTCCGGGGACCCCACGGCATGCCGTCGGGGTCGAGGGAGAGCACGAGATCGGCGTCGGGGCGCAGCCGCCGTACCGCGGCGGTGGCCGCCAGCAGGCCGATTCCGGAGTCCAAGAGCGCGATCTTCACCCGGCCACGATAGACGATGAGCCTTTGCGGTCCGGTCCCGTGGGGCAGACTGCGCGCGTGAGCGCCATCGCGTGGACCGCCGCCGTATCCCTCGCCGCCTGGCTGTGGCTGCTGCTCTGCCAGGGCTTCTTCTGGCGCACGGATGTGAGGCTCCCGCCGGAGCGGGATCCGGGGACCTGGCCGTCCGTGGGTGTGGTGGTGCCGGCCCGCGACGAGGCGGACGTGCTGCCCGCGAGCCTCCCCTCGCTGCTGGCCCAGGACTATCCCGGCCGGGCGGAGGTCTTCCTCGTCGACGACGGCAGCTCGGACGGCACCGGGGAACTGGCACGCGAGCTGGCCCATCGGAACGGGGGTCTGCCGCTGACCGTGTCCTCACCCGGGGAGCCGCCCGCAGGGTGGACGGGGAAGCTGTGGGCCGTGCGCCACGGCATCGGCCTGGCACGCGCGCGTGGCCCCGAGTACCTGCTCCTGACGGATGCCGACATCGCACACGAGCCCGACAGCCTGCGGCGACTGGTCGCGGCCGCGCACGCCGGGGGCTTCGACGTCGTCTCGCAGATGGCCCGGCTGCGGGTGGAGAGTCTGTGGGAGCGGCTCGTGGTGCCGGCGTTCGTCTACTTCTTCGCGCAGCTGTATCCGTTCCGCCGGATCGGCAGGAAGGGCGCGCGGACGGCGGCCGCTGCGGGCGGCTGTGTCCTGCTGCGCGCCGAGACCGCCGAGCGGGCGCGGATCCCGGACGCCATCCGGCACGCCGTCATCGACGACGTGGCCCTCGCACGGGCCGTCAAGGGCGGGGGCGGGCACATCTGGCTGGGGCTCGCCGAGCGGGTGGACAGCGTGCGTCCCTATCCCCGGCTGCACGACCTGTGGCGGATGGTGTCACGCAGCGCGTACGCGCAGCTCCGCCACAACCCGCTGGTGCTGTCCGGGACGGTCGCCGGGCTCTTCCTGGTCTACCTGGTGCCGCCCGTCGCCGTCCTCGTGGGTGCGGCCACGGGACATACGGCGGCCTTGCTGCTCGGTACGTGCGCGTGGCTGATCATGACCGGGACGTACGTCCCGATGCTCCGCTACTACCGGCAGCCGCTGTGGCTCGCTCCTCTGCTGCCGTTCACCGCGTTTCTCTATCTCCTCATGACGGTCGACTCGGCGGTGCAGCACTACAGGGGGCGCGGCGCGGCCTGGAAGGGCCGCACGTACGCGCGTCCCGACGCCGTCGTCACCGAGGAGCGGTGAGCCCTCACTTGCGGCCCGGTGTCCAGTTCATGCCCCAGCCGTAGGCGTGGTCGACCGTCCGCTGCGGGCTCACCCCGCGGTCGGGCACCAGGTAGCGGGCCTCGCGCTGGACGACGAGGTCGTCACCGGTGTGGGTGATCAGGGCCAGCGCGCACACCGTCGAAGGCACGGTGCACTCGTCGAGGGAGAACTCGATGGGGCCGCCGTTCTGCGGCTGGAGCGTGACCGTGGCATGCAGGTCGGCGAAGGACCGCGCGCCCTCGTAGATGGTCACGAAGACGAGGATGCGGCGGAAGTCCCGTCTGTGGTCGAGGTTCACGGTGAGGTTCTCGCCGGTGGCGACCGAACCGGTGCGGTCGTCGCCGTCGAGATGGATGTACGGCGGCTGGTGCAGGGCTCCGTAGGCGTTGCCGAGGGCCTGTACGACTCCTTTGCGGCCGTCGGCGAGTTCGTACAGGGCGCACAGGTCGAGGTCGAGGTCGGCGTGCATGGCCGTTGCGCGACCGCGCTTGCTGCCCCAGCCCGAGAACTGTTTGTGCACCTGCCAGTTGAGGTTCACACGCATCGCGCCCGAGGTGCCGCCCTGTTTGGCGAGGGAGACGGAGGGGGCCGACTTGGTCAGCGTGACCTTGGTGAGGCGGACCGGTTGCGCGGCGGGCGGGGGCGGCGCGCCGACCGGTGCGGGTGCCGTGACCGGGGGTGCGGCGTGCTGGGGTTCGTCCACGGTGATGCCGAAGTCCGTTGCCAGACCTTCCAGTCCGCTGTCGTACCCCTGCCCCACGGCACGGAACTTCCAGGCGCCCTGCCGACGGTAGAACTCACCTAGCACGAAAGCGGTTTCGACGGTGGCGTCCATGCTGTCGAACCGCGCGGCCACGGTGCCGTGCGCGGTATCCCGGACCTCGATGCAGAGGTCCGGGACCTGGGCGAAGGTCGCGTCGTCCGCGGAAGCTGCCAGTACGACGGTCTCCACCGACGGCTCCACGCGCGCGAGGTCGACGAGCAACGTGTCGGTCACCCGGCCGCCGTCGGTTCGCTTGCCCTCGTGACGGACCGCTCCGGAGGCGTGCTCGGGCTGGTTGTAGAAGACGAAGTCGGCGTCGGAACGGACCCGTCCGGCGACCAGCAGCAGGGCCGAGGCATCCACCAGGGGGACTCCCGGTCCGGAGCGCCAGCTCAATTCCACGCGCAGTGCCGTCGTGGGCACCGGAACGTTCGACCCTTTCGACATCGACATGTCCGCCCCCATCGGGTCTCGGCAGGTCGGGACGCGCCCCGGCGGTCCCTCGTGTTCTACCCGCTCAACCTATTCCTCCAGGACAGCGAACTCCCATCCCACGCACAGGAAGATCGCCGGTCAACCGTCGGTAACCCGCTGGGAACTCGGGCTTTACACGACTCGGACATGGATTGACGTCCTTTTTTGCCGAGTTCGCTCGCATTGGGGATCCCACGTCACTGCCGACACGGAAAACAACCCTCTTATCGGTCTCCCCAACCAGCACATCGTGGGCTTACCTTATGTGCCATGACCTCCCCCCGCTCCACTTATGGCGGCGGCTACTACTCCGCCTCCTTCCCGGACACTCCGATCTACGACTCGCTCGTGGCCGAGCGGGGCACCCCGCAGATCGCCCCGATCCGGGTCCCTGCCGCGTACGACGTCCCGGTCAGCAATCTGCCCGCGCTGCCCTCCGCGCTGCCCGCCCTTCCCGCGGGCCCCTCTCAGTACGCCTACGGCTACCCGCAGGCGCAGCAGCCCTCTCCGCTGCAGCAGGCGCCCGCGGCGTACATCCCACAGCAGGCCGCCGCGCCGCGCGGCTATCCGGGGCCGCAGCAGCAGCCTCGTCAGGCGGCTCCCGGCATGGGCACGGGCTACGAGGCGATGCGCCCGGCGGCTCCCCGGCCCGCTCCGGCGGCTCCCTATCAGGACCCGTACAACAACCAGCAGTACCGGGGGTACTGATTCCCCTCCCCGGCTGTCAGTGCCTCCTGGCACGATGACCTCATGGGGAATGCGCAGCTGGTGTCGATTCACGTCCATCCGGTCAAGGCGTTGCGGAGCCTCGCGCTCCGGGAGGCCGACGTGGAGCCCTGGGGGCTGGCCGGAGACCGGCGCTGGGTGCTGGTCGACGACGGGGGAAAGGTCGTCACACAACGACAGCAGCCGCGCCTCGCGCTGGCCGCCGCCGAGCTGATGCCCGGCGGCGGCGTCGTGCTGTCCGCGCCCGGCATGGATCCGCTGGCCGTAGAGGTCCCCGAACCGGTCGAGACCGTCACGCTCGACCTCTTCGGGGAAAAGATCGAGGGTGTGCCCGCCGCCGACGCGTCCGCACACTCCTGGTGCAGCGACTACCTGGGCATCACGGCACGCCTCGTCCACATGGACGCCCCCGAGACCCGCCGCCCGGTCGATCCCGAGTACGCCCTGCCGGGTGAGACCGTCTCCTTCGCCGACGGATATCCGCTGCTGCTCGCCTCCACGGCCTCCCTGGACGCCCTCAACTCCCTGATCTCCGAAGGCCGGCACGCGGCCGATGGCCCCCTGCCCATGAACCGATTCCGGCCGAACGTCGTCGTGGACGGCGCGGATGCCTGGGCCGAGGACGACTGGTCGCGCATCGCGATCGGCGACGTCACCTTCCGGGTGGCCAAGATGTGCGGGCGGTGTGTGGTGACCACGACCGACCAGGCCAGCGCCGTCCGTGGCAAGGAGCCCCTGCACACCCTGGGCCTACACCGCCGCTTCGGCAAAGGGCTGGTCTTCGGCCAGAACCTGGTGCCCCTGTCCCGCGGCACCATCCGGGTCGGTGATCCGGTCAGGATTCTCGAATAGGTGGTCGGGCGGGCCGTCCGCGGAACGGCCGCGGTCAGGGTGCGTCAAAGATCCACCTGGGTCCGACCGGCGGGAACACGGCCCGGGGGCCCGCGCGTTGGGGCTTTCGTGAGGAGTTCATGAGAGGACCGGGCCGCAGGTGATTTCGCTCTCTCTTCGCCCGGTCCCGTGCGTGAACGACTCGACCGGGAGTTATCACGGAGCGGGAAGGGGGTGCGGACGGTGCGAGCGATCAGCGGGCTCTGGCGTTGGCGGCGCAATCCTCTACGGCGCGGGACCGACCTGGCCGAGGCCTGGGTGGGCCTCGTGGCCCTGGTGCTGATCCTGGTGGCAGGACCGGTGATCGGCGCGTTCACCGGCGGGGCGGCACAGGACGCGTTGCAGCGCTCCGCACGGGCGCAGCGCGAGTCCCGCGAACTGGTGACGGCGACAGTCGTCCGCAAACTGAACCGCTCACCGCTGGACGCCGATCCCGAGACCTCCTCCGGACGGGATCTGCGAAGCCGTGTACTGGCCGACTGGACCGCGCCGGACGGCACCACGCATGAGGGCAAGGTCCTGGCCGAGCTCCAGAGCCCGCACCGCGGCGACCGCTTCAGCATCTGGACGGACCTGCACGGCCGGATAGCCGCCCGGCCGCTGGACTCCGCCACCGCCACCACCCATGCCGTGCTCGCCGGCACCGGCGCGGCCCTGCTGACCGCGGGCCTGATCGAGGGCGGCCGACGGTTCGCGGTCTGGCGCATGGTCCGTCGCCGGTACGACCGTTGGGACCAGGCCTGGGACCGCGCGGGCCCGGACTGGGGCCGGACCGGCACCGGCAGTTGACGGCCTTCCGGCTCTGGTCAACCCACCGCCCGCGCGCACGCTACGGTGGACCGGCCGAGGTTCCTCGGCAGCACAAACCCGCGTACGACGAGGTGGGGGCACAGCAACGCCATGGCACAGGGCACGGTCCAGGTGACGCACACCGGTACATCGCGGTGGCGGCGCCGCACGGGTGAGTACGCGTCGCTCGCCGCCGCCCTGGAGGCCGCGGCGGACGGTGACGTCCTCACGGTCGCGCCCGGCACCTACCGGGAGAACCTCGTCCTGCAGCGGGCGGTGACCCTGCGCGGCCCGGAGGGTTCACCCGGCTCCGTGCGGATCGCGCCGATGGACGGCGTGCCGTTGACCGTGCGTGCCTCCGCGGTGGTCCAGGACCTGCATGTGGAGGGTCAGGACGCGGCCGCGCCCGCCCTGCTCGTCGAGGAGGGCACCCCCGAGCTCGTCGACATCCGGGTCGTCACCCGCTCCGCGGCCGGGATAGAGGTGCGCGGCGGCGCGCGGCCGACCGTGCGGCGCTGCACCGTCGACAACCCGGCCGGCATCGGCATCGCCGTACTGGACGGCGCGGGAGGCGTGTTCGAGGAGTGCGAGATCGTGGCGGCCGGCCAGTCCGGCGTCTCGGTCCGCGGTGGCGCCCACCCCCGTCTGGAGCGCTGCCGGGTCCACCACACCTCGGGCTCGGGTCTGGCGGTGACCGGCGAGAGCTCCGCGCTGGAGGC
This sequence comes from Streptomyces sp. NPDC005374, assembly GCF_042872225.1. Taxonomy (NCBI): domain Bacteria; kingdom Bacillati; phylum Actinomycetota; class Actinomycetes; order Kitasatosporales; family Streptomycetaceae; genus Streptomyces; species Streptomyces sp. NPDC005374. Next base: position 335,220 of record NZ_JBIAKA010000007.1, on the reverse strand, counting down.
CGTCGGGTGTGAGGTCTACGAGGTCCGCGGCAGCGGGGTCCAGATCACCGGCCGGGCCACCGCCCACCTCACCGACTGCGATGTGCACCGCACCACCGCCGACGGCGTCACGCTCGACACCGACGCGGTACTGACCCTGGCCGACTGCCGTATCCACGACATCCCGGAGAACGCGGTCGACCTGCGTTCCCGCTCGGTCCTGACCCTGACCCGCACCACGGTCCGGCAGTTCGGGCGCAACGGCCTGTCGGTGTGGGATCCGGGCACGCGCGTGGACGCCAACCAGTGCGAGATCTTCGACAGCACGGGCGACTACCCGGCCGTCTGGGTCAGCGACGGCGCCACCGCCGTGCTCGACTCGTGCCGGGTGCACGACGTGCCGGACGCCCTGTTCGTCCTGGACCGCGGCTCCCGCGCGGACGTCGTCGACAGCGACATCTCCCAGGTCCGCAACACGGCCGTGTCGGTCAGTGACGGCGCCACCGCCCAGCTCGACGACTGCCGGATCCGGGACGCGGCGACCGGCGCCTGGTTCCGCGACCACGGCAGCGGCGGCACCCTCAACAACTGCACCGTGGACGGCACCCAGACCGGCGTGATCGTCACCAAGGGCGCCGATCCCACGATGGAGCGCTGCACCGTCGACTCCCCGGCCGAGGCCGGCTTCTACGTGTCGGCGGGGGGCCGCGGAAGCTTCCTGAACTGCCGGGTGACCGGCAGCGGCGGCTACGGCTTCCACGTGATAGACGGCTGCCGCACGACGCTCAAGAAGTGCCGTACGGAGCGGTGCGCGCGCGGGGGTTACGAGTTCGCGGACGCCCCGGACGCGGCGGCCGGCGCGGGCCCCGTCGTCGAGGACTGCACGAGCGACGAGAGCGGCGGCCCGACACCGCCCGCGGCCCGGGAGACGGCCGTACTGACGGAGTCCCACTCCCCCGGTGTGCTGGGCGCCATCCCCGGGCAGCGCATCACCGAGCAGGAACCGCTGGTACCCCCTGCCGAACCGGACAAGGCGTCGCGCACCTCGAAGGCCGTCCTCGGTGAACTCGACGCGCTGGTGGGCCTGGACAGCGTCAAGCGCGAGGTCCGGGCGCTCACCGACATGATCGAGGTGGGCCGGCGCCGCCGGGAGGCCGGTCTCAAGGCCGCGTCCGTCAAGCGCCACCTGGTCTTCACGGGCTCCCCCGGCACGGGCAAGACCACGGTGGCCCGGCTCTACGGCGAGATCCTCGCGTCCCTCGGTGTGCTGGAGAAGGGCCATCTCGTCGAGGTGTCCCGCGTCGACCTGGTCGGCGAGCACATCGGCTCCACCGCGATCCGCACTCAGGAGGCCTTCGACAGGGCGCGCGGCGGAGTGCTGTTCATCGACGAGGCGTACGCGCTGTCGCCGGAGGACTCGGGCCGGGACTTCGGCAAGGAGGCCATCGACACGCTGGTCAAGCTGATGGAGGACCACCGGGACGCGGTCGTGGTGATCGTAGCGGGCTACACCGCCGAGATGGAGCGGTTCCTGTCGGTCAACCCGGGTGTGGCCTCCCGTTTCTCACGCACCATCACCTTCAGCGACTACGACCCCGAGGAACTCCTCAGCATCGTGGAGCAGCAGGCCGAGGAGCACGAGTACCGGCTGGCACCGGGCGCCCCGGAGGCCCTGCGGAAGTACTTCACGGTGCTGCCCAAGGGGCCTGCCTTCGGCAACGGCCGTACCGCTCGCCAGACCTTCGAGGCGATGGTGGAGCGGCACGCGAGCCGGGTCGCCCAGGTGGACGACCCGACCACGGACGATCTCACGCTGCTCTACGCCGAGGACCTGCCCGAGTCGTCCTGAGACCGCGGGCCCGGCACGTCCGGCTGGAGCCTGCCCAGCAGTTTCGCCCGCTCCTCGGCGAACACCGGGTCGGCCTGGTAGTCGGAGTGGCCGAGGATCGGCGCGGGCAGCGGGTGCAGGTCGGTACGGCCGTGGACCAGCGGGTCCTTCAGGGGCTCCCGGTCCACCTCGGGGCCGCAGTCGCCGGGCAGCCGGACCGGGCCGCCGATGGGGTCGGTGAGCCGGTGGAGGTTGCGCCAGCAGTCCACGTCGTGGTGCAGGGCGGTGAGGGCGGCCGGGCCGAAGTGGGCCGGGAACCAGCGGCCGTAGAGGCGTTCCAGCGGGGAGCCGTAGGTCAGCAGGGCGACCCGCTTGCGGACCGGCGGCTCCAGTTGCCAGGCCGCGGCGGCCGCGAGCACGCTGCCCTGGGAGTGTCCGGAGATGACCAGCCGGCCGCGCGTGGTCCGGGTCCAGGTCGCCATCCGCCAGGTCAGGTCGGGTACCGCGCGCTCGGCGTAGCAGGGCGGGGCGAAGGGGTGGGCCGCGCGGGGCCAGAAGGTGCCGACGTCCCAGAGGATGCCGATGGTGCGGCGGGCGGAGGGGTCCTTGTAGGCGCGTCTTCCCCAGGTGACGAACAGGATGAAGCCGAGGCCGATCAGCCAGGACCCGAGTGCTTGTGCACTCTGCGCGGCACTCTCGACGAAGGCGTACGACCCCTCGGCGGCCTTGCCCGGTGTCTCGTGGGAGGTCAGCGCGCCGACGAGGGCTGCGGCGCCGAGCAGCAGGGTGCTGGCCGACGTCACGCCGAGCAGGCGCGGTCCCCGGTCCGTCAGCGCGGCCATGGCGCGGGTTCTTGCGATGTGCCGGGTGCGTGCCGCGTCCTTGGGTTCCTCGGGGTATTCGCTCTCCACCGTGGCCAGTTGGGCCCGGCCGGCCCGCACGGTCCGCCGGCCGAGCCAGGCGCAGTGCCCCAGAAGCACGAGGAGGACCAGCGGGATCACGGACGCCTGCCAGGTGAGCAGGACCGGCGGTCCGGGGATGCTCGCGCCGGTGCCGTCCAGCCAGTCCGCCACCCGCTGCGACACACCGCCGGACATCACCCCGCCCAGCGCGCAGGCCAGCATCGCCACGGCGGGTCCGCCCAGGCCCCGCAGCGCGGCCCGTGGGTCGGGATGCGTGCGGTACAGCACGCGGGCGACCGCGGCGAGGGCGATGACCAGCGCTCCCTGGACGAAGGCGATGCCGCCGAAGGTGGCGTCCCCCGACAGCCGGCCGTGCGACTGCCACCCCGGCCGCTCCCACCCGGCGTACACCGCGGCGAGGGCGAGCAGAAGGAGCGCGGCGAGCGGCAGGAGTCGTACGAGATGCTCGTCGAGGGCCCGGTCGAGATGCTTCTCGCTGCGTCCGCGCCGGCACACCACCCAGACGACGGCGACCCCGGCGGCGACGAGCCCGGTCTGCAGGAGTCGGCCGAGGGTGTCGAGCAGGGCGGGGCCGTCCGGGCCGCGGTCGAAGCGGGCAGCCGTCGAACCGACCGCCGCGGCGATCGTCAGCAGTCCGGCGGCGGTGTGCGCGGCGCGCAGGCGGGCGACCAGGCGGCGGCCGTACCAGAAGCCGGGTCGGCCGAGCGCGGTGCGGTCATGGTCGTCCTCGGGCGCGCCCTGGCGGGACATGGGCTGCTGGGACTCGTAGTCGCTCCAGGTGCGGTGGGACAGGTACCAGAGCAGACCGGTGAGCGCGGCCGGGACGAGAGCCGCGAGGGCGAGACGGCGGCCGGGTCTGCTCCACCAGCCTCCTTCCGAGACGTCGGGCGACAGAAAGCCCAGCCAGGAGTGCGACTCGGCGCACGCGCGCGTGCCCGCGCACTGCCATGCCGCGAGGTCCAGGGCCACCTCACAGGCCGCGGCGATCAACAGCACCGTAAGGGTCAGGCCCGCGAGCCGGACCAGCAGGCCGTACAGCCGCACCGTTCGTCTACGGCCGCGCGTGGTGGGGCGCATCCAGTGGGCGAGGTTGACCACCATGAACGGAAGCAACAGCAGCCACAGGGCGCGGGTGCCATTTCCCGACGTGAGGTTGCACCAGACGTACGCCTCGGGTATCGGGCGGGTGCGGCCGTCGTGCGGGCCGGTATCTGCGGTCTCCGCGTCGACGTCGTCGGCGCGCCGGAACACGGCCGCGATGTCGTCGCCGGTGATCCGCACCGTGCGCGGATCGTCGAGCATCTTCTCCGGTGTGGTGCCGCCCACTCCGTGGACCAGGAGTTCCAGGGCGGTGCCGGGTTCTTCGGGCCGGGCGGCCGAGCCGTCCGTGCCCGCGGTCGGGACACGTTCCACTTTTCGCACTTCCCCCGTGACGCGCTGTCGGCATCTGTCCGTGCGGGCACAAGGATCTCCGCTCGGCGTGTTTCGCGCACGTCTCGTCACGGAATCTCCCCGATCCGGGTGACAGCGGGAGCCCCGGTGTGAAGCTGGTGACATGAGCGCGACGGGACGGGCGGTGGCGCGACCGGAGGGGGCCCGTGCGAGTATGGGACGTCCGCACGCCTGGGACGGGCAAAATGTGCTTGTTGGAGCGGGTGTACGGCGTGTGGGACGGCTTGAGGCGAAAGGACCGGAGCGTACGTGAGCGAGAATCAGAACCTCCTCGCGGAGCAGCGGCGCGCCTTGATCCTGGACGAGGTCCGGCGCCGCGGCGGGGTGCGCGTCAACGAGCTGACCCGCAAGCTCGGCGTGTCGGACATGACCGTGCGGCGCGATCTCGACGCGCTGGCCCGCCAGGGCGTGTTGGAGAAGGTGCACGGCGGTGCGGTCCCCGTGGTCGAGGCGAGCACCCACGAGCCGGGTTTCGAGGCGAAGTCCGGCCTGGAGCTGACCGCCAAGGAGGACATCGCGCGGTCCGCGGCGGAGCTGGTCGCGCCGGGTACCGCGATCGCGTTGTCGGGCGGTACGACGACGTACGCGCTGGCCCACCATCTGCTCGACGTGCCGGATCTGACCGTCGTCACCAACTCGGTGCGGGTCGCCGACGTCTTCCACGCGGCGCAGCGCACCACGGGGCCCCGCCAGGGCGCGGCCACCGTGGTACTGACCGGCGGTGTGCGCACGCCTTCCGACTCGCTGGTGGGGCCGGTCGCCGACCAGGCGATCGGGGCGCTCCACTTCGACGTGCTCTTCCTCGGCGTGCACGGGATATCGGTCGAGGCCGGGCTGTCGACGCCGAACCTCGCCGAGGCCGAGACCAACCGCCGTCTCGTGCAGTCGGCGCGGCGTGTCGTGGTGGTCGCCGACCACACCAAGTGGGGAACTGTGGGGCTGAGTTCGTTCGCCTCTCTGGAACAGGTCGACACGCTGGTGACGGACGCGGGGCTGCCGGCCGCGGCGCGCGCGGAGATCTCCGAGCATCTGCGGCGGCTGGTGGTTGCCGGTGAGTCCACTGGTGAGTCCGTTGAGGGTGCAGACAGCTGACTGAGCGTCAGTTAAGGTGACACCTCCTGGTCGATCAGGGGGTTCCCATGGCTCACCAACTGCGTGCGGTGGGGCTCGACTTCATCGAGACCGCGCCCGTACGGCTGGTGTTCACGCAGGAGATGTCAGCGCCGCCGGAGGCCGTCTTCCGTGCCCTCGCCGAGGACGTGCCGGACTGGGCGGAGTGGTTCTCGGCGGTGACGCTGGCCCGGTCCACCGGGGACGGCTCGACCCGCGAGATCCACCTCAAGGGCGGCGGGCGCTTCCAGGAGACGGTCATCGCGGCCAAGGACCCCGAGGTGTACGCCTACCGCGTCGACGTGGCCAACGCTCCCGGCGCCCGCGCCATCGCCGAGGAGTGGCTCCTGACTCCCACCGGAACGGGCACCCGGGTGCGGTGGACGTTCGCCGTGGACGGCACGGCGGCCTTCCGCGTCGTCGCGAAGCTCGGCCGCGCCGGGCTGGGGCGGGCCTTCCGTAGCGCGGTCAGGGCCCTGGACCGGCGGCTCGCCGGGTAGCGGTCCGCCGATGGCCCGTCGGGGTGTCGAGTGCTCGCGCCGCTGGGTTGCCCGGTGGAGGCCGGGCCCGAGGGCCTGACCGCGTCGCGGGAGGCCCGCCGCTCCCCAGCCGACCAGCACCTCGCCGCACACCAGCCGACCGACGCACCGACGGTCGCCGGCGGGCCGCCCAAGCGCCTCGACTGATGACTCACCGCACGTCAGCCGACCAGCACCTCGCCGCACACCAACCGACCCACGCACCGACAGTCGCCAACGATTCCGCTCGCGACCGGCCGACGGGCCGCCCGACGCGCTCCGACCGATGGCTCGCCGCGCGTCGGCCGACCGGCGGCCTGCCGGACCGACAGCCGGGCAATGGCCCGCCGGGCAGCAGCCGACCGAGGGCTCCCCAGGAGTCGTCGGACCGATGGCTCGCCCGTTGGCGACCGGCCGACGATTCCCCTCGCCTCGCCGGCCCTCGCCGGATGGCGGTCGGTCGACGGCTCACCCGGTGGCGATCGCCCGACGGCTCGCTCGGTGCGCTCCGGCCGTCGGCCTGCCGCTCCTCGACCGGTCGGCCGCCCGACGGGCAGGAGCCGACGTCGGCCTGCTGATCGGCAACTGCGCGGCGGTGCGCCGCGTGGACCCTCAGTCGGGCCAGACCCCCGTCTCCAGCAGCGAGGCGATGGCTGTCGTGTACGGCTCGATGTCGAGACCCTGCTCGGCCAGCCACGCGTCGGAGTAGTACTTGTCGAGGTAGCGGTCGCCGGGGTCGCAGAGCAGGGTGACGACGCTCCCACGGCGGCCCTCGGCCACCATCTCGGCGATGATCTTCAGCGCGCTCCACAGCCCGGTGCCGGTCGAGCCGCCTGCCCGACGGCCGATGGCCTGCTCCAGAGCGCGCACGGCGGCGACGCTCGCCGCGTCCGGGACCTTCATCATGCGGTCGATCGCGCCGGGTACGAAGCTCGGTTCCATGCGGGGCCGGCCGATGCCCTCGATGCGCGAGCCGCAGTCGCAGGTGACGTCCGGATCGCCGGTGGTCCAGCCCTCGAAGAAACAGGAGTTCTCCGGGTCGGCCACACAGATGCGGGTGTCGTGCTGCATGTAGTGCACGTACCGGGCGAGGGTCGCCGAGGTACCCCCGGTACCGGCCGTGGCGACGATCCACGCGGGCTCCGGGAAACGCTCCAACTCCAGTTGCCGGAAGATGGATTCGGCGATGTTGTTGTTGCCGCGCCAGTCCGTGGCCCGTTCCGCGTAGGTGAACTGGTCCATGTAGTGGCCGCCGGTCTCCACCGCGAGACGGGCGGACTCCTGGTACATCGTGCGCGGGTCGTCCACGAAGTGACATCGGCCGCCGTGGAACTCGATGAGGCGGATCTTCTCGGCGCTCGTCGTGCGCGGCATGACCGCGATGAAGGGCACGCCGATCAGTTTCGCGAAGTACGCCTCCGAGACGGCCGTCGAACCGCTGGACGCCTCGATCACCGGGCGGCCCGGCCGGATCCAGCCATTGCACAGGCCGTAGAGGAAGAGTGAGCGGGCGAGCCGGTGTTTGAGGCTGCCGGTCGGGTGGGTCGACTCGTCCTTGAGGTACAGGTCGATGCCCCACTTCTCGGGCAGCGGAAAGCGCAGGAGGTGGGTGTCGGCCGAGCGGTTGGCGTCGGCCTGGACCTTGCGAACGGCCTCTTTCAGCCAGCCGCGATAGGCGGCGTCACTGCGGTCGACGTCGAGTGTGCCGCCGGTCCGGGTCGGTTGAGGGGTACTCACGACAGGGCTCCTTACGCTGCGCGCCGACGGCGGGTCACGCAGCCGACGGTTCGATCATAGACACCTTCCGCACCCTTCTCACCTGCATAAACACACCTTTGAGAGACCCAAAGGCACCCCTGGGGTCGCGCTGTGACGCGGCTGCGGGGGCGCATTCGGACGAGTGCTCCGGGCACTCCCGGCGAGGTGCCATGCGTACTGGTGCTCCACGCCCATGACGGGCAGACTGCAGCAGGCGGGACGCAGTCTCGGACGGGGGCGCACACTGGATCACTACAGGAGCCGGCTCTCGGCCCATGCGGGAACACGGGCCGGCACACCGACGCGCACAAGGGGGCGGGGCGGCATGGCTGAGCCGGAGTTCACGGCGATGGGCGTGCGGATCGGCAAGAGGTTGCGCTCGCTCACCCGGGCCGGTCAGGTGCGGATCAGCGACGGCAGACTGGAACTGCTCACCAGTTACGGCAGCGAGATCGACAGTGCGCCGGTGCAGGCGGTACGTGCCTCCAAGCCCTGGTTCGCGGCGGACGACCGGGCCCTCGCGGATCTCAACGGAAACCGGTATCTGCTGACCCTGGGCGATCACGACCCCGCTCCGGGCGAGCCGGGGCCGCCGGCGGCACGCCGGTTCATCGAGGCCGTACGCAGGGCTGCCGGACGTCGGGACTGAGTCGTCGCGCCCGGCGCGGGCAGGCTTTGCCGACCGCGAGTTGCGCTACCCCACCTCCTGCGTCACGCTGATCCCACATCACTCTGGGTTTACCGGCGATTACGCTGCGAACCAGCCCGCCGGGCACGACAGCAGGCGGCCGTCTTCGTCCAGGCTCCTGCTCGATCCGAACTCCGTGTTCTTCCGGACCTCACGTCGGGGAGTCGCAGCTGTGATCAGTCACCCAAGCAGGCATTGCACGGTAGAGCTCCAAGCGCTGCCGTCGCGGATCGGCCAGGTCCGCAGAATCCTTTCCGCGCATTTGCGCTACTGGCATATGGATCCCCTCATAGACCGGGCCGAGCTCGGTGTGACGGAGCTGTTGACCAACGTCCACCGCCATGCCCAGCCCGACAAGACGTGCACCGTGGAGATCGAGCTGCTGCTCGACCGGCTCATGGTCTCGGTGCACGACCACGACCCGCGTCTGCCGGTCGTGGCCGACATCGAGGACACCGAGCCGCTCGCCACGTGCGGGCGCGGGCTCGCGATGGTCGCCGCGGTCAGCGAGAGCTGGGGCGTCCGGCCGGACGGCCCGTCGGGCAAGGTCGTGTGGTTCACGCTGCCGACGCCTGCCGCTGTTCGGCCTGGAGTCGCCCATCCGCTCCGGCGGACGGTCACGGAGAAGCCCGCACTCAGGTTCGCGGACGTCTCGGTGGACAGCCACAGGCCCGAACACGCTCCCGCCCGGTCCGCCGTTGCCGGCTGACCGGGCGGTGACACTCCTCGTCCTCACTCGGTCGCGATCGCCCGGAGCACATCCAGGCGAGCCGCGCGCCGGGCCGGGCGCAGGCCCGCGAGGGCTCCCGCCGCGAGGCCCACCGACGCGACCACCGCGAGTTGCAGCGGCGGCATCGCGAAGGCGAAGGTGCTGTCGCTCGCGCCGTCCGAGGCCTCGACCAGGACCCAGCCGAGGAACGCTCCGAGGGCGAGTCCGCCGACGGTGCCGAAGGCGGCGACGAGGACCGACTCCCAGCGGACCATGGCCCGCAGCTGGGACCGGGTCTGGCCCACGGCCCTCAGCAGACCCAGCTCACGGGTGCGCTCGTGGATCGCGAGCGTCAGGGTGTTGGCGATGCCCAGCAGGGCGATGAGGACCGCGAGGGCGAGCAGCGCGTAGACGAGCGTCAGCATCATGTCGATTCCGCCGGCCGAGGACTGCGCGTACTCGTCGCGGGTCTGCACCTCGGGTTTGCCGTACTGTGCCGCCACCTTCTTCACCGCCGCCTTTCCCGCGGCGGTGCTCACGCCGTCCTTGAAGGAGACGGCGACCAGGGTGTCGGAGTCCTGCGTGCGGTGCGGGGCCCAGGCGGCCCGGGTGATGACGTACTCCCCCGCCAGCTCCGACTGCCCGTAGAGCGCGCGCACCGTGAAGGTCCGTGACGTGCCGTCGGTGAAGGTCAGGCGGGCCGTGTCACCGGGGGCGAGATGCTGCTTGTCAGCCTCCTTCTCGGTGATGGCGATGCCGTCGGGGCCCAGGTCGTTCAGGGAGCCCCGGACCTTGCCGAGGTCGAAGGTGCGCTCCAGTGCGAGCGGGTCGGTGACAGTCAACGCCCGTCCCACGCCGTCGACTTCGGCGACTCCGCGACCGAGTCCTACGGCGGTGTCCACCTCGGGCAGGCGCTGCACCGCTGCGGCGAGCCGGGGGCTCAGACCACTGCCGCCCGCGCCGAACGACGGGGTGCTGACGGCGACATCGCCCGCGAAGGACCGGGACACGGTCTGGTCCATGGTCGCTTTCAGCGATGCTCCGAACACCGTGAACAGCGAGACCACGGCCACGCCGATCATCAGCGCGCTCGCGGTGGCGGCGGTCCGTTTGGGGCTGCGCAGGGCGTTGCGTCGGGCGAGCCGGCCGGTGACTCCGCGAAGGCGGTCGAGGGGGCCGCCGAGGACACGTACGGCTGTCGTCGAGGCGACCGGTCCGAGCACCACGAAGGCGGCCAGGGCGAGGACCGCCCCCGTTCCCGCCAGCAGGATGGACGGGGACACCAGGACGCCGGTGAGCGTGACGGCCAGGGCGAGCGCGGCCAGGCCCGCCCCGGTGACCGCGCGGACGCGGGAGGCGCCCGACTGGTCGACGGCCGTCTCGCGCAGGGCGGCCAGCGGGGCGGTGCGGCCGGCCCGTACGGCGGGCAGCAGCGCGGAGGCCAGACAGACCACAATGCCGACCGCGAGCGGCAGCGCCATCGACAGGGCGCTGACCACCAAGTCGCCCTCGGGGAAGGGGAATCCGATGGCCGGGAACAGGGCCTGGAGCCCGGCGGCGATACCGATGCCGCCCGCCAGACCCGCCGCGGACGCGGTCACCGCCACGACGCTCGCCTCGGTCAGGGCCGACGCGGTGACCTGACGACGCGAGGCGCCGAGTGCCCGCAACAGCGCGTTCTCACGGGTGCGTTGGGCGACGACGATCACGAAGGTGTTGTGGATGGAGAAGGTGGCGACCAGGAGCGCCACGCCCGAGAACACCAGCAGCAGGGTCGTGAAGACCGACAGGAACTGACTGGAGATCATGTCGGTGTTCTCCTCGGTCGACTCCTGACCGGTGATGGCCTCAACGCCCTTGGGCAGCACGGGAGTCAGCCGGTCGACGAGTTCCCGCTGGCTGACGCCGGGACCTGCGCGCACCTGGATGCCCGACGCCTCGCCGGGCCCGGCCATGAGGTACTTCTCGGCGTCGGACCGGGTCATGCCGGTGAAGGTCACCTGGGCCATGCCGTCCTCGCCTCCGAAGGTGGCGAGGCCGACGATGGTGACCTCGACGGGGTCGGGCGTGCGCAGGACGGTCCTGTCGCCGATCTTCAGGCCGCCCCGGTCGGCGGTGCCGCGGTTGACGACGACCTCGCCGGACTTCTCGGGGGCGCGGCCCTCGGCCAGCCGGTACGGGTTGAGCTTCGGGTCGTCGATCCAGTTGCCGGCGAGGGTGGGTGGGCCCTGGCCGCCGATGGGCTTGCCGTCCGCGCCGATCAACTGTCCTGCGCCCTGGATGTCGGGCACGGCGGCCGCGACACCCGGAACCCGCTCGACGGTCCGCACGAGCCCGGTGCTGACCGGTTCGCGCACCCCCTGGCTCTCCCCAGGCGTGGTGATGGCCCCGGCACTGCGGATGACCGCGTCCGTGCCGCCGGTCGCATTGCCGAACATGGTGTCGAAGCCGGCGCGGAGCGTGTCACCCATCACGAGGGTCCCGGCGAGGAAGGACACACCGAGGAACACCGCGAGGAAGGTCCCGGCGAAGCGCCGCTTGTGGGCACGCAGGGAGGAGACGCTGAGGCGTACGGAGGCGTTCATGAGAGCGTCTCCGTCCGTGCGGGCGTCTCGAAGGCCTTCATCCGGTCGAGGACCTTGTCGGCGGTCGGGGATTCCATACGGTCCACCAGACGTCCGTCGGCGAGGAAGACGACCTCGTCGGCGTGGGCGGCGGCGACCGGGTCGTGGGTGACCATGACGACCGTACGGGCCGTCTCGCGCACGGTCCTGCCGAGCAGGCCGAGGACCTCGCCGCCGGAGCGGGAGTCGAGGTTTCCGGTGGGTTCGTCGGCGAAGACGACGTCCGGCCGGCCGGCGAACGCGCGGGCCACGGCGACGCGTTGCTGCTGTCCGCCGGAGAGTTCGGCCGGCCGGTGGTGGAGCCGGTCGCGCAGGCCGACGACGTCGACGAGCGCGTCGATCCACTCCGGGTCGCCCGCATCGCCCGCGAGGTCGAGCGGCAGCCGGATGTTCTCCGCCACGGTCAGCGTCGGCACCAGGTTGAAGGCCTGGAAGACGAAGCCGACACGGTCCCGGCGCAGCAGGGTCAGACGGCGGTCGTCGAGGGAACCCAAGTCGGTGTCGCCGATGTAGGCACCACCCTCGGTCAGTGTGTCGAGGCCGGCCGCGCAGTGCATGAGAGTGGACTTGCCGGAGCCCGAGGGCCCCATGATCGCGGTGAAGCGCCCGGCCGGAAAGTCGACGCTCACCCCGTCCAGGGCCCTCACGCCGGTGTCACCACTGCCGTACAGCTTCACCGCGTCGACCACCCGGGCGGCCGGCAGCGTCCTCGTCGGGACGGTCGCGGCGGTCATGCCGCACCGCCCTTGCCCGTCGCCCGGCCGAACTGCTCGTCCAGGACGGAGAGCCGGCGCCAGTACTCGTCCTCGTCGATCTCACCCGAGGCGAAACGTCGGCCGAGCATGGCGATGGGCGAGTCGCCGGAGGGACCGCTGTCGGTCATGGCGCGCCACGGTCCGCGGCGGCCGCGCCAGGCGGTGCGGCGCAGGACAGTCACGACGCCGAGCACGACGGCCGCCCAGGTCAACGGGAAGAAGAGGATCCACGGGCCGGGGCCGCCGTCCCAGTTGGCGAGAGTCTGCATGTCGGTTCATCTCCCTGGAGTTCCTGAAGGTGTGATGCTTCGAGACTGGCTCCGGGGAGGGGTCCGGGTCGTCGTACGGGCAGCGGCAGTGCGGGTACCTCCCGGGGAGTACGCGGGCCGGCCCTGCCTGCTCCTCAGGGTCTCGACTTCTGTAACTACTAGTATGTACAGTGCGTGTATGAGCACCTCGGACCGACTGATCGAGTCCACCCGTGAGCTGCTGTGGGAGCGCGGCTATGTGGGCACCAGCCCCAAGGCCATCCTGGAGCGCGCGGGCGCCGGACAGGGCAGCATGTACCACCACTTCAAGGGCAAGCCGGAGCTGGCGCTGGCCGCGATCAGGCGTACCGCCCAAGAGTTGCGGGCCACTGCGGAGGCGGCACTCGGCGGGCCCGGGACGCCGTACGAACGCATCGAGGCGTATCTGCGGCGCGAGCGGGACGTACTGCGCGGCTGTCCGATCGGCCGGCTCACGATGGACCCGGACGTCATCGCCAGCGACGAACTGCGCGCGCCGGTCGACGAGACGATCGACTGGATCCGGGAACGGATCGCCGGGATCGTCGAAGAGGGCAAGGAACAGGGCCAGTTCGCGTCCCGGCTGGACGGCGAGGAGATCGCGGCGACGGTTCTCGCGACCGTCCAGGGCGGTTATGTCCTCGCCCGGGCGTCCGGCTCGCCCGCGGCGTTCGACACGGGCGTGCGGGGGCTGCTCGCACTGCTCACACCCCACTCCCCGTAAGGGAGTTCACCACGTGCAGATCACCCGACGGCGTCCGGGACCCGGCAGGGAGCGGCCGAGGACTTCACCGGATCAGCGGACCCGTCTCGCGGTCGTCGAGGCCGCGGAGGACGGCTCGACCGCCGGCTGGGACGCGCATGGCGGTCCCGAGGACCACCCCGCCCTAGGAGGCACCGGATGCACGCCATGCAGTACGAGCTCACACTGCCCGCCGACTACGACATGGAGGTCATCCGGGCCCGGGTGGCCCGGGTCGGGCATCTGCTCGACGACTGGCCGGGGCTCGGATTCAAGACGTATCTGATGCGTGAGCGCGGGGTGAGCGGCTCGCCCGTCAACCAGTACGCGCCCTTCTACCTCTGGGACACCGTGGACGGCATGAACACGTTCCTCTGGGAGGGTGCCTTCCAGAAGGTGAGCAACGACTTCGGGCGGCCGTCGGTACGGCAGTGGACGGGTCTGTCGTACGCGGAGGGCGGTGCTGTCGACATCCCTGCCCGGTCGGCTGTGCGTCGCAGTCAATCGGTGCCCGACGGCGTGGAGTTGGCCGAGGTGATGGCGGAGGCGGTGGGTGAGACCGAGCGGCTCGCCCGGGAGGACGGCGTGGTGTTCGCGGCCGCCGCCGTGGACACGGCCCGCTGGGAGCTGACCCAATTCTCGCTGTGGACGCACGAGGCGCCCAAGGCCGACGGTGAGGTGTTCGAGGTGCTGCACGTGTCGGCGCCGGGCCGGGAGCGGCTGCCACGGGGACGCCAGTGGTGAGCGCGGTTTGTACGGTCACCGGCGACGTGCCCGACGAACGGCTCGGCGTGTGCGACGCGCGCGACCATCTGTTCTTCGGCAGCCCGCAACTGCCCCGGCAGGAGTAGCGAAGCGTCACCGCGGCGAGGGCCGAGCCGGCCGCGTTCGCCGCCCAGGGTGGGGGCCTGTCGTGCCGTGGACGCCGTACGGGCTGCCGACCTCTCCCGCGGCGGGCCGCACCTCACCCCGGCGCCGGCGCTCACCGGCAGAGGGCGTCGATGTCCTCGGAGAAGGCCGGGAACTCCGAACGGGCGGCGGTGACGATGTCCCGGGTGGTGCGGCGCGGGGTGACCGCGTGGCGCTCGGCGAGTTCGGTCAGCGCCGTGTTCGGGCGTGCCTCGTACTGCCCGTACTCCACGACCTCCATCGGTCCCAGGCCGTCGGCCAGCACCCACAGGAAGTCGGACAGGGTGGCCGCCACCACACCGCGCTCGCCCTCGGAACCCAGGAACACCACGGGCTGCTCGGCGAGGGGCCGCCCCGGCCGTACGCACCACAGGGCGGCGAGACCTCCGGTGCCGTCCTGGCCGAAGACCCGGTAGGCGTCGCCGTCCAGTTCGTGGTTGCCGGTCCAGTTGCGGAGCCAGTCGGTGGTCTCCTCGGCGGAGTCGAAGGCGTCGTACGGCTCGAAGTCGACGCCCTCGCCGTCGTCGTAGTCGAACTCCACGCGGGCCACATCGGCCAGGGCGGGCGGGAAGGCGCGGTCGCCCTCAGTCGTCTCGAACATGACCCGCAGGCTAACCGCCGCCACTGACATCGGCGCTACGCCACCGAGATGTCCACCGACGGCCGGAGTTTCGCCGCCGCGGCCAGCGCCCCGTGGGCGGGGTGGCTCAGGAAAGCCGTCATCAGGGCCTCGTCCGCGGGGCGTTCGGCGGCCGGGTACGCGATCTGCTCGTAGGCGGCCTGAAAACGCGGACCCCACCGGCGGGCGCCGAGGCGGGCGGTACGGGAGCAGTTGTCGACCATGAAGGCCACATCGCGCGCGTGCATGTAGGGCAGGAGGGAGTCGACGGCCTCGATGACCGACTCGTTGACGATCTCCGACCACGGGTGGCCGCGTTCGGCGAACTCGTCGATCTGGGCGAGCATGGTGGCGACGAACACCCCGGCCGTGAACGGGTCGACAGACAGCTCGCGTTCGCCCCGCCGCGCCCGCACCCGGTCACCCACACCCCACATCGGTGAGCCGCCGATCTCGCTCATCGGCCGTGCCCCCAGCCGCCGTTCGGCCAGGATCACACTGCGCAGCTCGGTGCCGTCGGCGACCTCGTCGTAGATCTCCGCGACGATCTCGCGGGCCGGTGCGTACGTCGCCGTGTACGCGCGGTCGAAGACGTCCCGGTCGGCCGGATCGAGGCCGTCGCGGACGGCGCGCAGTCCGGCGTGCGAGATGGTGCGGGCGATCGGCCCGGTGACGTTCTCGCAGGACCTCTCGTACGCGGTCGCCTCGTCGTCCCCGGCCAGGCGGTAGCGCGTGTACAGGCTCTCGACGATGCCGTGGACCGCACCGAGCAGGATGGCCCGCTCACCGACGATGTCCGAGAGGTACTCGCTCCGGAGGGTGGTGCGGAAGGTGTACGGCGATCCGAGCGCCACCGACCAGCCGAGCGCGAGGTCGACCGCCCGGCCGTCGGGGTCGGCGTGCACGGCGAAACTGCTGTTGATCCCGGCGCCGTTGATGTCGGCGCCCTGCTGGTAGAGGCGGCGCACGGAGTCACCCATGCCCTTGGGGCACACGGCGATGACCGGATGCCCTGCCGGGAACTCGCCCCCGCTCTCCCGGAGATGGCCGAGGAGGAAGCCGTGCGAGAGCCCGATCGCGGCACCGGGTTTCAGCACCGCGAAGATCTGCTGGTGGTGGGCGGCGAGTGCCGCGTCCGCGATCAGCAGCACGACCAGGTCGCTGTCGGCGGCGACCGCGAGCCAGTCGCCCAGCGTGCCGTCCTCCTCGGTGAAGCCGTGGGCACGCGCGTCGTCGGCCGAACGGGAACCGGGGCGCAGGCCCACGGCCACCCTGATGTCCGTACCGGCGAGGGAGTCACGCAGGTTGAGCGCCTGGGCGCGGCCCTGCGGGCCCCAGCCGAGCACACCGACCCGGCTGATCCCGGCGAAAGCCCGCGGCAACAGGGGGAACAGGTGCCGGCCGCCGCGCAGGACGGTCTCCGATCCGCCGGGGACGTCCATGGATTCGAGGTCGAAGACGCCGGAGGCATACGTGGTGGAGGTCATGGTGGAGTTGTAGGCTCCGGCCGAGCATTGCGGCAAGTGCAACTTCCGCAGCGGACTGTTGCACGGATTGAAAGGCCGAGGTCGGATGGATGACCACCGGGAACTGCGCCTCTTTCTGCACCTCGCGCAGACGCTGAACTTCGGCCGGACCAGCCTCGACTGCCACGTCAGCCCGGCCACCCTGACCAGAACCGTGCAGCGCCTCGAGGCGGATCTGGGGCACCGGCTGTTCGACCGGGGACCGCGTGGGGTGTCCCTCACGGCACAGGGCCATCGCTTCCGCGAATACGCGGTCCAGGCCCTGGAGTTGTGGCGCTCCTTCAGGGAGGAGCATCCCGACCCGGCCGAACTGACCGGCCACCTCACGGTGTTCGCGACGGTGACCGCCTGCCAGGCCCTGCTTCCGGACCTGTTGGCCCCGTTCCGCGCGGCCCATCCCCAGGTACGGCTGGACCTGCGCACCGGTGACGCGGCGGCCGCGCTGGCCCGGCTGGACGAGGGCGAGGTGGACGTCGCCGTGGCGGGCATCCCGGCGAGGCTGCCGGAGGGGCTGGTGAGCCGGACGGTCGCGGTGACCGACCTGGTTTTCGTCACCGCGCGGGAGCGTCCGGACCCCGACCTGGACGGGCCGTTCGTCCTCCCCCACCGCGGGCTGGTCCGCGAGGCCGCCGACCGCTGGTTCCGCGCTCGGGGCACGGTCCCCGACGTGGCCTGCGAGCCCGACGGCCACGAAGGGCTGCTGACACTGGTCGCCCTGGGCTGCGGCACGGGCGTGGTCCCCCGCCTCGTACTGGAGCACAGCGCGGTGCGGGAGCGTCTGTCGGAGGTCCCCGCCGGCCCGCGGCCCGATCGGTTCCCCATCGGTCTGTGCGTACGGCGCTCCGATCTGCGCAGGCCGCTGGTGTCGGCGTTGTGGAGTCTGACGGCGCCGGCGGAGCCACACCTGAGCACGCGCACCGATGTCGGTGCCGGGTGACCCGAAGCGGACATGACCTGCACGGACCGGCGAGCGATCTGCTGCTCGTCCCGAGATCGAGCCGTCGACCCCCGGCCCGTACGTCACCACCGGCTGCGGCAGGATGTGCACGAGCAACCGGCCTTCGAACGTGGCCCCATAGCCCTGCCTGACACCGAGGGGAAACACATGCGAGTCGTCGTCATCGGCGGAAGCGGGCACATCGGCACCTTCCTGGTCCCCCGGCTGGTGCGAGCGGGTCATGAAGTGATCAACATCAGCCGTGGCATCCGCACCGCCTACGCCGATGCTCCGGAGTGGCAGCAGGTGCGCCAGGTCGCCACCGACCGGGAGCGGGAGGATGCCGAGGGCACCTTCGGCGACACGGTGGCCGCACTGGACCCGGACGTCGTGGTCGACCTCGTCTGCTTCACCTTTGAGGCGGCCACCGCGCTGGTCGAACGGCTGCGCGGCGAGGTCGGCCATCTGCTGCACTGCGGCACGGTGTGGCGCTGCGGCCCCAGCGACAAGGTGCCGATCTCGGAGACCACGGGCACCCCGCCCGTCGGGGAGTACGGCATCCAACAGGACCGGATCGCACGGATGCTGAAGGAGGAGACCGCCTCCGGGGGCGTGGTGACCACGTCTCTGCACCCCGGGCACATCGTCGGTCCCGGCTGGCACCCGATCGGCCCGCTCGGAAACCTCGACCCCGCGGTCTGGTACACGCTCTCGGCGGGGAAGCCGCTGCAGATCCCGGGCAGCGGTGTCGAGCTGATGCACCACGTGCACGCCGACGACGTCGCCCAGGCCTTCGAGCGAGCGATCGAGCACCGGGACGCGGCGGCCGGAGAGGACTTCAACGTCGTCGCCCCCACCGCGCTCAACGTCCGCGGGTTCGCTCACGTGGGTGCCGGCTGGTTCGGCCGGAGCGCGTCGCTGGAACCGGTGACCTGGGAGCGGTTCCGCCGGACCACGGCCCCTGAGCACGCCGAGGCGAGCTGGGAGCATCTCTACCGCAGCCACTGCTTCACCATCGAGAAGGCCAGCACCCTCCTCGGCTACACACCGCGCTACGAACCGGAGGCGGCCGTACTCGAGTCCGTCCGCTGGCTGATCGAACACGACGAGCTGAAGGTGGCTGGCCCGCTCGTCTCCTGACAGCACGGGAGCCGGGACCGGAGGCTGAGCCACCGTGTCCGGGACCGGAGGCGCTAGGCCTGCCGTTCGGCGTCCAGGCGCCCCACCCGGGCCACGTTCTCCCGGTCCTCGGCGTCCTCGCTCGCCTCCGCGGTGAACCAGGCGTCGAGGATCTCCTTGAGGAGCGGCTCGGAGGTGAGACGCAGGCTGAGGGCCAGCACGTTGGCGTCGTTCCAGCGGCGGGCTCCGTCGGCCGTGTAGGCGTCGGTGCACAGGGCGGCCCTAACGCCGGGGACCTTGTTCGCGGCGATGGACGCGCCGGTGCCGGTCCAGCAGCACACGATGGCCTGGTCGGCCGTCCCCGCGGCCACCTCACGGGCCGCGGCCTCGGAGCAGACGGCCCACTGCGGGTCGTCGCCGGGGCTCAGGGCGCCGTGGGGAACCACGTCGTGGCCCCGCGCGCGCAGCTCGTCGACGAGGGCGCGCGCCACTGCTTCGTCCATGTCCGAGGAGACGGAGATCCGCATGTCACGAGCCTACTCGGCGGTTCGTCCACACGAGGACGGGTTCCAGGTAGAGCACGTGCGGGCCGACGAGGTCCGGCAGTTCGGCCGGGGAGCCGACGAGGGCGATCCGGTCGAACTCCGGGACACGCCCGTGTGCCGTATCGGCGGCCACGAGTGCGGCGAACCGCTCATGGAGGCGGGACGCGGGCAGGGGCGGTGCCAGGTAGTGCACACCGACCTGGCCGTCCTCGCCGTGGGTGACCAGGCATCGGGTGAGCGCGGCGGCCGGGGTGTCGACGCCCGTCTCCTCGGACAGTTCGAGAGCCGCGTGGTGGCGCAGTGCGGGCTCGTCGAGCGGCTCGTCGCCGGTGGGCGGCTCCACCGATCCGCCGGGGAACTGCCAGCGGCCGGGTGTCGCGGTGGACGGCGACATGCGGCCCACCAGCACCCGTCCGTCGTCCGTGGGCTGCACCACGCTCACGAAGAGGGACCGCAGAGGGGTGGCGCCCGGGACGCGGCGCAGCGCGAAGTACCGGTAGGTGGAGCGGGACCAGGAGACGACCAGCTTCTCCCCGGCGTCGCGCGAAAGCCCCGCGCAGAGCGCGACCGGTCCGTCGAAGAGGGTCGGGTTGGCCAGGACGGCCTCGTCCCACGCGCGGTTCATGGCCGCTCGCTGCTCGGCCGGAAGGGCCGGCGGGGCGACCTCGACCAGACGGAGTCCTTCGGCGGTCAGCAGTTCAGTCACGGGTGAGTGACCCCAGCGGGTCGTCCAGTACCGGCTGCCACGCCAACTCGGCCGCCCCGACCAGGCTGTTGTGGTCGAGGGTGCAGGCCAGGATGGGGACGCCGCCGCTCTGTCCCCACAGACTTCGGTCGGCGACGACCGCGCGAAGGCGGTGCGGGTCGGCGTCCAGGAGGGTGCGGTGGAGGCCTCCGAGGATGATGCGATCCGGGTTGAGGATGTTCACCAGGCCGGCGAGTCCGAGGCCCAGCCGGTCGATCAGCGCCTCTGCGGCCGTACGGACGGCCGGGTCGTCGTAGTGGTTGCGGACGAGGTCGTTGGCCTGCTGGAGCAGGGACAGCTCGGGGCCCGGGGCGAGTCCCGTGGCCGTGAGGAACGCGAGCGGGTCGGCCTCGACGTCCAGGCAGCCGCGGCTGCCGCAGTGGCAGGGGCGGCCCTCGGGGTTGACGGTGAGGTGACCGACTTCCAGCGCCAGGCCCGAACTGCCGGTGTGCAGACGCCCGTCGAGCACCAGCGCGCCGCCCACGCCCCGGTGTCCGGTGGCCACGCACAGCAGGTCCCTGGCGCCGCGCCCGGCGCCGTGCCGGTGTTCGGCGAGCGCGGCGAGGTTGACGTCGTTGCCCGCGAAGGCCGGGCCGGTGATGCCGGCGGCGCGCACGCACTCGTCGAAGATGCGGCGGACGGGGGCGCCCGCGGGCCAGGCCAGGTGGAGGGGGTTGAGGGCGAGTCCCTCGGGTTCGGCGACGGCGGAGGGTACGGCGAGTCCGGCACCGACGCAGCGCCTGCCGGTCGTGCGCAACAGGTCGGCGCCCGCCTCCACGACGGAGCCGAGGACCTTCGCGGGGTCGGCGTCGACGGTCTCGCAGCCGGGTGCGGTGGCGACGATACGGCCGCCCAGGCCGACCAGGGCGGCCCGGAATCCGTCGGCGTGCACCTGCGCGGCCAGGACGACGGGGCCGTCCTCGGCGACCGCGAGGCGGTGCGAGGGCCGGCCCTGTGAGCCGGCGGCCGCGGTGGGCCGGGCGTCGACGCGGATCAGTCCGAGTGCCTCCAGCTCGGCGGCGACCGCGCCGGCCGTCGCCCGCGTCACGCCGAGTTCGGCGGTGAGCACGGCCCGGGTGGGCGCGCGTCCGGTGTGCACGAGCTCCAGCGCGGGCCCGAGCGCGCCGCGCCCCCGGTCCAGCCGCGCCCTCGAGGTGGTCCCTTCCCCCGCCGGCCGGGGGTCCGCCTTGCCGCTCATGAGGGCGAGTCTCCCATGATCCGTTCGTGCCACGGGCTACAGGCCGCTGACCCGCAGCGTGATGTTCAGCCGCCCTGTCAGGCCCAACTCGGGCGGCGCGGTGCCCGGATGCACACGGGGCACCCCGTGGTAGGCGAGCCTCGAGGGGCCGCCGAACACGAAGAGGTCGCCGCTGCGCAGTTCGACGTCCGTGTACGGCTTGGTCCGTGTCCCGGTGTTCCCGAAGCGGAAGACGCAGGTGTCGCCGAGGCTCAGGGACACCACGGGCGCGTCCGACTTCTCGTCGCTGTCGCGGTGCATGCCCATGCGGGCGTCGCCGTCGTAGAAGTTGATCAGTGCGATGTCGTACGGCGCCTGCCGCGGGCCGAGGGTGTCCCGGACCGCTTCCCGGCCCAGTTCGCCCAGCCAGTGTGGGAAGGGCTTCACCGGTGCGCCGTCGCCGTCGACGACCGTCAGGGCGTAGCCGTACGGGTACCAGTGCCGGCCGAGGCACACCTGCCGTGCCGTCATCGTGCCGCCGCCCGGGGTGCGGACCGTGCGCAGTCCGGCCGGCGGGCGCGCCCACTCCCGGCAGGCCGCGAGCAGCTCACGCTGCCGTTCCGGGTCCAGCCAGCCCGGGACGTGCACCGCGCCGGGCGCGACCGTGGCCCGGGACCTGGGGAACAGCTCGGCGTCCATGGGTTCCATCCTGCCCGAGCGGGCCTGAGCTGCGACTCCGATAGCCTGGGCACACGATGGACGACCGTATGACGACCCCCTGGGGCGAGCTCGCGCTCACCCGCTTCCCCGAGGACCCGCGTGACCGGCTGCGCGCCTGGGACGCCTCCGACGAGTATCTGCTCAGGCATCTCGCGGCCGAGGAGGTGCCGCTGACCGGTGCGGTCGTGGTGGTCGGGGACCGCTGGGGCGCACTGGTCACCGCGCTGGCGGCGCACCGGCCGGTCCAGATCACCGACTCCTTCCTCGGCCAGGAGGCGACCCGGGCGAACCTCGCGCGCGCGGGCGTCGAACCGGGCGCCGTCCAGCTGCTGTCCACGCAGGACCCGCCACCCGACCGCATCGACGTCCTGTTGGTACGTGTGCCGAAGAGCCTGGCCCTGCTGGAGGACCAGTTGTCGCGCTTCGCGCCCGCGGTGCACGAGGGCACGGTCGTCGTCGGTACCGGCATGGTGAAGGACATCCACACCTCGACGCTCCAGCTGTTCGAGCGGATCCTCGGGCCGACCCGCACCTCGCTCGCCGAGAAGAAGGCCCGGCTCATCTTCTGCGAGCCGAAGCCGTCGCTCGAACGCCCAGCAAACCCCTGGCCGTACGGCTACACCCTCCCGGACGGCATCGGTGCCGCCTCCGGGCGATCCGTCGTCAACCACGCGGGTGTCTTCTGCGCCGACCGGCTCGACATCGGCACCCGCTTCTTCCTCCAGCACCTCCCTGACACCCGCGACAGTCACGGCACCCGCCGGATCGTGGACCTGGGCTGCGGCAACGGCGTCGTCGGCACGGCGGCGGCCCTGGCCGACCCCGGGGCCGAGGTGCTGTTCGTGGACGAGTCCTACCAGGCCGTGGCCTCGGCGCAGGCGACGTACAAGGCGAACGGCGTGCCCGGACACGCGGAGTTCCGCGTCGGGGACGGGCTGACGGGCGTCCCGGAGGGCAGCGTCGACATCGTCCTCACCAACCCGCCGTTCCACTCCCACCAGGCGACGACCGACGCGACGGCCTGGCGGATGTTCACCGGAGCGCGCCGCGCGCTGCGGCCCGGTGGCGAGCTGTGGGTCGTCGGGAACCGTCACCTCGGGTACCACCTGAAGCTGCGCAAGCTCTTCGGCAACAGTGAACTGGTGGCCGGCGGACCGAAGTTCGTGGTGCTGAAGGCCGTGAAGCGCTAGCCGCTACGGTGGATCGCATGTCCGATCCCTCGGTGCGCGCCTTCTACGACTCGCTGGCTCCCGACTACCACCAGATCTTCGCCGACTGGGACGCGAGCATGGCGCGTCAGGCGGAGGTGTTCGGGGCGCTCGTACGGGAGGGGGTGGGGCCCGGCTCCCAACGGGTCCTGGACTGCTCGTGCGGGATCGGGACCCAGGCGATCGGGCTGGCCCTCGCCGGTCACCGGGTCGTCGGCAGCGATCTGAGCCCGGTCTCCGCCGCGCGTGCCGCCCAGGAGGCCGCGGCCCGCGGGGCACTGCTGCCGACGGCCGCCGCGGACATGCGGCGGCTGCCTTTCGCACCGGGCGCCTTCGACGTCGTCGTCTGCGCCGACAACTCCGTGGCGCATCTGCTGACGGCCCCGGACGTCAAGGCCTCGCTCGCGGGCATGCGTCGGGTCGTGCGGGACGGCGGCCTGCTGGTGCTCACCGTGCGGGACTACGACGAGATCCGCCGGACCAGGCCCCGCGCCGCGCCGGTGCAGGTCTCCGAGACCTCAGCCGGCCGGGTGATCACCGTCCAGCTGTGGCACTGGCACGAGGACGGCGAGCGCTACGACCAGGAGTACGTCCAGCTGGCCGCCGGCGAGGGGGACGACTGGACCGTCCGCGTCCGCCGTACGACTTCCTGGGCGCTGACACGATCACAGCTGACGGAGTTCGTGTCCGCGGCCGGTTTCGTCGACATCCGTTGGCACGATCCCGCCGCCGACGCGTTCTACCAGCCCGTACTCACCGCCCGAGCAACCCGATGATCCGTCGGGCCGCCTCGGCCATGGCGTCCCGTCCGACGCTCAGGTACTTCCGGGAGTCCACCGCCTCGGGGTGGGCCGCCAGGAACTCCCGGATCGCGCCCGTCATGGCGATGTTGAGCGCGGTGCCGACGTTGACCTTGACGATGCCGCCCGCGACGGCCGCGGTGAGTTCGTCGTCCCGGACTCCGGAGGAGCCGTGCAGGACGAGGGGGACGTCCACCGCGGTGGCCAGGCTTTTCAGGAGGCCGTGGTCGAGCGTGGCGGTGCGTTCGGTCATCGCGTGCGCGCTGCCGATGGCCACGGCCAGGGCGTCCACGCCGGAGTCGGCGACAAAGGCGCGGGCCTCGGCGGGGTCGGTGCGGGCGCCGGGGGCGTGGGCGTCCAGCGGCGGTACGCCGTTCTTGCCGCCGACCTCGCCCAACTCCGCCTCGATCCACAGCCCTTGGGAACGCGCCCAGTCGGCTGCCGCTCGGGTCGCGGCGAGGTTCTCGGCATAGGGCAGTCGGGCCGCGTCGTACATCACGGAGCTGAAACCCGCGTCGGCCGCCTGCCGGAGCAGATCGTCGCTCTGCACGTGGTCGAGGTGCAACGCGACGGGTACGGCGGCGCGTTCGGCCAGGGCGACGGCGGCGCGGGCGAGCGGGTGCAGACGCCCGTAGCGGAACTTGACGGCGTTCTCGCTGACTTGGAGGACGACCGGCGCCGCCAGGGACTCGGCGCCCGAGATGACGGCCTCGGCGTGCTCCAGGGTGATGATGTTGAAGGCGGCGACGGCGGAGTGGTCGGCGGCGGCGCGGGTGACGAGTTCGCGGGTGGTGACCAGGGGCACGACGTCTCCTAGGGCCTGTGTGGGGTGGTGATCTGGATCAGGGAGCGGGGCGTGGTGCGTGGTGCGTGCGATCGCAAGGCGCCGGAAGGGCCCTCGTAGCGGAGCTACCAGGGTGTTTCGGCAACGCGGCTGGGGGTCCCCCCTCTGGGGGAGTGCGTGCCACGCCCCGCGAGCCCAGATCGCCACCCCACACAGGCCCTAGGGGCGGGCGAGGATCACCGAGCGGGTGAGGTGGCGGGGCTGGTCCGGGTCGAGGCCGCGGGCCGCCGCGACGGCGACCGCGAGGCGCTGCACGCGGACCAGTTCGGCCAGGGGGTCGAGGGTGCCCGGCACCCACGTCCCGCCGGTCTCCCGCACCTGTTCGGCCAGGCCTTCCGGTGCCTCGCCGAGCATCCAGGTGGCGGTGCCGTGGGTGGTGATGCTGATGGGGCCGTGCCGGTACTCCATCGCCGGGTAGGCCTCGGTCCAGGCGAGGCAGGCCTCGCGCATCTTCAGTCCGGCCTCGTTGGCCAGTCCCACCGTCCAGCCCCGGCCGAGGAAGGTGAACTGCGTGCACCCGACGAGCCCTTCGGGCAAGGGAGTCGCGAGTGCGGTGCGGGCGTCGGTCACGACGGAGTCGGAGTGCAGGCCCAGGTGGGCGCGGAGCAGGGTGAGGGCCGTGGTGGCGAACCGCGTCTGGACGACGGACTGTTCGTCGGCGAAGTCGAGGACGACCACGTCGTCGGCGGCTGCCATGACGGGGGTCGCGGGGTCGGCGGTGAGGGCGGTCGTGCGGGTGCGCCCCTTCAACCGCCCGAGCAGGTCGATGACTTCGGTGGTCGTACCGGAGCGGGTGAGGGCCACGACACGGTCGTACGGCCGGCCGTGCGGGAACTCCGACGCGGCGAAGGCGTCGGTCTCCCCCAGGCCCGCGCCTTCTCGCAGTGCCGCCACCGCCTGCGCCATGAAGTAGGAGGTGCCGCACCCGACGATCGCGACCCGCTCCCCGGGCGACGGAAGCGCACCTGCGTGCTGCGCCGCTTCCGTCGCCGCCCGGGTCCAGCATTCCGGCTGGCTGGTCAGCTCGTCCTCGACATGGGTCATGCCGGCACCTCTCCGTGGTAATGATTGTTCTTGCAAGATATAGCGAGGTTTCGAGCATAATCAAGCATTCGAGCGCAGGAATCGTGCGCTGGGGTCAGCGGGAGATCGAAGGACGGTCCGAGGACGGAGAAGCTGGGGCAGCGGGCGTTCGTACGGATCTGCGGCACCGAGAAGATCGACGCCCTGGTCACGGACGCGGCGGCGGCACCCGAGACGGTCGGTCGGTTCGAAGAGGCGGGGCTGCGGGTCCTGACGGCCTGAGGGAGGCCCGAAGACAGGCCGAGGACCCGTTCCCAGGACACCCGCGGCCGATCCTGCCTAGGCTGATCTGCAGGAGGCTGCGATGAGCGGATCACCAGGGAACGACACGGGCTACCTGCCGATCGCCGAGCACGGGCTGATCGGCGATCTGCGCAGCGTGGCGCTGGTCGGGACCGACGGCACGATCGACTGGTACTGCTGCCCGTCCTTCGACGCGCCGAGTGTCTTCGCGTCGATCCTGGACGTCGAGCGCGGCGGCCGGTTCGAGCTGGCGGCGGCCGTGCCCGCGCGGACCAAGCAGTTCTACTTCCCCGACACCAACGTCCTGATCACCCGGTTCTACACCGAGGACGGGGTGGGCGAGGTCCAGGACTTCATGCCCGTCGACGGCGGCACGGTGGAGACCGAGCGGCACCGGCTGATCCGTCGGGTGCTGTGCGTCCGCGGCTCCATCCCGTTCCGCACGCGGGTGGCGCCCCGCTTCGACTACGGCACCCAGCCGCACACCCTCCGCATGGTCGGGGACGTCGCGGTCTTCGAGTCCCCGAAACTGACCCTGGGGCTGACCGCGACCGTACCGCTGGAGACCGAAGGGCCGGACGTACGCGCCGACTTCAAGCTCTCCGAAGGCGAGTCGGCGGTGTTCGCGCTGGACCAGGTCGGCGGCGAGGTGACCCCGCGCCGGTGTGCGCGCACCGAGGCCGAGGAGCAGTTCAACAGCACGGTCGCCTACTGGCGGCACTGGCTGTCCGCCTCCAAGTACCGTGGCCGCTGGCGGGAGATGGTGCACCGCTCCGCCCTCACCCTGAAGCTCCTCACCTACGCGCCCACAGGCGCCATCGTGGCCGCGCCGACGACGAGCCTCCCGGAGCAGCTCGGCGGCGAGCGCAACTGGGACTACCGGTACGTGTGGGTGCGGGACGCCGCCTTCTGTGTGTACGCGCTGCTGCGGCTGGGCTTCACCAGCGAGGCCGAGCAGTTCATGGACTTCCTGATCCGGCACGTCAGTCCGGAAGGCCACGGCCCCTCGGGACCGCTCCAGATCATGTACGGCATCGACGGCCGCACCGATCTGACGGAGCGTGAACTCGCGCACCTGGAGGGGCATCAGGGCTCCGCGCCGGTCCGGGTCGGCAACGCGGCGGCGGACCAGCTCCAACTCGACATCTACGGCGCCCTGATCGACTCGATCTACCTCTACGACAAGTGGGCCAAGCCGATCTCCAGCGGCCAGTGGGACGACGTGTGCACCCTCGTGGAGTGGGTGTGCGAGCACTGGGACCAGCCCGACGAGGGCATCTGGGAGACCCGCGGCGGCCGCAAGAACTTCCTGTACTCCCGTCTGATGTGCTGGGTGGCCATCGAGCGGGCGATCCGCATGGCCAACCGGCGCGGTCTGCCCGCCGACCTCAACCGCTGGCGGGAGTGCCGCGACGCGATCTACCGGCGGATCATGCAGCGCGGCTGGTCCGAGACCCGGCAGGCGTTCGTCCAGCACGAGGACGGCGACGTGCTGGACGCGGCCGTCCTGATGATGCCGCTCACCAAGTTCATCGCGCCCACCGACCCCAAGTGGCTGTCCACGCTGGACGCCCTGACCCAGGAGCTGGTGTCGGATTCCCTCGTCTACCGCTACGACCCGCTGGCCAGCCCCGACGGGCTGCGCGGCGACGAGGGCACGTTCTCGATCTGCTCGTTCTGGTACGTCGAGGCCATGGTGCACGCCGGGCGGATCGACGAGGCCCGCCTCGCCTTCGAGAAGATGCTCACCTACGCCAACCATCTGGGCCTGTACGCCGAGGAGATCAGCCACACCGGGGAGCAACAGGGCAACTTCCCGCAGGCGTTCACCCATCTCGCCCTGATCAGCGCGGCGTTCAACCTGGACCGGGCCCTCGGCTGACCCCGTGGGATCGCGTGTGCGCGTCGCCGGAAGCCGCCGGGACGGAATGGCCGCGGCCCTTCCCACGTTGCGGCGACCATGACGACGAACGCGCCACAGCCAGAGGTTCTGCGCTACACCGCCTTCTCCAGCGACCCCGAGGGCGGCAACCCCGCAGGTGTCGTCCTGGACGCGACCGCCCTGGACGACAGCGACATGCTGGCCATCGCCGCCGAGCTCGGATATTCCGAGTCCGCGTTTCTGACCGCGCCGCCGGACGGTCTCGAAGGCCCGGAGGGGCGGGTGTTCCGCATCCGTTACTTCAGCCCCAAGGCCGAGGTGCCGTTCTGCGGGCACGCGACCGTCGCCACCGCCGTCGCGCTGGCCGAGCGGATCGGCCCGGGCGAGCTGGTGTTCGCGACCCGCGCCGGGACCGTGCCGGTGGAGGTGTTCGAGGAGGGCGGGACGGTGCGGGCCACGCTCACGAGCGTGGAGCCGCACGTCGAGGAGATCGCGGACGGGGACCTCACGGAGGCGCTCGCCGCGCTCGACTGGTCCACAGCCGATCTCGACCCCGCCTTTCCGCCCCGGATCGCGTTCGCGGGCGCCCGACATCTCGTCCTCGCGGCGGCGACTCGCGCACGGCTCGCGGATCTCGCGTACGACTTCACTCGCCTCGCATCCCTGATGCATCAACTGAACCTGACCACCGTCCAGTTGGTGTGGCGGGAGTCGGCCACCGTCTTCCACGTCCGGGACCCGTTCCCCGTCGGCGGTGTCGTCGAGGACCCGGCGACCGGTGCCGCGGCCGCCGCGTTCGGCGCGTACGCCCGTGAGCTCGGCCTGGTCCCCGAGGACGCCGTCCTCACTCTGCACCAGGGCGAGGACCTGGGCCGCCCGGGCGAGCTCACGGTGACGCTCGGCGCGGGTGACCCGCGGGTGCGTGTCAGCGGTTCCGGGGCTCGCATCGACTGAGGCGGGGGATGCGCTCAGCGAAGCGCCACGTCACCGCGACGGCCGTAGCAGTCCCGTCGGACCGGGTCCAGGCTTTGGGCCTGGTTTTCATTCCATCGGTGCACGTTGCGGCCATGGCCGTCCGCCAGAGGCCGCAGGAGCCCTACATTCCGTCGACCGGGGAGACGACGGAGCATCGGGGGAACGACGTGTCTGGTGTGGGCCTTCCGCAACACCGCTACAGCCGTACGGAAGCCACCCGGCTGCTGTGCGTCGGCGTGTATCAGGACGCCGGTTTCCGACGGCAGGTCATCGAAGAGGTATTCGACCACCGGGAACGGCCGGTCGCCCCGCCCAACGGTGTCGACATCCTGCCGGTCCTCTCCCACGCCCTGCGGGTGACCTCGCAGGAGGCACGGGCCGCACTGCTCATGCTCGCGGCCTGGGCGGGGTTCTTCCTGTCCGACGTGATCATGTTCTGGGACCGGCTCTCCGACCGCTGGGGCGACGGCTCGGATGTGCACTTCGGCGATGTGCTCACCGCGTTCTTCCAGGGCGACGACCAGCTGACCGACGGCAGACCCCTGCCCTGGTCGGTCCTCTACGCGCTGGTCGCCCTGGCGTTGTGGTTCGCCCGCACGGTCGGCGGAGGCGGCTCGGCCGCCCGTTCGGCGGGACTGCCCGACCCGGTGGCCAAGGCCGCCGACGGAGCAGGCACGATGGTCTCCCTCGGCGCCTGGTTCCTCGCCCTCTACTACTGGTACTCGTACGTCTCCGGTCTGCTCGGTGGCCACGCCCAGACTCCGTACCCGCTGCTGTTCCCGGTCGTGATCGCGCTCATCGCCTGGTGGTACCAGACCTGGCAGCGCAAGAACCTCTGCCGGCTCCTGAGCCGCTGGACGTTTCCCACCGCCACCCAGCCCGCGCTGCCCCCGGGTCCCCTGTACGAGATGCTGCGGGACGACGTACAGCGGGAGCAGGAGGCATCGCTGACCCTGTACGACGCCGACAGCCCGTCGTTCGTGGGGCTGGGGGAACAGGGCACTCCCTGGTCGTTCGCGATGGAGTTGCGCAGGCGCACGCCGCAGCCCGGTGAGCAGGACGCTCCGGGTCTCCTCTCCGGTGCCGCTCTGCCGCGCCAGAACGGTGGTCCCCTCACCGCGGACTCCGCGCTCACCATGATCGAGCCGCAGTTGACGGGGCTGCGCGAGTCCGCCGCGCGCAGCGGCAAGGACCGGCTGCGGGACCTGGAGATCGACCGGTTCGTCTACCTCCCGGGCGGAGTGGCACGCGACGAGGACCTGGAGATCGGCGGTGTCCCCGACCCGGCCGCGATGCCCCAGGGCAACGGCCGACGCCATGGGCTGTCCGTCTACGACCCCGCCCAGGTCGCCGCCCACCGGCGGGAGGCCGTCGACGAGGGCGGCGAGGGCCGGCGGGTGTTCCTGCGGATCCGGGTGGGCGCCTGGCGTGAGCAGGTCGTGGTCACCGTCCTGGTCCGGGTGCACACCCAGGGCCGCATGCTCGTCCTCGAGGTGCTGCCGTTCGTCCTCGGCCCCGTCCGCAAGGAGTTCCGCGCGATCGACGCCCTGGTGGAACGGCTCCCCGAGACCTGGGCCCGGGGCGCGTTGCGCGCGCTGCGCGACGCCCCCGCGATCGGGGTCGACGCAGGCATCGGGGGCCTCGCCACCCTGCGCAACACCGTCGCGACCAACTGGTCGGTGCGGGAACCGCCGCCGGACGTGCCGAGGGTCTCCCTGCGCGTCCTGGCGAGCCAGAAGCGGCTGTCGGCGTTCCAGCGGATGGACAGCACCCGCTATGTGAAGACCATCCAGGAACGGATCGTGAACGGAGTCCGCGAGGCTCTGAAGGCGCACGGCTACCGCACCGAGGAGTTCGAGCAGCACGTCTACCAGCTCAGCGGCGGCAGCGTGTTCATCAAGGACATGTCCGGCGGCGCGGTCGCCACCGGCAGCCACGGCAGCGCCACCCACAACGACCCGCCGCCGTCTCCGGCGCCGCCGACCCATGCCAACCACACGCCATGAGAGAAGGAACGCGGCACATGTCGAACAGCGGACAGAGCACTCCGGAGCAGGAACCCGGCAGTGGCGGCGTGAGTATCGGTTCGATGAGCGGGGGGTCGATCGCGACCGGCAGCCACGGCAGGGCGACGTCGTACAACACCACCGGTGCCGGACCCGACCCGCGCCACTCCGAACTCCTCGCAGCCATTCGCGAGTTGCGCGGTGCGCTGCCGCCGGTGGCCGGCCGTAGCGCCGAGGACGAGGCGCTCGACGGTGAACTCGCCGACGCCGAGGCCGAGATCGTGGACACCGGAACGGCCGACGCGAACCGGCTCACCCGGCTGCTGGGCGGTGTGCGGGGCTGGCTGGGCTCGCAGGCCGCGGTGGCCGGCGCGATCGCCTCGGCCACCGCGGTCGTCCAGGGCATCGCCCAACTGCTCGGCTGACGTGCGCGGCACATCCGATGACAGGCACGAGGACACGGGGGACGGCGACGATGAGAGTGTTCGACACCGAGCGGCAGGAGTGGTCCGCCTCGCGCCGTGAACGGCTCTTCCACACCGAGCGGTATCTCGACCTGCCGCGCCAGCGGGCCGTCCTTCAGCGCACGGCTGTCGTCCTCGCGGTGTGCGGGGTGTCCTTCGGCGCGTGGGCCCTGGGCTGGAAGGACGAGCCGCGGCCCTACCGGCCGCCGGCCCAGGAGGCGCCCGTCGATCCGGGCGGCTCCGAGGGCGCCACGACCGCCGACCCCGAGCAGTCCGTGTCGACCTCGACCGCTCCCCCGGCGGGCTACGAGGTCCTGGACGACGCCCAGGGCTTCCGCATCGCCGTGCCCGAGGGATGGACCCGCGAGAGCCAGTCGTCGCAGTACGGCATCGACATCGTCGCGTACCGCGGCCCCGACGGCATCCGCAGGATTCAGGTCTTCCAGGTCATGGAGGCCACCGCGCACGAGTCGGTGGTCGAGTCCCAGAAGGCGAGCAGCAAGCTGGACGGCTACCAGGAGATCCATGTCCAGGATGTGACGGACCCGTCCGGGGGCGAGGCGGCCGAGCACGAGTACACGTCCGACGAACTGAGCGGCGAACCCGCCACCGGTACCGGTGCCGGCTACCACGTCATCGACTACCGGTTCCAGGCCGAGGACGGCGAGAAGTACGCGCTCATCGTCTACGGCTCGCAGTCGGACCAGACGGACCAGACGGATGCCGAACGCGAGGTGCTCGACACGGCCCGAGCCTGGTTCTGCCCGCCGGACACCCAGTGCGCGGCGCCGCAGACACCCTGATCCGATCCCGAAGGTTCAGGGTTGATCCGGAACCCGTGCCCGATCGTCAGTGGCCGTGGTCGCCCGAGGTCTCGTGAGCGGCCTCACCGGGCGCCTCGTCCACGGCCGTCGCTCCTGCCGCCCGGACCGTGAACGCGGCGGTGTGCACCTTGCCCTCGTGCTTGAAGTCGAGGAAGAGCCGGTAGGTGCCGCTGCTGGGCGCCGTGGCCGTGAACGAGATGTCCGGGCCGGGCTCGGTCGTGCCGTCGCCGGGCTCGCCGCCGGGGTGGACGTGGAGGTAGGCGAGGTCGCCGGAGCGCAGGGCGACCAGGTGGCCGTAGGCGCCGAGGTAGGGCTGGAGGTCGGTGACGGGCCTGCCGCCCCGGGAGACGGTGAGCTTCAGCTCTCGGGCGGCGCCGGGGCGCAGGGCGCCACCCAGTTTCACCTCGTAGCCGTCGGTCGTGGCGGTGGGGTTCGGCGTCGGCAGGCTCTGCGGTGTGTAGGTGCCGGACACGGCCAGGTCCGCGCCGAGGGTGAGGTTCACGGCGCCCTTCTTTTCGGGGGTGAAGTCGGCGAAGACCCGGTAGTCGCCCGCGCGGGGCAGCGACACGGGGATGCTCCAGGTTCCGTCGGCGGCCCGGGTGGGGTGCAGATGGCGGTAGGTGTTCAGGTCGCGCGAGGCCACGATCAGATGGAGCTCCTTGTCGTGCTCCCGACGGAAGGCGGTGACCGCGCGGCCGTCGTCATCTCGGACGGCGAAGCGCAGTTCGGCGGTTCGGCCGGCCGTGAGGCGGGGTGTCCGGAGGTCGAGGCTGTAGTCGCTCTCGGAGATCTGGAGTCCGCCGGCCGGGGATGACTCCTGCCGTGGATCGCTGTCGGCGTCGGCCGTGTGTGTGTCATGGCGTGCGGGGCTCTTGTCCTCGACCACGGGTCCGACGCCCTGGCCCACGCCGTACGCGGTGCCGAACGTCGCGGCCAGTGCGGCGGCGAATGCGGTGATCTTCAGGCCTGCGTGCATGATCGACACCTCCGGTATGGACTCTCGATGCAGTTCACCATACCCCTGGGGGGTATCAAGTCAAGCCGTCGATGCCGCTTGCTCCGAATACCTACCAGGGGTATACAGGAGATGCGAACCAGCATACCCCCACCCGGTACTCACGAGGAGTGGCGATGACCACCACCGCAGCAGCCGAGACCGAGCTCGCCATCGGCGGTATGACCTGTGCCTCCTGCGCGGCCCGTATCGAGAGGAAGCTCAACCGGATGGACGGGGTCACCGCGACCGTCAACTACGCCACCGAGAAGGCCAAGGTCACGTACGACACCGGCGTCTCGGTCCAGGACCTGATAGCGACCGTGGAGAAGACCGGATACACGGCCCGGGAACCGGAACCGCCGAAGCCTGCCGCCCCTGACCACGAGGAGCCCGACGAACTACGGTCCCTGCGCGAGCGGTTGGTGACCGCCGTGGTACTCGCCGTCCCGGTCGTCGCGATGGCGATGATCCCCGCGCTGCAGTTCGAGTACTGGCAGTGGCTGTCGCTGACCTTGGCGGCGCCCGTGGTGACGTACGCCGGCTGGCCCTTCCACAAGGCGGCGTTCACCAATGCCCGGCACGGCGCGGCCACCATGGACACCCTGATCTCGGTCGGTACGACGGCCGCCTTCGGCTGGTCGCTGTGGGCGCTGTTCCTCGGGAGCGCGGGCACCCCGGGCATGAAGCATCCCTTCGACCTGACGATCACCCGCGGTGACGGCACCGGGAACCTCTATCTGGAGGCCGCCGCCGGTGTCACCGCGTTCATCCTGGCCGGGCGGTACTTCGAGGCCCGCTCCAAGCGCAAGGCCGGCGCCGCCCTGAGGTCGCTGCTGGAACTGGGCGCGAAGGACGTGACCGTCCTGCGTGCGGGCGGACACGAACAGACCGTCCCCGTCACGGAGTTGAAGGTCGGCGACCGGTTCCTGGTCCGTCCCGGCGAGAAGATCGCCACCGACGGGACCGTCGTCGAGGGTTCCTCCTCCGTGGACGCCTCGATGCTCACCGGTGAGTCGGTGCCGGTGGAGGTCACCCCCGGCGATTCCGTCACCGGCGCCACCCTCAACGCGGGCGGCCGGCTCGTCGTCGAGGCGACCCGGGTCGGCTCCGACACCCAGCTCGCCAGGATGGCCAAGCTGGTCGAGGACGCCCAGAACGGCAAAGCGGCCGCCCAGCGGCTCGCGGACCGGATCTCCGCGGTGTTCGTGCCGGTCGTCATCGCCCTCGCGCTCGGCACCCTCGGCTTCTGGCTCGGCAACGGTGCCGGTACGGCCGCCGCGTTCACCGCCGCCGTCGCCGTACTGATCATCGCCTGCCCGTGCGCCCTGGGCCTCGCCACCCCGACCGCACTGCTGGTCGGAACCGGGCGCGGCGCCCAACTCGGCATCCTCATCAAGGGTCCCGAGGTCCTGGAGTCCACCCGCAGGGTCGACACCGTCGTCCTGGACAAGACCGGCACCGTCACCACGGGCCGCATGACCCTGCTGTCCGTGCACGCGGCCTACGGCACCGACGAGACCGAAGTCCTGCGCCTGGCCGGCGCGTTGGAGCACTCCTCGGAGCACCCGGTCGCCCGCGCGGTCGCCGAGGGGGCGCTGGAGAAGCTGGGTTCGCTGCCCACTCCCGAGGACTTCGCGAACGTACCGGGGCTCGGCGTGCAGGGCATCGTCGACGGTCATGCCGTCCTCGTCGGACGGGAGCGCCTTCTGGGCGAGTGGGCGATGGAGCTGCCCGAGGAACTCCGGCTCATGAAAGCCGCGGCGGAGTCCGCCGGCCGCACGGTGATCGCGGTCGCCTGGGACGGCGAGGCACGGGCGGTGCTCGAAGTCGCCGACGCGGTCAAGGACACGAGCCGTGAGGCGATCACGCGCCTGCGCGCACTCGGGCTCACCCCGATCCTGCTGACCGGTGACAACCGGGCCGTGGCGGAGACCGTGGCCCGCGAGGTCGGCATCGACCCCGGGCGTGTGATCGCCGAGGTGCTGCCCCAGGACAAGGTGGACGTCGTCAAGCGGCTTCAGGCGGAGGGCCGTTCGGTCGCGATGGTCGGCGACGGTGTCAACGACGCGGCCGCGCTGGCCCAGGCCGACCTGGGCCTGGCCATGGGCACCGGCACGGACGCCGCGATCGAGGCGGGCGACCTGACCCTGGTCCGCGGCGACCTGCGGGCCGCGGCGGACGCCATCAGACTCGCCCGCCGGACCCTGGGCACCATCCGCACCAACCTCTTCTGGGCCTTCGCCTACAACGTGGCCGCGCTGCCGCTGGCCGCGGCGGGGCTGCTCAATCCGATGCTGGCGGGGGCGGCGATGGCGTTCTCGTCGGTGTTCGTGGTGGGGAACTCGCTGCGGTTGCGTTCGTTCCGGCCGGCGGACGGGGCTGTGCGCCCATGAGCTCGGTAGGTGTTGTCTCGTGGGCGGGTGCGGATCGTTCGTGGCTGATCGCGCCCACTCGGCGGAGCCGCAAATGAATGCAGCCCCGCGCCCCTTTGCGAGCCTCCGGCTCGACAACGGGCGCGGGGAACCGAGGGGAACCTCAGCCGGATTCGGCGTTCTGCCGGACATGAACGGCGGTCAGTGCCAGCGCCAATGGGCCGGGAGCCAGGAAAGCCAGCGGGACCAGCATCCAGGCGCACAGGGTGGCTGTCGCCACGGCGAGCAGCACCAGCGCGCTCCCGCCCACGTCCCGGACGGCATCCCGGGCGGCCGCGCGCACCGCGGCCGGCCAGTCGGTGAGCGACTCGGGGCGGGCACACGCACGCAGGCCCACCACGAGCGCGGCCACGCCGATGCAAGCGGCCACCACCGCGAACAACGGCGCCCCGGGCAGCCCCGCCCCGGCGAGCGCCAGGTCCGCCAGGAACAGCAGCGCACCGGCCAGGGCAACGGCGCCCGCCGCCAGGTCGCCGGCCCGCAGCCGTCGCCGTAGCACCGTGAAGTACCACCCCGCGGTGGCGGGTTGTCCCTCCCCCGCACCCCGCAGCACCGCACACGCGGCCGACAGTGCGGCCGGGACCGTCACAACGGGCAGACACGTCACGGCCGTTGCCAGGCCGACACTCAGCATGTCGGCGAACAGGGTCATGCGGGGTCCGAAGACCTCACCGGGTTCACGCACGGGCATCCCGCTCACCCCTTGAGTCCCGAACTGGCCATGCCCTCCACCAGGAACCGCTGGAAGGCGAGGAAGAACAGCACGATCGGCAGCAGCACGATCACCGACATCGCGAACATCGGGCCGAACGCCGACTGGCTGGAGGCGTCCACGAACGACCGCAGGGCGAGCGTGAGCGTGAACTTGTCCGGGTCGAACAGGTAGATGAGCTGGGTGAAGAAGTCGTTCCAGGTCCAGATGAAGGTGAAGATCGCCGTGGTGATCAGTGCGGGCCTGGTCAGCGGCAGCACGATCTGGAAGAAGCTGCGGAAGGGCCCGCAGCCGTCGATGCGGGCGGCCTCCTCCAGCTCGCGGGGCAGACCGCGCATGAACTGCACGATGAGGAAGACGAAGAACGCCTCCGTGGCGAGGAACTTGGGCAGGATCAGCGGCCAGTAGGTGTTCACCAGGCCGAGCTTGTTGAAGATGATGTACTGCGGAATCAGGATCGCGTGGTGCGGCAGCATGATCGTGGCGATCATGAAGGCGAACATCGGGCCACGGAAGCGGAACCGCAGCCGGGCGAACGCGTAGGCGGCCAGCGAGCAGCTGATGACGTTGCCGAGGACCGCGCCGCCCGCGATCAGCAGCGAGTTGGACAGCAGCCGCCAGACGGAGACGTCGTTGACGCCCTCGAAGGCGGTCTCGTAGTTGGACCACTCCAGATGGCTGGGCAGCAGGTCGAGGCTGGCGATCACCTCGTCCGCGGGCTTGAGCGAGGTCGCCAGGAGCCAGGCCAGCGGGTACAGCATCACGAGTAGCGCGGCCAGGCAGCCGAGGTGCAGGGCGACCCGGCCCCAGCGAACGGGCTTGCCGGATACGGGAGTTGAGTTGGAGGTCATCGGTCCCCCTCGGACGCGTAGAAGACCCAGGAGCGCGAGGTGCGGAAGAGGACCGCCGTGACGACACCGATGACAAGGAGCAGCACCCAGGCCATGGCGGAGGCGTAGCCCATGTGGGAGGCGACGAAGCCTCGGTCGTAGAGGTACATGGTGTAGACGAGCGTGGAGTCAGCGGGGCCGCCCTTGCCCGCGCTGACAGCGAAGGCGGGAGTGAAGACCTGGAAGGCCTGGATGGTCTGGAGGACCAGGTTGAAGAAGAGCACCGGGGACAGCATGGGCACCGTGACGGACAGGAACTGCCGCCATTTCCCGGCTCCGTCGACGGCCGCCGCTTCGTAGAGCTCGGCGGGTATCTGTTGCAGACCCGCGAGGAAGATGACCATCGGGGCGCCGAACTGCCACACCGTCAGCAGCGCGACGGCGAGCAGCGCCCAGCCCGGCCGGTTGACCCAGCCGCCGGTACCGAAAAGGTTGTCCACGGTACCGCCGTCGTTGAAGACGGCCCGCCAGACCAGGGCGATGGACATGGAGGCGCCGAGCAGCGAGGGGGCGTAGAACGCGGACCGGTAGAAGGCCTTGCCCCTTTTCATCGACTTCAGGGCGAGCGCGACCACCAGCGCCAGGGCCAGTTGGAGCGGCACGGCTATGACGACGTACATCAGGGTCGTCATGACCGAGCGCCAGTAGCGCGGCTCCTCGGTGAACATCTGCGTGTAGTTGCGCAGGCCCACCCAGTGGGGCGGGTCGAAGAGGTTGTAGTCGGTGAAGGACAGGTACAGGGAGACGGCCATCGGCAGCAGGGTGAGGACGATCGCGCCGAGGACCCACGGGGAGAGGAACACCCAGGCGGCGCCCTGGCGTTCGCGCTTGGGGCGGCGTTTCGGGGTGGTGGCGGTGGTGGGCCTCTCCCCGGTGGGGATCGCGGTGGTGGTCATGACCTCAGCTCCGCCTTCGCCTCGGTGACGTAGTCCTCGGCCGCCTCGCGGGGCGACATGCGCTCGTAGGAGACCTGGTCGTAGTCGCGCTGGAAGGTGCTCTGAAGGGCGTTGTCGCCGGCGGGCGGGGCCTGTGGCGGATCCTTCAACTTGCCTTCCAGGGACGCCTGGTAGTCGGCGACGGTCTTGTCGAAGTCCTTCAGGAGCGGTGCGGTCTCCTCACGGATCGTCTCGTTGACGGGGATGCCCCGGGTGGCGCCGAGGATCTTCGCCGCGTTCCTGTCGTTGAGGAGGAAGTCGACGAGCTGTGCCGCCTCCTTGGTGTGGCCGGTGTTCGCGGAGACGCCGAGGAACATGGACGGCTTGAAGTACTGGCCGGGCGTACCGTCGGCGCCGGACGGCATGGGCGCCAGCGCGATCCCCGTGGGGATGATCGCGAGGTAACCGCTGGACGGGGCGTCCCAGTTCATGTCCGCGGTGGCCTTGCCGCGGCCGAGCGGGGTGTTCTCCACGGACCCGTCGAGCTGGGTGGTCTGCTCGGCCGGTGAGACGGCGCCTTCTCGCCTCAACCCGTCCGTGAAGGTCCACCACTTGGTGAGGTCGTCGGCGGTGAAGCCCAGGCCGCCGCTCTTCGTGTAGAGGGCCTTGCCCTGGCCTCTCAACCAGACCTCGAAGGCGTCCTCGCTCTGCCCGGGGTCGGTGGCGCCGGGTACGCCGGTCTGCTTCTCCAGCGCGCGCACGGACTCGGCCCAGTCGTCCCAGGTCCACCCCTGCCGGGGCAGCGATATCCCGGAGTCCTTCCAGGTCTTGACGTCGTAGACGACGGTCTCGGTGCCCCGGCCCTGCGGGATCGCGTACTGGGTGCCGTCCACGCGGCCGGTGGCGAGCAGCCCGGAGTCGATCTCCGAGGTGCGCAGGACGGCCTTCTGCTTCGCCAGGTCGAGCAGGACCCCGCCGGAGGCGTACTGGTCGATCTGGCGGTAGTCGAGCTGCATCACGTCGGGTGCGTCGCCGCCCGTGGCCTGGACGGCGAGCTTCTGCTTGTAGGCGTCGTAACCCGAGAACGACGTCTGCACCTGGACGTCCGGGTGCTGTTTCTCGAACAGGGCGACGGCCTGCTCGGTGCGTTCCGCGCGGTCGGGGTTGCCCCACCACGTGTAGCGCAGCACGACTTTGCCGCCGCCGACCGATTCCCCGGATCCCCCGCAACCGGCCGCCAGCGCGCAGAGCGCGAGTGCGACAGCCGATGCGCAGAACCCCTTTGTCCTGTGTCCGGGCATGCCGAGGTCACCTCATCCCTTCCTCGGACTTTCTACGGCCCCCCTCGGAACTCCCGCTCGTAACTCCCCCCGGAGCGAGCGGTGTTACTCGCCGCGGTACGGCAGCGTCGTGCCCGGCAGGTTGTACTCGTCCCGCCGGCCGCACATCCCGAAGCCGCCGAGCCGGGTGGGCGCCGCCTCGTGGGCGGTCGCCTCACCGAGGTACGCGGGCTCGCCGGCCGCCAGCGCGTCGAGCTGGGCGCCGGTGCGCTCGGCGGTGGCCAGCGCCCCCGCCTGCCACAGCTCGCGCCAGTCGGGCACCTTCTCCCGCACCAGACGCGCGGCGGCCCGCTGGAACTCCAGGTACGGGCCGTTGTCCCCGGCGACCAGGGCCTCGCGCAGGCCGAGGTAGCCCTCGATCGCGAGGTCCCGGCGCTTGCGGGCGACCGAGGCCGTCTCCGGCCCCGTACCTGGCGGGAGTCGGGCGGCATCGGCGTACCGCGAAGGGTCGGCCAGCACCTCGGTCGGGAAGGTGAAGACGGCGTCGCCGGCCTCGGGCAGGCCGCTGTTCTGCATCAGCACGGTGATCCGCAGGTCGCCGCCCTGGACCATGCGGTGCACGGTGCCCGGCGTGAACCAGACGACCGAGCCCGGCTCCAGGGGAATCTCGCGGTATCCGTCGGGGCTCAGCGTCTGCACCGCGCCCCGGCCGCCGGTGACGACGTAGGCCTCCGTGCAGACCAGGTGCAGATGCGGGCTGCCGCCGCAGACGCCGTCCGCGGCCTCCCAGTCGTAGGCGCTCAGGTGGGACAGGCCCACGGCGCCGGGCAACGGATGGGGAAACCCCGAAAGCTCCGGCCCGCTCACCATGGCAGCCCCTCCAGGTGGTCACCGACCCGTTCGGTGTCCCAGGCGCCGTCGGCGACGACCAGCCGGTAGCGGTACTCGAAGGACTCCCCCGGCGGCAGTTCGAACTCCTCGAAGAACGCCCACGAGTACGCGACCGTCGGGAAGGGCTCGGAGCGCACGAACCAGTGCGACTCGTGGATCGCGCTGTTCGCGTCGAGGTTCTCGGGGGCGTGCGCGAAGACGAGCGTGGAGCGGGCGTCCACGTCGTCGTGCTCGGTGGTGAAGGCGAGCCAGGGGCTCTGACTGCCCATCAGCTTGTCCGCGTCGGCGTCGGTGCCCGGCGCGAAGACCGCGCCACCGGTGAAGTCGCGGGGACCGCGCCACTGCAGTCCCGTGTAGCCGGCCATCTCACGGCCCGCGGTGGTCGGGGAGCCGAAAGCGAGGGGCTCGTCACGGGTGTTGGTGAGGCGGATCGACCAGTCCAGGGCCCAGGAGCCGGCCTCCTCGTCGACCGAGTGGACGGTGATGCCGCGGACTTCGCGCGCCCACTCGGTGCCGCCGTTCTCCACCCAGGTGAGCTCCTCGGTGAAGATGAGACGGTCGTCGTCGACCGTGAGCACGGGGAAGCCGTCGTGCCGCATCGAGCCGACGCGTTCCGGCAGGGGCAGATAACCCTGCCCGTGGACATAGCAGTTGCCGCCCCAGAAGTTCTGCCCGGACAGATGACTCGCCGTCATCTGCAGGCCCTTGTGCCAGCGGTGGTCGTTCGGGCGGTAGCCGGTCACCGTGTTCCCGGCGAGGGTGCGCACCGGATGGGCGTAGGGCTTCCTGGCCTCGAAGGCCTCGAGGTCGGGTCGGTAGACGTAGCGGAGGATCTCCGTGCCGTTCGCCGCCTCGACGGCGATGTGTTCGCCGTGGACGTGGCTGACGCGGATGCTCATGCGCGCTCCTTGGGGGCCCAGTGGGGGTGGTCGCCGTGCATGGCCGGGTAGAAGGGGTCTCCGGGCGCGATCTCACCGGCGTGCACGGGCTGCCCCGTGAACGCCGACTTGTAGAGCGCGGCGGCGAACTCGAGGGTGGCACGCGCCTCGGTGCCGCTGCCGGGAGGCCTGACACCGTTGTCGTACGCGTCGAGGAGCGTGCCGAGCTGGGCCGCGTGCGAGCTGGGCACGTCGGAGGCGGGCGTGCGCCAGGCGTCGACGCGGTCGGCGGCCACGTGGGGGGCGGGGACGTAGGTCCAGTCCTCGTTGCGATGGCCGTACAGGTGGGTGAGTT
Organism: Streptomyces sp. NPDC005374; assembly: GCF_042872225.1. Lineage (NCBI taxonomy): Bacteria > Bacillati > Actinomycetota > Actinomycetes > Kitasatosporales > Streptomycetaceae > Streptomyces > Streptomyces sp. NPDC005374. The sequence continues at coordinate 293,911 of NZ_JBIAKA010000007.1, read as the reverse complement.
CGACGGTCGCGTCGGCGCAGTCGATGCGGATGCGGCTCACCTCGTCGGGTGACAGCACGCTGTTGACGACGGTGGCAAGGGCGCCGTTCTCGAACCGGACGAGAGCCGTGGAGACGTCCTCGCTCTCGGTGTCGTGGACCAGCCGGGCCGCCATGGCACGGATCTCCGCCCACGGGCCGAGCAGGTGCAGGAGAAGGTCGTACTGGTGGATGCCGTGGCCCATGGTCGGGCCGCCGCCCTCACTGGCCCAGGTCCCGCGCCACGGTACGGCGTAGTAGGCGGAGTCCCGGTGCCAGGTGGTCTGGCAGTGCGCGACCCGGGGGGCGCCCAGCTCACCGCTGGTGATGAGCTCGCGCGCGTGGTCGGCTCCGGAGCCGTAGCGGTGCTGGAAGACGACGGAGGCGTAGGCGCCGGAGGCCTCCTCGGCCGCGGCGATCTCGTCGTACTCGGCGAGCGACAGCGTCAGCGGCTTCTCGCACAGCACCCAGGCACCCGCCTTGAGTGCGGCCACCGTCTGCTCCCGATGCAGCGAGGGCGGGGTGCCGATGAGGACCAGATCGGGGCGTACGGCGTCCAGCATCTCGTCCATCGAGGTGTACCCGGCGACCCCGGCGCCCGCGAGCTCCTGGAAGGCGTCGAGTCTGCCCTGGTCCACGTCGACGGCGGCGACCAGTTCCACCCGCTCCGCGTGGGCCCTGAGCGCGGGCAGATGGCTGCCGCTGACGATGGCGCCGGTGCCGACCACGGCTGCGCGGCGGCGGGCTGGACGGGGCATACGGTCCTCCTCGGGCGTCCGGCACAGGGACGCTGACGTGCAGGGAAAGCGCTTGCTCCCCGGAGTCGACCCTAGATGCCCGGCGATTGTCCTAACAAGACCCCGGGTCGTTATCGGCACACCATGCATATCATTTATTTGCTTGACTCAAGTAACTCAAATATGCTTGCCTGACTCAAGCAATATGGATCACGGGCTCAAGGAGCAGTTCATGGGAAATCCGCTGGCGCAGCTCGCCGTGGTGGCGCTCGGCACGGAACAGGCGAAGAACCCGGCCGTCACGGGGGCCCGGGCCGCGAACCTGGCCCGGTCCGCCGTGGCCGGGCTGCCGGTGCTGCCGGGATTCGTGCTGGTGCCCGCCGACCGCGCGCCCGGGGCTCCCGCCGGCGGCGACGCGGTGCACGGCGTCTGGCAGGTCCTCGACGACATCGCGGAGGCCCTGGTGGTCAGACCCTCCTCCGTGCACGGAGACACCGAGGAGTTCTCGGCGGCCGGCCCCATCGACCCGGTGCCCGGCGTACGGGGCTGGGAGGCGTTCCAGGACGCCGTGCGGGCCGTACTGGATCCGGCTCGGCAGGCGCAGCTACCAGGGCCGCCGGACGGCGGAACGGCGGTGCTGGTGCAGCCGATGCTGCGAGCAGCCGTCGGCGGAGTGCTGTCCACCGCCGACCCGGTCACCGGGCACACCGACCGGCTCCTGGTCACCGTGGTGAGCGGCGAACCCGGCCAACTTGTCGACGGCGGCACGCAGGGCGTGCACTACCAGCTGACCCGCTTCGCCCGGCTGGTGCGGACCGAACCGCCCGAACCGGCCCGGCGGCGGCTGCTGCCCCACCGGCGGATCACCCGGCTCGTGGCGCTGGCGAAGAAGACCGAGCGGGTCCTCGGCGGGCCGGTGGACCTGGAGTTCGCCTTCGACGTGGACGGGAAACTGTGGCTCTACCAGGCGCGGCCCATCACCACGGCGACCGCGAGAGCAGCACCCGGGGCCAAGGTCGACGGTCCGACGAGATCCCACCCCTGAGGTCCCCTCACTGAAGCCGTGGCACGCCGTGGGTCACCCGGATCTTGGACTGGCCGTGCGGGAGCTCCTCCCAGTCGTCCATGAACCGGGCCCGCAGGCCGTGCCTCTCGGCGAGGACGACGAGCGTCTCGACCCGGTAGTAGAAGTCCTCCCGCAGTACTTGGTGCTCCTCGCCCTCGGTGCGGTCGAAGGTGAAGTCGAACCAGCCACCGGGGGCGAGCACCCGGCCGACGTGGGCCAGGCACTCCTCGATCACCGGGAGCGGGGAGTGCGAGAAGACGCTGTGCGCGTGCACGACGTCGAAGTGTGCGTCGGGCAGGAACCGCAGGGTCAGGTCGCGGACCGGGGTCAGGCTCGGCAGCCGCTTCTCCAGTCCCATCTCGACGATCGTGTCCTGGGCGGCGAAGAGGATGTCGGGCGAGATGTCGATCCCGTGGTAGCGGCCCGGTTCCAGATGGCGGATGAACCGCCAGCCCCCGCGCAGGTTGCCGCAGCCGATCTCCAGCATCCGGTGCTCGGGCCGCAGGCCGTGGCCGAGCAGGTAGTCGAACTGCATGGCCCCGAGCGCCATCCAGCGTTCCCGGTTGCGGCTGCCGACGGCCGCGTCAGGGTCGGTGCGGGTGTCGGAGCGCATCACGGCCCGGTAGTAGGAGACGTGGTCCGGGTGGCGGTGGCCGAGCCACAGGTCGCGGGCCGCGCGGGCCAAGTGGCGGGGCACGCGGTCGGGGTGGCGCAGGGCGTAGCCGAGGCGGTGGCCGAGGGCGGCGCGGTTGGCGGTGAGGTTCTTGGCTGGCATCCTGGGCCCTTTCGGAGGTCGTCGCTCTGCTGCCAGCCTCGGTGCGGGAGCCGGGCCTCCGGCTCGGTCAACAGGCTTGTGCCGCGAGGAGGTTCGGGTGACCGTCATGTCAGCCGATCGGTTGATGCGGTCCTTCGGCCCGGGCGTTAGACACGGAACATGAACCACACCGACCCGGACGAGCGCTGGCTGGGCGCGATCGTGCACGGCGCGTTCTTCCTGCTGTTGGGCTCGTCGTTCGTCCGCTTCCTGAGCCGCGACCAGGGCGGGGCGCACACCGGGCCGGTGGTGGCGCTGTTCGCGTTCTTCCTTCTGCTCTACGTCCTCGGGCATCCGCTGGCCCCGCCGCCCCGCCCGGGGCTGCCGCCCACCCGGCGTCATCTGTTCTGGCTGGGCTCGGTCACCGCCGTGTGGGTCGTCCTGCTCGCCGTCACACCGAGCGCCACCTGGTGTGTGATGCCCCTGCTGTTCGCCGGGCTGCACGCGCTGCCCGCGAGAATCGCGGTGCCGTCGGCGGCGGTGCTCACCGCGCTGGTCGTGCTCTGCGAGATACGGGTGGCCGAAGGACCGATCAACCCCAACATGGTCGTGGCCCCGCCCGCGGTCGCCGCGGTCGCCACCGCCGTACTGGTGCACCTCCAGCGGCAGGGGGCCCGGCAGCGGCTCCTGATCGAGGACCTGGTGCGCACCCGGCGCGAACTCGCCGCCACCGAGCGGCGGGCCGGTGTCCTGGCGGAACGTCAGCGGCTGTCCGCGGAGATCCACGACACCCTCGCCCAGGGTCTGTCCAGTCAGCGGATGCTGCTCCAGGCCGCCGAGCGGGTGTGGGGCACCGACCCGCGGGCGGCCCGGGAGCACGCCCGGGCGGCGGCGGAGATCACCTCGCACAGCCTCGCCGAGGCCCGCCGTTTCGTGCACGACCTGGCTCCGGCCGACCTCACGGAGCGCTCTCTCGCGCAGGCGCTCGAAGAACTCGCCCGGCGCGAGAACGGTCCGGGGCTGAGCGTGGAGTTCCGGCTCGACGGGGCACCGGGCCCGCTGCCGGAGCGGGTCGCGGCGGCGCTCGTGCGGATCGCCCAGGGCGCGCTGGCCAACGTACGCGAGCACGCGGCGGCGACCAGGGCCGCGCTCACGCTGACCTGGCTGGACGATCAGGTGTCGCTGGACATCGCCGACAACGGGCGGGGCTTCGAGACCGGCGGTCCTCGACGTCCCCGGCCGACGTCACCGCGCGGACACGGTCTCCCCGCCATGCGGATCCGGGCCCGGCAGGCCGGCGGCACGCTCACCGTGGAGTCCACACCGGGCGAGGGCACCGTGGTGTCGGTCGCCGTCCCCCTCGTGGTCAAGGAGCCCGCCCTGTGAGTACGTCACTCCCCTCCTCCCCCGTGCGGCTGCTGCTCTGCGACGACCATGCCGTCGTCCGCGCCGGGCTGCGCGCCCTGCTGTCCAGCGCCGGCGGTATCGACGTCGTCGGGGAGGCGGCGACCGGCGAGGAGGCACTCGCCATGGCGGCCCATCTGAGCCCCGACGTCGTACTGATGGATCTTCAACTCGACGGCGGGATGGACGGGGTGACGGCCACCCGGATGCTGACCGCCCGGGGCGCGCAGGGCCCCCGGGTGCTGGTGCTGACGATGTTCGACACCGACGCCGACATCACCCGGGCGATCGAGGCGGGTGCCACCGGCTATCTCCTCAAGGCCGAACAGCCCGAGGAGTTGTTCACTGCGATCCGCGACGCCGCCACCGGCCGCGGCACCTTGTCCGCCCCGGTGGCGGACCGACTGCTGACCCGGCTGCGCAGCCCTCGCCCCGCCCTGTCCGCGCGCGAGCACGACATCCTCGCGCAGCTCGCCCTCGGCCTCGGCAACCGGGAGATCGCCCGCGCCCTGTTCATCAGCGAGGCGACCGTCAAGACCCATCTGGGCCGGATCTACGGCAAGTTGGGCGTCGAGACCCGGGCGGGCGCGGTGGCGGTCGCCAAGGAGCGGCGGCTGCTGGGGTGACCGGCCGCGGGAACCAGAAGTGTCCGATCCGCACTCTTCCGTTACGGCAGGCACCCTTGACAGCATGCGTACTGTTTGGCGACGTTTGATCCTTGCCGACATTTCGCTCGGCGGGACGCGGACGCCGCGTCGTGGGGGGAACTGGGGGGAGCGGTCGCCCATGCGATCCATGAGCAGTGACACGGACATAACGATCCACAGACCCGAAGAACTCGACACCTCGCTCCGCAAGGCCTGGCACCGGGCGATGGACGAGTCGCCCGACTACGCCAACCCGTTCCTGGCACCGGAGTTCGCGGCCGGGATCGGCAGACACCGCGGCGGTGCCAGGGTGGCGGTCCTGCACCAGCGCGGTGAGGCGGTGGGCTTCCTCCCGTACGAACGCAACTCCTTCGGTGTCGGCCGGGCGGTCGGGCTCGGGCTCTCCGACTGCCAGGGTCTCGTGCACCGCCCCGGGATCACCTGGGAGACGCGGGCCCTGCTCAAGGCCTGCCGGCTCTCGGTGTTCGAGTTCGACCACCTCGTCGAGGAGCAGCGGCCCTTCGCCCCCTACGTCACGGGGACGTTCGCCTCCCCGGTGATCGATCTGAAGGTCGGCAGCGACAGTTACCCGGAGTGGCTGCGCGGCGCGTACCCGGGGCTCGCCAAGACGACGCTCAAGAAGGAACGCCGGCTCACCCGCGACCTCGGCGAGATGCGGTTCGTGTTCGACGAGCGGGACCCGGCGGCGCTGCGCACCCTGATGCAGTGGAAGTCCGCCCAGTACCGCAGGACGGGCCGGATGGACCGGTTCGCGCGGCCATGGATCGTGGGCCTGGTGGAGGACCTTTTCCAGGTCCGCGAGGAGCACTTCACCGGTGTGCTGTCGGTCGTGTACGCCGGGGACCGGCCGGTGGCCGCCCACTTCGGACCGACCTCGCGCACGGTGTTCGCCCCGTGGTTCACCGCGTACGACCCCGAGCTGCGCTACTACTCCCCCGGCCTGATCATGCATCTGCGGATGGCCGAGGCGGCGGGCCGTCGGGGGGCGCGGCTCATGGACATGGGGCGCGGTGACAAGGAGTGGAAGGACTGGCTCAAGACGCGTGAGCTGCGCGTGGCGGAAGGATTCGCCACCCGCCCGCATCCGGTCGCGACGGCGCACCGTCTGTGGCGCCGCCCGGTGCGGGGGCTGCGCAACACGGTCAACGCCCATCCGGCCCTGCGCGAGCCCGCCGACCGCCTCCTCAAGACCGTGGGCACGCTGCGCACGTCCGCACGCTCGTCGGACTCCGGCAAGGCGGGCCCGATGGCGAGCTGAGCGCACCTGCCCGGTTCACCCGCAGCGCTCGAAGCACCCTGACGTCTCGTCCTGAGCGCCTCCGCCCGCCATCGGGGACGCGGGCAGCGCCGCTCTCCTGCTCAGCCCTTCTCCGGACCTTCTCCGGCCCATCGACACAAGGGGTGCCGATGCCCTACGGCTCACGGCTGGCCGCGACGATGACACGACGGCTGGGACGCGAGTGCGTCTACACGCCCTCGGCCCGGCTGGCCCTGTACCTGGCGTTCCGGCGCTGGTGCCGACCAGGTGCGCGGGTGCTCATGTCGCCGGTGACCGACGACGTGATCCTGTTCGTGGTCCTGGCCGCCGGACTGCGCCCCGTGCAGGCCCCCGTGTCCGCGTGGGACGGCAACATCGACCCGGCCGCGGTGCCGGAGTCGACCTGGCGCGACGTGGACGCCGTCCTGACCAGCAACCTCTACGGCGTACCCGACCGGGTTCTCGAACTGCGGCGCCGTTGCGCACAGTTGGGGATCCCGCTGTTCGAGGACGCGGCGCACGCGATCGGCAGTCACGTGGACGGACAGCCGATCGGGACCTTCGGCAGGGCGGCGGCGTTCAGCCTGTCCAAGCACGTGGCGGGAATGGCGGGCGGTTTCCTCGCCGTCGAGGACGCGCGCACGCGCCGGGAGCTGGAGCTGCTGCGGGACGATCTGCTGACCCCGGGCCGGCTCCGCGAGGACCTCGCCACGACCCTGCGCCCGCTGGCCCGGTCCGCTGTCCGCACGCTGCGTCTGGTGCGACCGGCGTGGCGGGCCATGGAACGGCTGGGGCTGCTGGAGCGGGACGCGTTCCGGATGGACCTGCGCGCACCGCGGCTCACCGTGTCCGCGCGGGAGGCGCCGAGCCTGACGGCGTACGAGCCGTGGATCCGGGTGGACCTGCACGGCTACCGCTCCCGGCACGGCTCGCTGGTCCGCGGCCAGCTGACGCTGCGGATGGCCGGCCTCGACGAGGACCTCGCCAGGCGCAGGGCCGGGGTCGCCCTGCTGGCGGGCACACCGTGGGCCTCACCGGCGCTGCGGGAGCGGACCGTGCACGACGGGCCGCTCCCGCTGTTCCGGGTGCCGCTGCTGGTGCACGACCGGGACACCCTGGTCCAGCGGCTCGTGCGGCACGACGTGGTCTGCGGCTACGTCTACGACCCGCCGCTGGACGACTACGCGGGCGCCGAGTTCGTCGAGCCCTCCCCCGACCCGGCCGCCGCCCGCTGGTTCGCCGCGCACGCGCTCCCGGCGGATCCCCTCCTGGCCCGCAGGATCGTGGCCGCGTTCACGAAGGAGCGGGTGGCCGACGCGCACCCCTCGCTGCTCCGGCCGGTTCCGGACACCACGCCGCCCCGGCTCCTGGGCCCGTGAGCTGCGACACCCCGACGATCGATCAAAACATCAGGGGGTTACCATATGAGCGCCGCCTAGCTCGAAAGAGAATTCTGTGACTGTCAAGGACGACTCGTTCACCGACTGGAAGAACCGCGAGGAGATCGCGGAATCGATGATCCCGATGATCGGGAGGCTGCACCGGGAGCGGGACGTCACCGTTCTGCTGCACAGCCGTTCGCTGGTGAACAAGTCGGTGGTCAGCATCCTCAAGACCCACCGGTTCGCCCGGCAGATCGCCGGTGAGGAGCTCTCCGTCACCGACACCCTGCCGTTCGTCCAGGCGCTCACCACGCTGGACCTCGGCCCGTCACAGATCGACATCGGCCGGCTCGCCGAGATCTACCAGAGCGACGACCGCGGGCTGAGCGTCGCCGAGTTCACCGCCGAGGCCGTGGCCGGCGCGACGGGCGGCAACAAGATCGAGCGCCGTGAACCCCGGGACGTCGTCCTCTACGGCTTCGGCCGCATCGGCCGCCTGGTGGCCCGGCTGCTGATCGAGAAGGCGGGCTCCGGCAACGGTCTGCGGCTGCGGGCCATCGTGGTCCGGGGCGGCGGCGACCGGTCCTCGGAGGATCTCGTGAAGCGGGCCTCGCTGCTGCGCCGGGACTCCATCCACGGCCAGTTCCAGGGCACGATCACCGTCGACGAGTCCGAGGGCGCGATCATCGCCAACGGCAACACCATCAAGGTGATCTACGCGAACGACCCGTCCGAGGTCGACTACACGGCGTACGGCATCAAGGACGCCATCCTCATCGACAACACCGGCAAGTGGCGCGACCGCGAGGGCCTCTCGCAGCATCTGCGCCCCGGCATCGACAAGGTCGTGCTGACCGCGCCGGGCAAGGGTGACGTCCCCAACATCGTGCACGGCGTCAACCACGACACGATCAAGCCGGACGAGCAGATCCTGTCCTGCGCGTCCTGCACGACCAACGCGATCGTGCCGCCGCTGAAGGCGATGGCCGACGAGTACGGCGTGCTGCGCGGTCACGTCGAGACGGTCCACTCGTTCACCAACGACCAGAACCTGCTGGACAACCACCACAAGGCCGACCGCCGGGGCCGCTCGGCCGCGCTCAACATGGTCATCACGGAGACGGGCGCCGCCTCCGCCGTCGCCAAGGCACTGCCCGACCTCGAGGCGCCGATCACGGGCAGCTCGATCCGGGTCCCGGTCCCCGACGTCTCCATCGCGATCCTCAGCCTGCGCCTGGGCCGCGAGACGACCCGCGAGGAGGTCCTCGACCACCTCCGCGACGTCTCGCTGACCTCCCCGCTCAAGCGTCAGATCGACTTCACCACGGCCCCCGACGCGGTCTCCAGCGACTTCATCGGCTCCCGCCACGCCTCGATCGTCGACGCAGGCGCCACAAAGGTCGACGGCGACAACGCGATCCTCTACCTCTGGTACGACAACGAGTTCGGCTACTCCTGCCAGGTCATCCGTGTCGTCCAGCACGTCTCGGGGGTGGAGTACCCGACGTACCCGGCGGCGGTCTGAACCGCGCCGGTCCGCGCTCAGCGCCGCAGTTCGCGGTACAGGTCGCGCAGCAGGGCGATCTCGGCCCCGTGGTGCAGTACTTCCTGGTTGACCCACCACACGACGTCCAGGAACGGCTCCTCGGGGTCGCTGCCGTGCGGGTAGGTGCAGCGGCCGACGGTGTCGAGGTCGCTGTCGTCGGTCCCGAGCAGGGCCTCGCGCCAGGCAGCGGCGGCGGTGTCGAAGGCGGCGATCGCTTCGGCGGCGGTGCCACTGCTGCGGTGGTCCTCGCGGGTGAGGGAGTGGGTGCCCGCGGTGTGGTCGGCGCGCAGGAGCAGCATCTCGGCGAGGTGGCTCAGGCGCCACGCGATGGTCGTGAACGGTGGCGGGACGGGGTGCGGGTACGGTGCGCCGTCCCTGCCCCACCCGCCGGTTCCGGTCAGGAAGGCCGCGCGCGCACCCGGCCCGTCCGTACGCCGCCGCACCGACCAGCAGGCCGGCACGGGTTCCCACAGGTGTTCGGCGTCGGTCATCGGACCGACCGGGGTCCGCGAGCCGTCGCCGCTGTCCATGACCGGCCCGGCAAGACGGCCGGCCAGCCGCTCGCAGGCCCAGTCGAACTGGTCCAGCAGAGGCGCGAGTCGAGGTCCTGCGGTCATGAGTGCTCCCCCTGGGCCGTCCGGGCCGCCAGACTGACACAGCGGGACGACGATCCGCCCGAGGGTTTCCGCACACCGGCTCAGTGCCCCCGGAACGCCTCCTCCAGCCACCACGCCCCGCGGTCCCGCACCACTTTCGCGTCGATGAGCAGGGGCGCGGCCCGTGGCCCCGCGATCCAGTCCTCGACGGCGGCCAGGTCCGTTCGGGTGCGCACGGTCACCGCCTCGAAGCCGTAGCCGCGTGCCACGGCGGCGATGTCCGTCGGCGGGAACTCGACCGTGTCCAGCGGGTGCCCGTCCGGACCGAAGTGGTGCACCTCCGCTCCGTAGCCGTCGTCGTTGTACACGACGACGACCATGGGGAGCCCGAGCCGCCGCACGGTGTCCAGGTCGGCGGCGCCCATCAGCGCGCCCCCGTCGCCGAGCGCGGCCACCGGGAGCCGGTCCGGGCGGGCCAGGGCCGCGCCGATCGCGGTGGCGAGTCCGAGGCCGATCGACTGGTAGGCCTGGGTGAAGCAGAAGCCGTCCTGGTCGGGCACCGACAGGAACATGCTCGGGTGGCCCATGAAGTTGCCGGAGTCGATGCCGACCACCCGCTGTGCGGGGAGGATGTCGTCGAGCGCGATGCTCAGCGTGCGGGGATCGATCCGGTCACCGGTGCTCGTGTCCTTGTACGGCACGTCACGCCAGCGGATCCGGGTGGCGATGTCCTCGGCGACGTCCGGGGTCCGGCAGCCCTCCCGCTTGCCGCCGACGGCCTCCAGGACCTGCCGCGCGGTGAGTTCGGCGTCGCCCGTGACCGCGAGGTGCAGTTCCCGGTGCGCGCCGAGGGCCGAGGGGTCGTCGTCGACCTGCGCCACGGTCGTGTCGGCGCCGATCAGGGCGCCGTGCCGCATGGTCCACATGTTCAGGGCACAGCCCCAGCCGACGATCACGTCGGCGCCGCCGATGAGTTCGGCCGCCAGCGGGGAGGCGAAACCCCCGGACACGTCGAGCGACCAGGGGTTGCCGTGGAACAGCCCGCGTGCCACGGCCGAGGTCGCCAGCAGCGCGCCGCAGCGCTCGGCGAGGGCTTCGAGGGCGTCCCGCGCGCCGGGTGAGCGTGCTCCGCGGCCGGCCACGAAGACGGGCCGCCGGGACCGCTCCAACACCTGGGCCAGAGCCGCCACTTCGGCAGCGACCGGCGCGACGGCCGGTCGCGGCGGGGGTCCTGCCGCCTGGGCGAGGGCACCCTCGGGGACGTCCAACGCCTGTACGTCCAGAGGGAGGTTGAGCAGAACCGTGCGCCGCTCGTGCACAGCCCGCCGCACCGCCGCACACGCCTGTTCCACGGCGTCCTCGGCCGTACCGACCCGCATCGGCACCGCGCCCACCGCCGCCCCCAACGCCTCTTGGTCGACGTAGAAGTTGGAGGTCGGCCGGGTCACCTCGGCGGCCAGCACGATCAGCGGAGTACGGCTCTTGGCCGCCTCGGCGATCCCCGTCAGCGCGTTGGTCAGGCCGGGTCCCTGGTGGACGCTCACGGCGGCCACTGTGCCGCTCACGCGCGTGTACGCGTCGGCCATCGTCGCCGCACCGCCCTCGTGGCGGGCGGCGACGAATCGGGCCCCGGCCGCGATCATGGCGTTGGTCAGATGGAAGTTGCCGGAACCGACGACGCCGAAGACCTGCTCGACACCGGCCGCGTACAGGGCCCGCCCTACGGCCTCCGCGACCTTCACGGCCGTTCCACCAGCGCGAGTACGCGTGCGGGTGCGCCGGAGCCCGCGACGATGGGCAGTGGGCCCGCGATGACGACGCTGCCGGTCGCGGGCAGCGCGGCGAGGTTCTGGAGCTGGGTGAGGCCGTACTTGCCGCTGCCCATCAGATGGGAGTGACAGGGGAAGGCCGGGTCGAAGGAGTGGGCACGCCCCGCGTCCGTGCCGACCGTCTCCACGCCGAGTCCGATCACGGGCGACTCCTCGGCCACCCAGCGGGCGCACTCCGGGGACAGGCCGGGAGTGTGCGGGCCGTTCTCGTCGGCGTTCAGGAAGGCCTCCTGGGAGTGCGAGCGGGCGTCCCAGCCAGTGCGCAGGAACAGCCAACCTCCTTCCGGGAGCGGTCCGTTGCGCTCCTCCCAGGCCTTGACGTGGTCCACCTCCACCAGGAAGTCGGGGTCCTTCGCCGCCTCCGCGGTGAAGTCCAGTACGGCCACGGGGGCGATCAGCCGGTGCGTTGGCACGGACGCCACGTCGGCGAGGTCCTTCCCGGTCGCCCAGTGGTTCGGGGCGTCGAAGTGGGTGCCGGTGTGCTCGCCGCTGCGGAAGTTGTTCCAGTACCAGGCCGGTCCGCGGTCGTCGTACCGGCTGATCTCCTCCAGCTCGAAGGTCGCCGTCTGCCCGAACTCCGGGGGCAGTTGGATCACCGGTGTCGAGGACGACAAGGGTGAGGTGAGGTCGACGACCTCGATCGAGCCGGCTCGCAGGGCGGACACCAGCGAGGCGAGGACGGACGGCTGCTCGGGCATGCGGGCCTCCTGAGGCACTCCGGAACCGCCAGCATGTCACCGGGACCACGCGGTGCGCCCGAACGTCACACGACGGGCCCCGGATCCGTGGATCCGGGGCCCGTCGGGCGTGCAGTGGCCGGTTCAGCCGATGAAGGCTGCCGCGTTGGCCTTCGCGGAGACGCCCTCGGCCGAGGCGAACGCGTCGACGTCGGCGCAGACCGCGAGCGGTCCGACCTCGACGTGGAGGCCGACGGCGGCGGCGACGGCCACACCACCGGAGATGGCGTCGAGGTCCGTGTCGTGGATCTCGGTGGTGTCGATGTGGGGGGCGGAGTTCATGTCGCGCGGTTCCTTTCGAGGAAGCGATGCCGAGGGCGGCACCCGGATCGAAGCATGCCCTGAGCATCACTGCCAGTTGCCCGTCACCGGCCGACGCGAAGGGCTTCACCAGCGCCGCAACCCGCTCACCGAACACACCTTTTCCTTCACGCGCCGCGCCCTCGCGGCGACACGCAAAAGGCGTGGGGCGGGACAACCACGGCCATGACCCGGACTTCCCCCGGCCAAGCGGCGAACGGTGTGCAGGTTCACCGGATTTTCGATGACGGACCCGGCCGGAGCAGGTTCGCCTCCCCCTACGAAAAACGTTTCACGTTCCACGAGGGTAGACTTGCGTCGCCCGGTCGAACGGCCGCACCAACAAGGGGGGTGGACGCCATTTCGGTTCGCCCCGCCCGTATCCAGGACGTCGCGGCCGCCGCCGGAGTCTCGGTCTCCACGGTGTCCAACGTCCTGAACCGGCCCGAGCGGGTCAACGCGCGCACCGCCGAGCGGGTCCGCAACGCGGTCGCCGCACTCGACTACGTCCCCCATCCGGGAGCCGCCGGTCTGCGCACCGGGCACTCCTCGTCGATCGGTCTGGTGCTGCCGGACGTGGCCAACTCGTTCTACTCGCGCATCGCACGCGGTGCCGCGGACGCGGCGTACGAACACGGCTACTCCCTCGTGCTCTGCGACAGCGGGGACGCGCCGGAGCGGGAGCAGGGCTACTTCACCATGCTCGTCGAACAGCGGGCCGTGGGCGCGGTGGTGGTCCCGCTCAGCGCCGACCCCACCCGGCTGACACGACTGCGCGAGCGGGGCATCCCGCTGGTCCTGGCGGACCGGGCGATGCCCGCCCAGGAGGGTTGTTCGGTCTCCGTCGACGACATCGCCGGCGGCCGCATCGCCGTGCAGCACCTGCTGGACCGCGGGGCGCGCGACATCCTCGTCGTGAACGGCGAGCGCACGATCCGCCAGTGCGCCGACCGCTACCAGGGCGCCCGCCAGGCCGTGCGCACCCGGCGCGAGGCACGCATCGGCCAGGTGGTGGCCGAGGAGATGACGGTGGCGTACGGCGCCGCGATCGCCCGCGGTCTCGACGAGCTGCCCGACGGGGTCTTCTGCACCAACGACTTCCTCGCGGCGGGGCTGTGCCGCACCCTGGGCGAGCGCGGCGTGAAGGTCCCCGGGGACGTACAGGTCGTCGGCTACGGCGACCTGGACATAGCGAGCTTCGTGGGCACGACCCTGACGACGGTCCGCCAGCCGGTCGAGGAACTGGGCAGGGCGGCCGTGGAGATGCTCCTCGACGAGGTGGAGGCCCGCGCGGAACACGCCCACGAGGCACGGGTGTTCGCTCCGGGACTGGTCCTGCGGGACTCCACGAGGGCGGCCTCAGACGGGCCTTTCTAGCGTCACCGGGCCCAGTAGCCCGGACGGCAGCTGGGAGGGGAACGCCCAGGCGGTCGGTGTGGCCTCGGCGAGATACGGGGCCAGCGTGTTGTGCACGGTCACCTCGAGACGGACGGTGCGCCCGGCAGTGCCGCGCAGCGCGAAGCGGTACGGCGCGCAGAACGCCTCGCCGACGAGCTCCCCGTCGACGCGCACCGCCACGCTGCCGCGCACCCGCCCCAGGTCCAGCACCGGGTCCGACCCGGCAGGCACCTCCAGGGTCCGCGTGTAGGTCACGCCTCCGCTCCAGCCGCCAAGGCCCAACTCCCCCCACTCACCCGGGGGCAGGGGTGCCGGAACCATGCGCACCCGCACCGGTCCGCGCCAGGCGGAGCCACCGCGAAGGACAGCCGTGGGGGCGGTGACGATTTCGAACTCCGTCGGCCTGTCCAGAGGTTGATCCAACGTCATCTCCGGTCCGTCGAGGGACAGTTCGGGACCGCCGTCGATCCTCAGGCGGGCGGGAAGTTCCAGCGGCAGGTCCAGCGACACGGTCCCCGCCGGCACGGTGAACCGGAACCGCTGCTCCGCCTCCCGGAGGTCGTCGGTGGATCGCAGGGGCAGTGCGGCAGAGCCCAGCACCGGGGCTCCGGCGAGCCACTCGGCGCCGGGCAGGGGATGCGGCCGTACCGAGGCAGCACAGTGCTGCAACTCCCCCCAGCGGCCCTCGTGTTCGACCGTCGGCCCGTTCCACTGCCCCGTCCGGGCCTCCCAGCCCGGGCCGCTGACCAGAGCGGTCGTGCCGGCCACGAGGTCGACGTAGATCCCGTCCCGCGCGTCGACGCTGTCGGCCACGACCTCCAGGACGTGATCGCCACCGCCCGGCTCCAGTTCGTGCCGGAAGAACATCGGGACCGCGCCCCAGTCGGACTCGTAGTACTCCACCTTCTCCTGCCGTGCCACGACGGTTCCGTCGAGCAGGACGGTCACACCCACCGCCGCGCCCACGACGAGGACCGCGGCCGCGCCCTGCCCCGGGAGGCGGAACCGGCCCCGGTAGGTCACGCCACCGTCCGGCCGCACACCGTCGGGGACACGCATGAACAGCGGGCGCGGCGCGAAACCGTCCGGGCGGGACAGGCAGAACCAACTGCCCAAGGGGGTGTGTGCGGCACCCGAGATGGTCTGCGGCCGGTCCTGGGCGTCGGACAGTTCGTACTCGAGCACATTGCGGGCGCGCTCGATCTCCACGCGGGCGGATGCCAGATGGCCGCCGCCGGTCTCCAGCCTGGTGCCGTTCCACCACACGCGTTTGGTCGCGGCCGCGCCGATGTGCAGGTCGGCGGGACCGCGCTGGCCGGTCTCCACGACGGTCCTGACCCGGGCGACGGTCCCGCTCCCGGGCACCGGCACCCGCACGAACTCCTCCGGCACCAGGCCCTTGTTGCCGAGCAGCCCGTTCGGGTCCGGAATGCCACGGCTCGACGAGTACAGCGAGACATCCCAGTCCGGGGGCGCCAACTCCCGCTCTCCCGAGAGGACTTGCCCGACCGCGGCGGCGTCCAGCGGAGCCGGGGCCTGCGCGGAGGGCACGGGTGGCAGGACCCGGACCCGATTGCCGTAGGTCGCCCTGACCGGTTGCCAGAGGCCGTCGTTCTCGGTCCACCGCATGGTCCAGATCTGCGGTTCGGCGACGGACGATCCCTCGGGCAGGGCCAGATCGCCCCAGGTGTTGTCCATCGTCGGAGCGAGGCGTCCCTCCCAGCCGGTCGACAGGTCGGTCGTCTCCGACCGCTGCGCGGGCGCCGGGAGCGTGCCGCCCACCGGAGGACCCTCGCGCCATACGACGAGTGCGGCGGGGGCTCCTTCCAGCGGCACCTCGATGGTCGAGACGCCGTCGGTGACGGTGACGCGTCCGGGGCGGCGTTCGCCGGTCGCCGGGTTCCAGATCTCGGCCTCGGCGACCGGGCCCCGCACCGTGACGGAGGAGGTGCGGGCGTAGCGCGCGGGGTCGATCTCGTGGTGGTCCCCCGGCGGATGCGTCCGGGCGTCGGGGAAGGCCCCCGTGACCAGCGCGACCGCCGAGTCGCCCTGCCGTCTGACGAGCAGCGGCACCTCGCCCGTCGCGTATCCGGCGGCGTCGGCGACCGCCGTCGCACCGGCCTCGGCGTCGGGCACCCGCTCGAGCCGCGGATGGTCCAGGAGTGCGGCCACGGCGGAGTCGTCACCGGCCAGCCCCGCGGCCTGTGCCGGAGGCCGGCCCACGACCACGACCCGGCCGCCGGCGTCGAGGAGTTCGGCCAGTCGGCGGGCCGTCCCGTCCTCCAGGACGCTCGCCGAGGGCAGCAGGACCACGCTGTACGCCTGCTCCCTGACGCGCAGGGCACCGTCGCCCGCCTTGGCGCCCTGCACCGAGGCGTCGTCGATGACGTCGAAGGAGATCCGGTGGCGGTCGAGGGCGCCCACGTCGGGCCGGAGCCAGTTGTTCGTGCCGCACAGCTCCAGGTAGTGGCGCTGGGTCTCGTCGACGTCGGCGTGGGCCTCGCCGAGGCGGCCGTCGCCGAAATGCCGTACGGGGGCGTCCAGGGGAATGAGGGACTGCATGGTGGCGGCGGGGTGCAGCACCGCCACGTCGGCGCTGTAGGTGCCCCAGGTCAGGATCGAGCAGATCCGGGCGACGGCCCGGGAGAAGGCGGGGTACTGCTGCCAGTAGGGCTGGCGCCAGTCGGTGGAGGGGGGCGCCCACTCGAACCAGCCGCCCGCGGTGCCGAAGTAACTGGCGTGCGGGTTGTACAGGTTGGCGCCGCTGCGCAGGAACGGCAGCAGCCAGTCGTAGGTCTCCTCCAGGGTGCCGCCCCAGCCGGAGGAGTGGAACGACTCGATCCAGACGCGCTCATGGCCGTAGAGGTGGGCCATGGAGGAGTGCACCTTGGCGTCGCCGTGGTGGTCGCTGCCGGCGGCGCTGTACCAGCGGTGGGTGCGGAAGTAGTCGGTGTAGAGCTGTGTCGACTGGGCGGGGAAGCCTGAGCGGGCGGGATGGCTCTGGTCGCAGCCCAGGAGGAGGCCGCGCTCGTCGTGCCAGGCGGCGAGGGGGCGGAACAGGGCCTCTTCGGTGAGTTCGGCGCGTACGGCGTAGTAGTCGGCGCGGATCTTGCGGGCCCGGGTGGTGTCGTCGCCGCTCCCACCGAAGAGGGCGGGCAGGTGGTCGAGGAGGTCGTAGCCGCGCCGGGCCCGGAACTCCTCGGGGAGGCGGCCGGTCCAGGAGTTGGTGGCGGGCAGCTCGTCCTGGAAGCTGCCGGCGATGACGTTGCCCAGGTACTCGGGGACGCGGCGGTCGTACTCGTGATGGATGGCGTCGAACAGCAGACCGACGGCCTTGGGGTCGAGATAGTCGAAGGCCGTGGGGACCGTGAGGACCAGGCGCACCTCGGTGCCGTCCGCCGTCTCGATCCGCGGCGGTTCCTCCTGGCCGGCACGGGCGGGCAGACCTGTGACCGGCAGCCGGGCGCCCGCGCTGTCGTACGCCCCCAGCAGTGTCTCGGTGCCTTTCAGGGCGACCCTGCCGCCGTGGACGACCGCCCGGCGCGAGCGCAGGGCCCGGCCCGCGGACTCGGGGTGCCGTCGGGTGATGCCGCCCTGGACGTTGGCGCCCGAGAAGCCGATCTGGTCGTAGAACCACAGGCGCGTGCCCAGGTCCCCGGCGATCTCGCAGGCGTCCGTGAAGCGGGCCCACCACTCCTCGCCGAACCACATGGGGTCGTCGGTGCGGGCGCCGAAGGTCGGTCCTGCCGGGGCCAGGTTGATCACCACGAGGTTGTGGACGCCGCCGTCCGCGAACCGGCGCAGCTGCCAGGCCAGACGCTCGCGGGTGACCTTCGCGCCGGACCACCACCACAACGGGGTGGGGCCGAAGTCCCGGGGCGGATTGTCGAACAGTTGTCGCAGGGCTGGAGAGATCACGGACAGGTCCTTCCGACTTCGGCCCGGACATTCCCACGGATCAAAAACGTTTTACGTCAGCCTCACCGTAGGACACCTCCGGGACACCCACCAGAACTGCGGGGCCGTCAGGTCGTTTCCACGGATGGCCGCATGACGTCTTGTTGGAACGTTTTTACCCTCCTATAGTCGCCAGACATCGGCCGAGAACAGCGACGTCCCCCCTCCGCTCGGACCCACTCTCCCCAGACGGAGCCGCATCATGGCCCGAACCTCGCCTGCCCCGAACCAGCCGGAACCGCCCATCGAGAAGCGCCTGTGGAAGGTCGCGACCCTCTCCGGCATGGCGTCCTACCTCGACGCCGCGCTCATCGTGAGCATCGGCGTCAACCTCGCCATCTACCGCGACGCCTACGACATGGGCGTCTGGATGGCCGGTGCGATCAGCGCGATCGTCACCATCTGCATCGCGGTCGGCTCCCTGGTCGGCGGACGGCTCGCCGACGTCTTCGGCCGACGCCGTCTCTACAACCTGGACATCCTCTGCTACGCCCTCGGGGCGGTCGTCATCACCCTGGCCCCCGGCGAGATCACCCTTCTGGTGGGTGTCCTCCTCGCCGGTCTCGCGGCCGGTGCCGACCTGCCGACGTCCCTGGCCGTGGTCTCCGACGCCGCCCCCGACCACGCCCGGGGACGGCTCATCGCCTTCACGCAGGTCATGTGGATGCTGGGCATCATCGTCGTGGTCTTCGTCGGCTTCGCCCTGTCGGACACCGGCATGCTCGGGGCCCGCCTCATCACCGGCCATCTGGCGGTCGCCGCACTGGTCACCTGGCATCTGCGCTCCAAGCTGGAACTGGCCACCGGGCCCGATCCGGTACAGGACCGGGTCACGGCCGAGAAGCCGACCGCGGAGCAGGGTGTCGCGCTCAGGAACGTCTGGACCCGCGCCGCCCTGGTGCCCATGCTCGCGACCTTCGCCTTCTACGTCACCTGGGGTCTGGGCGCCAACACCATGGGCCAGTTCACGACGTATCTGCTGGTCACGGTCAGTGGCGCCACCCAGAGCGTGGCGACCGGCATCAACCTTGCCTGTCTTCCGATCGGACTGCTGCTGACGCTCGCCTTCGTCCGGATCGCCGACGGCCCGCGCCGCGACCGGATGTTCTACATCGCCACGGTGGTGCAGATCGCGGCGTTCGCCATCGGCACGCTCACCCTGGGCGCCATCGTCGGCTTCCTCGTCTTCTACGTCCTCTACCAGCTGTCCTATCCCTTCGCGGGCGAGGCCAACTACAAGGTGTGGTCGCAGCTGACGCTGCCCGCGGAGACCCGGGGCACCACGCAGGGGATCACCTACGCCGTCTCGCGCGGGGTCTTCGCGGGCGTCGCGTTCGTGACGCCCGCCCTGCTCGACCGGAGCCCCAGCCTGTTGCTCTGGGTGATCACCGGCTGCATGGCGCTGTCGGCGTTCGCGGGCCTGTACATCGTCCGCGTCCTCGTTCCCCGCGCGTCCCCGGCAGCCACGGCTCCGGCGGACCTGAAGGTCGCGCGGACCTGAACCGAACCCCGAAGGAGCGCCGACCATGGCGACGACCGAATTCCGCACGACGTATGCCGGTGAACGGGAAGCCGTGCTGGGCGAGTTGCTGCCGCCCGTGACCCGGCGCCGACCGCGGATCGGGCTGGTGTCCGGCGGGCTCGGCACGTACTGGCCGCAGTTCCCGGGGCTGCTACCCCAGTTGAAGGAGTCGGCCGCGTATGTCGCCGAACGGCTGGGGCAGTTGGACGCGGAGGTGACGGACGCCGGGTTCGTCTCCGACGCACAGGAGGGCGCGGCCGCCGCCGAGCAGCTCCGGCGGGCCGACTGCGATCTGATCGTGCTGTTCCTGACGACCTATCTGACCTCGTCGATGGTGCTGCCGATCGCCCAGCGCACGCACACCCCGGTGCTGGTCGTCGACCTCCAGCCCTCCGAGCGGATGGACCACGCCTCCTTCGACACGGGTGCCTGGCTGGCGTACTGCTCGCAGTGCTCCGTGCCGGAGGTCGGCAACGTCTTCCGGCGGGCCGGGATCCCCTTCCGGTCGGTGTCGGGCTGGCTGCGGCAGGAGTCGGCGTGGCGGCGCATCGAGCGGTGGGTGCGCGCCGCGCATGTCCGTGCCGCGCTCCGGCACGCCCGGCACGGGCTGATGGGGCATGTGTATCCCGGCATGCTCGACGTCCAGACCGATCCGACGCTCCTCTCGGCGACCTTCGGTTCGCATGTCGAGGTGCTGGAGTTCGACGATCTGCGGCACCGGGTGGAGAAGGTGACCGAGGCGGAGACCCGGGAGCGGGTGGAGCTGGCCCGGCGGATCTTCACGGTCGACGACAGCGTGGTCGACGAGGACTTCGCGTGGGGCGCGACCGTGTCGGTCGCCCTCGACCGGCTGGTGGCGGACTTCGGCCTCGACACCCTCGCGTACTACCACCGGGGGCTCGACGGCGAGACACACGAACGGCTCGGCGCTGGCATGATCCTGGGCGCCTCGCTGCTCACGGCCCGGGGTGTGCCCGCGGCCGGTGAGTTCGAACTGCGCACCAGCATCGCCCAGTTGGCCTCGCAGAGTGTCGGCGCCGGGGGCTCCTTCACGGAGATCCAGGCGCTGAACTTCGAGGACGGGGTGGTGGAGATGGGCCACGACGGCCCTGCCCACCTGGCGCTCAGCGCCCGGGACCCACTGCTGCGCGGCCTCGGCGTCTATCACGGCAAGCGCGGTTGGGGGGTCAGTGTGGAGTTCGACGTCCGGCAGGGGCCCGTGACCCTCCTCGGTCTGGGTCAGGACGCCGACGGCAGCCTGTCATTCATCACCTCCGAGGGCACGGTCGTCCCGGGGCCGTTGCTGGAGATCGGCAACACCACCAGCAGGGTCGACTTCGGCCGGGATCCCGGCGAGTGGGTCGACGCCTGGAGTGCCACGGGGGTGGGGCACCACTGGTCGCTGGCCGTGGGTCACCACGGCGCCGACTTCGGGGCGGCCGCGGGTCTGCTGGGGATCGATCACCGGGAGGTGTAGCCCCGATCAGTGGGACTCTGCTCCCCTCACCCGGGCCAGGACATCCCGGATCATCTCGGCACTGATCATGAAGTGCTCCCTGGCGATCCCCTCCGCGCGCTCCGGCTCGCCCGCCGCGACGGCCTCGTAGAGCTCCGCGTGCCCGTGGCCGGCCCGCTCGTGATGGGACCGCTCGCCCCTCCCCCAGGGCTCGACCGGGAAGCCCAGGCTGATCCGGGTCAGCAGCTCCCGGCTGAGCCGCGCGATCTGCGGGTTGTGGGTGGCCGCGCAGATCGCCAGGTGGAACGCGCTGTCGGCGGCCTGCTCCTCGCGGGGAGTGCGCGCGGCGAGGTGCGCGGTCAGCGCCTCACGCATCGGCTCCAGGTCCTCCGGGCGCCGGCGCCGGGCAGCCGTCGCCGCCACCATGCCCTCCACCAGCCCGCGCAGGTCGAAGAGCTGCTCGAACTCCGCCCAGCGGGGCAGCAGCGTGCGGCGGACCGCGTCCCCGGAGGACTCGGTCCAGCTGTCGCGGACGAAGGCGCCGCCGCTGCGGCCCCGACGGATCTCGACGACACCCAGCACCTGGAGGCGTGCCACGGCCTCGCGCACGGTGGGGCGACTGACGTGCAGCAGTCCGGTGAGCTCCCGCTCGGCCGGCAGGCGCTCGCCGGGGAGGAAGTCGCCGACCGCGATCGCGGTGAGCAGCCGGTCGCTGACCTCGTCGACCGCGGAGCTCACCCGGACCGGGCGCAGCGAGGACGACGGGCCGCCGCCGAGCAGGACCCGGTCGAGAACGCGGGAGAACTCGTCGCCGGGTTCGGGTTCGGATGTCAGTTGTCCTCCTGCAAGTCGCCGCTTCTGTAAACGCGTACGGGCCATGTGAACCCGCCGTTACGTCTTTCCCTCGCCCCGCTAAAAGGTCTTGTGGGCTGACCTTTTAGCGCCCCACTATCTCACCCATCCGTTACACCCACCTGTTTTCAGACAGCGGTCGGCCGGTTCCGGCCGGTCTGGGAGGCTTCCCCGTGGCGATCCCCGAACCGAACCACACCGGAACGGTCGACTTCAACGGCCTTTCCACCTGGTACCGGATCACGGGCGAACCGGGCAGGACACCGCTGGTGGTCCTGCACGGCGGCCCCGGCGCCGGTCACCACTACACCCTCAGCATCGCGGGCATCTCCCGGCAGGGCCGACCCGTGATCCACTACGACCAGCTCGGCACCGGGTTCTCCACCCATCTGCCCGACCGGGGCGCCGACTTCTGGACCGTCCAGCTCTTCCTCGACGAACTGGACAACCTGCTCAAGGAGTTGGGCATAGCCGACGGCTACCACATCCTCGGCCAGTCCTGGGGCGGCATGCTCGCCGCCGAGCACGCGGTACGCCGCCCGCCCGGGCTGCGCGGCCTCGTCATCGCCAACTCCCCCGCGTCCATGGAGCTGTGGCTCCAGGGGGCCGCCGAACTGCGCGCCGAGCTCCCCGAGGAGGTCCAGCGCGTCCTGCACGCCCACGAGGCGGCCGGGACCACGGGCCACCCCGACTACCGGGCGGCGGAGCAGGTCTTCAACGAGCGCCACGTGTGCCGCCTCACACCCAACCCGCCCGAGGTACAGGCCACTTGGGACAACATCGCGGCCGATCCGACCGTGTACCACACGATGAACGGCCCGAACGAGTTCCATGTCGTCGGCACCCTCAAGGACTGGTCCGTCATCGACCGGCTGCACCTGATCGAGGTGCCGACCCTGCTGGTGTCCGGCCGCTTCGACGAGGCGACGCCCGAGACCGTCCGTCCCTTCGCCGACCGCATCCCCGATGCGCGCTGGCACATGTTCGAGCACTCGAGCCACATGCCGCACGTCGAGGAGGAGGAGCTCTACCTCCGGATCGTCGGCGAGTTCCTCGACTCCACCGACTGATCCGGGAGTTCTCTGCCATGTCCCGCACCACCAGACGGGGCGCGCTGGCCGCCGCCACCGTCGCCCTCGCACTCACCGCCGCCGCCTGTTCGTCCTCCTCGGACCCGGGCTCCTCCTCCGACCCGAGCGCCTCCGTCTCCGGCTCCTCCGCCTTCCAGGCGCAGCACAGGGGCGGCACCCTGAAACTCGTCGCCCACGCGGCCGCGGGCAGCTTCGACCCACAGGTCAACTACACACTCCAGTACTGGCAGTTGTTCCAGTCGATGTACGACGGGCTGCTCGCCTTCAAGAAGGTCAACGGCCAGGAGTCGTTCACCGTCGTCCCCGACCTGGCCACCGCCATGCCGAAGGTGACCAACGGCGGAAAGACCTACACCTTCACCCTCCGCAAGGGCGTCACCTTCTCCAACGGCAAGCCCCTGACCACCGCCGACGTGGTGGCCTCCTTCCAGCGCATCTTCAAAGTCTCCAGCCCGACCGCGGGCACCTTCTACAACGGCATCGTCGGCGCCGACGCCTGTCTGAAGACCCCGGCCTCCTGCACCCTGTCCAAGGGTGTGGTCGCCGACGCCGCGGCCGGCACCGTCACCATCAACCTCACCGCGGCGGACCCCGAGTTCGAGTACAAACTGGCCGTCCCGCACGCCGTCGTCGTACCGAAGGACTCGCCGGCCAAGGACGCCGGGACCAAGCCGCTGCCGTCGACCGGCCCGTACATGGCGGCGTCGTACGACCCGAACCGGGCGCTGAAGCTGGTGCGCAACCCGCACTTCAAGGAGTGGTCGCGGGAAGCCGAGCCGCAGGGCTATCCGGACGCCATCGACTACACCTTCGGCCAGACCGTCGAGTCCGAGGTGACCGCCGTCGAGAACGGCCAGGCGGACTGGATGTACGATCCGCCGCCCGCCGACCGGCTGAGCGAGATCGGCACCAAGTACGCCGCCCAGGCGCATGTGAACCCGCTGACGGCGTTCTGGTACGCGACGCTCAACGTCAACATGGCACCGTTCGACAACAAGCTGGCCCGCCAGGCGATCAACTGGGCGGTCGACCGGTCCGCCGTGGTGCGGCTGTACGGCGGCACCAACCTCGCCTCTCCCGCCTGCACGATCCTGCCGCCCGGCTTCCCCGGACACGTCGACTCCTGCGACTACACCAAGGGCGGCGGTACGACCTGGAAGGCGGCGGACCTCGCCAAGGCGAAGGCGCTGGTGAAGCAGTCCGGCACGGCGGGGCAGGAGGTCGGGATCGTCACGCAGGACGACGACGTCAACAAGTCGATCGGGCAGTACCTGCAGAGCCTGCTCACCCAGCTCGGGTACAAGGCGACGCTCAAGCCGCTGTCGGGGAACATCCAGTTCACCTACATCCAGAACACCAAGAACAAGGTGCAACTCGCCCTGACGTCCTGGTACCAGGACTACCCGGCGGCCTCCGACTTCCTCAACGTGCTGCTGTCCTGCGCGAGTTACCACCCCGGCAGCGACTCCAGCATCAACATCTCCGGGTTCTGCGACAAGGGCGTGGACGCGCAGATGCAGGCGGCGTTGAAGACCTCCCAGACCGACAAGGCGGCCGCCGACAAGCAGTGGGGAGCCGTCGACCAGGCGGTCATGGCCCAGTCGCCCGTGGTACCGCTGATCAACCCCAAGCTGATCGACTTCACGTCGACGCGGGTGGGCAACTACCGGTTCAGCAAGCAGTTCTACATGCTGGTCGGGCAGCTGTGGGTGAAGTGACCCTCGCCCCGCCGGACGGGGCCCGGCGCTCGCCGGGCCCCTGGCGGACCGCCGCCGGCGACCTGCTGCGCAACAGACCGGCGCTGGCCGCCGCCGCGGTCCTGCTCCTGGTCGTGCTCGCGAGTGTGTGCGCTCCGCTCTACGCGGACCACATCGCCCACACCGACCCCTTCCAGTCCCAGGTCTCCGGCTCCACGATCGTGGACGGAAAGACCGTGCCGGTGCTCACCCCGAGCAGCACCGGCCTCGGCCTCGGCGTCACCCCGATCGGCCCGACCTGGGACCCCTCCCACTACTTCCTCGGCGCCGACAACCAGGGCCGGGACGTCATGGCCCGTCTGCTCTACGGCGGCCGTACCAGCCTGTTCATCGGGTTCACGGCGGCGCTGCTCACCTGCGCCGTCGGTACGGCCGTCGGGGTCGTCGCCGGGTACGCGGGCGGGTTCGTGGACGGCGTGATCTCCCGGATCCTGGACGTCATCTGGGCGTTCCCGGTGTATCTGCTGGCCATCTGCCTGTCGGTGGTGCTGCTCACCAACGGGCTCGAGCTGGGCCCTGTCACCGTGGACGCGGGAAGTCTCTGGCTGCCCGTCACGATCATCGCGGCGATCTATGTGCCGTACATAGCAAGGCCGTTGCGCGGTCAGGTGCTGGTGCTGCGCAACAAGGAGTACATCCAGGCGGCCATCGGCTCCGGCGCGCCCACCGTGCGCATCCTGCGCCGTGAGGTGCTGCCGAACGTGGTGCCGACGGCGATCGTGTTCGTGCCGCTGATGACCGCGCTGGCCATGCTCACCGAGTCGGCGCTGTCCTTCCTGTCCGTCGGCGTGCAGCCGCCCGACGCGAGTTGGGGCACGATCATCGAGGACGGCCTGGGACTGCTGTACACCCGGCCCGCCGTGACGATCGCTCCCGGCCTGCTGATCGCGCTGACCACGGCCGCACTCAACATCCTCGGCGACGGCGTGCGCGACGCGCTCGACCCCGGCGCCCGGCTGCGTGGAGGGATGTGACCATGCTGTCCTTCGCACTCAAGCGGTTCGGATCCGCCCTGCTGGTGATGTTCGCGATCAGTGTGCTGGTCTTCCTGATCTTCTTCGCCACCCCGGGAGTCGACCCGGCGGCCCGCATCGCCGGCCGCAACGCCGATCCGGCCACCCTCGCCCAGGTGCGGCACTCCTTCGGGCTCGACCGGCCGATGCCGGTCCGCTATCTGCTGATGATGCGTCACCTGCTCGTCGACCGGGACCTCGAGTCGTTCGTCAACCGCGGCTCCCGGGTCGTTCCGCAGATCCTGCAGGCCACTCCCGTGACGCTGTCCCTGGTCATTGGAGCGGCTCTCATCTGGATGACGGCCGGCATCCTCATGGGCACGGCCGCCGCGGCCCTGCGCGGCAGGGCGGCCGACCCGCTGATCATGCTGGTCGGCGTGGTCGGTGTCTCGCTCCCGGCCTACTGGCTCGGCGAGGTCGTCAACCTCCTCACCCAGAAGCAGCTCCACGACTCGCTCTTCTCCTGGGTGCCCCCGCCCGGCTATGTCGGCCTCGGCACGGACCCGGGGCAGTGGGCACTGCACATGCTCTCCCCCTGGCTGACCCTGGCCCTGCTGTACGCCGGCATCTACGCCCGGCTGCTGCGCGGCGAGGTCGTCACGGCGCTGAACGAGGACTACGTCCGCACGGCCCGCGCCAAGGGCCTGTCCGAGCGGCGGATCCTGCTCCGGCACGCCCTGCGCTGCTCGCTGATCCCGATCGTGTCGCTGTTCGGCCTGGACTTCGGCGCGCTCGTGGGCGGTGCCGCGCTGCTGACCGAGGTGGTCTTCGGTCTGCCCGGCATCGGCAAGCTCACCTTCGACGCCCTCCAGAACCTGGACCTGCCGGTGATCATGGGGACCGTCCTGTACGCGGCGTTCTTCGTGGTCCTCGCCAACGCCCTGGTGGACATCCTGTACGCGCGACTCGACCCGAGGGCCCGCCATGCCTGACGAACCCCTTCTGGACGTACGTGACTTGACCGTGCGCTTCCGTACCCGGCAGGGCATGGTCACCGCTGTCGACGGTCTCTCCCTCTCCGTCGCCCCCGGTGAAGTGCTGGGCGTGGTGGGCGAGTCGGGCTCCGGAAAGAGTGTGTCGATGCTGGCCGTGCTCCGGCTGCTGACCAACCCGAACGTGACCGTTTCGGGCGAAGTCCGCTTCCGTGGACGCGACCTGCTCACCCTGCCCGACCAGGAGATGCGGGCGGTGCGCGGCCGGGAGATCGCGATGGTCTTCCAGGACCCGATGACCGCGCTGACCCCGGTGTACACCGTGGGCTGGCAGATCGCCGAGGCGATCCGGGCGCACGAACACGTCTCCCGCAAGGAGGCCCGGGCCCGGGCCGTCCAACTCCTCTCCGACGTCGGCATCCCCGACGCGGCCTCGCGCGTGAACGCCTATCCGCACGAGTTCTCCGGCGGGATGCGCCAGCGCGCGGTCATCGCGATGGCGCTCTCGTGCAGCCCCTCGCTGCTCATCGCCGACGAGCCGACGACGGCACTGGACGTCACGGTCCAGGCGCAGATCCTCGATCTGATGCGGGAACTCAACGCAGGGGGCTCCGCGATGGTGCTCATCACGCACGACATGGGCGTGGTCTCGCAGATCGCCGACCGGGTCCTGGTCATGTACGGCGGCCGGGTGGCGGAGGAGGGTCCGCGGCGGGCGGTGTTCCACGGCCCCCGGCATCCGTACACCTGGGGTCTGCTGGACTCGGTGCCCCGGGTGGGCGGTGCACGGCTGCGACGGCTTCCCACCATCGCGGGGATGCCCGTCTCGCCCGGTGCCGTTCCGGACGGGTGCGCGTTCGCACCACGCTGCAGGCTGCGGCACGAGCGGTGCGAGGAACGGCCGGTGCCGTCCGCGGGCCATGGCGACGCCGCACATCGGGACGCGTGCTGGCTGCCGCCGGACGATCGTGCGGCACTGCGGCTGACGGCGGAGAAGGACTTGAACGCGGAGGCGGCGTCGTGACGGCACAGGAGATCGTGGCAGTGGACGGGCTGGTGTCTCCCGGCGAGGGTGAGGTACTGCTACGGGCCACGGACGTCACCAAGCACTACCCCGTACGCGGCAGGCGCCAGGTACTCCGCGCTGTCGACGGGGTCTCGCTGGAGGTGCGCGGCGGTGAGACCCTCGGGATCGTGGGCGAGTCCGGCTGCGGCAAGTCCACGCTGGGCCGCTGTCTGGTCCGGCTCACCGAACTCACCGGCGGGCGCGTCGAGTTCGACGGGCAGGACATCTCGACACTGTCCACGCGCAGGCTGCGTCCCGTGCGGCCGGGCATGCAGCTGGTCTTCCAGGACCCGCAGGCGTCGCTCAACCCCCGCCGCCGCGCCGGGGACATCGTCGCCGAGCCGCTGCTCGTGCACCGGTACGGCGACCGGGCCGCGGTCCGCCGCAGGGTCGGGGAGCTCTTCGACGTCGTAGGGCTGGCCGCGGCCCATCTGGACCGGTATCCGCACGAGTTCTCCGGCGGCCAGCGCCAACGCATCGGTATCGCACGGGCGTTGGCGACGAACCCGAAGCTGATCGTGGCCGACGAGCCGGTGTCCGCGCTCGACGTGTCGATCCAGGCTCAGGTGCTGAACCTGTTCGCCGACCTCCAGGAGGAGTTCGGCCTCACCTATGTCTTCATCGCGCACGACCTCGGTGTGGTCCGTCATGTGTCGGACCGGATCGCCGTCATGTACCTCGGCGAGATCGTCGAACTCGCGGGCACGGAGGCGTTGTACTCGGACCCGGCCCACCCGTACACCCAGGCCCTGCTGTCGGCGGTCCCGGACATCGACGACGGGACGCTCACGGAAGGGGGGCCGCGGGAGCGGATCGTGCTGACCGGTGAGGTGCCGAGTCCGGCGGACAAGCCGACGGGGTGTCCGTTCCGTACGCGATGCCCCTATGCCCAGGAGCTGTGTGCGAGGGAACGTCCGAGGCTCACGGCGACAGCCTCCGGTCGCCATGTGGCCTGTCACTACCCGCTGGCCGGCTGAAGGCCCGGGGTCTGCAGCCCCCGGGGCCGGCCCACCGGCCGTCGGGGTCAGCCGAACTGGCCGACCACGTAGTCGCCGGCCGGCTGCTGGGTCAGGACGTTCAGCCGGTTGAAGGCGTTGATGAGAGCGATCAGGGAGACCAGGGCGAGGAGCTGCTCCTCGTCGTAGTGCTTGGCGGCGTTCTCCCAGACGTCGTCCGGAACACCGGCCCCGTCCGCGAGGCGGGTGCCCTGCTCCGCCAGTTCGAGCGCGGCCCGCTCGGCCTCGGTGAAGACCTTGGCCTCACGCCATGCCGCGACCATGTGGAGTCGCTGCGCGGTCTCGCCCGCGGCCGCGGCCTCCTTGGTGTGCATGTCGAGGCAGAAGCCGCAGCCGTTGATCTGGCTCGCGCGGATCTTCACGAGCTCCTGGGTCGTCATCGGCAGTCCCGATTCGGTGACCACCTTGCCCGCCATGGCGAAGTGCTTCATCAACTTGCCGGAGAGCGGGCCGGCGAAGACGTTCAGTCGGGCTTCCATGGTGTGCTCCTTCTGCGTTGCCGTTGGCTACACACCTATGACTGAACGGCCCGGCGGTTTGTGACATGGATGAATGTGACCCGCGTCTCCTAACCTCCGTACGCCTGCTTCCAGCGGGCCCGGTGCCGGGCGTCCCCCTGGCCCCGGCCGTTCACCTCGCTCAGTGACATGAGGGAGGCCCCGTTGTGCCACAGGCCGAGGTGGTCGCGGTGGACGAGGAGGATGCCGTGGGCGGGCGCGAACCTCTCGGAGGGGCCGGTGAAGCGTGAGGTCGTCACGAACACGGCCAGGTCGGCACGGAAGTGCACCTGCGAGCCCAGCAGATCGCGCAGCTCGCGGGTCGGGATCGCCCTGCTCGGCGCGTACCGCTTGCACTGGACGACCATCGTCCGGCCGTCCGGGAGCCGCCCGAGGACATCGGCGCCGTTGTCGCCCGCACCGCCCACCCGCCGGACCTCCGTGCATCCGTCCCGCCGGCACAGACCGGCGACCAGCTCCTCGAACTCGGTGCCCGTCATGGTGTCCACCCCGGCGAGGGTGCGCCGGCCCGCCTTCACCGCCTCCTCCTGACGCCAGAGCCGGTCCCTCCCCCGCACGAACCGGTCCGTGCGCCACAGCCGCCAGGCCACCGCCGCGGCGCCGGCGACCAGCAGCACGCCCAGGAGATACGGCCACACGCCCGCCCGGGACACCACCACGAGGACCAGCGCCACCGCGCCGCCCCACCACAGATGCCGCGCCCACCGCCTGCGAGCGGCCCTGCTCCGTCGCCTCCTGGCCATTACGCCCTCCCCCCTTGTGCTCTTTCCAAGGAGTCTGGGCAGCCGGGGCAGGCGTGAGAAGGGTGCGACCCGGCCATGTCCGGATCGCGGTCAGCCCTTGACGGGCTTGCCGCGGCCCCAGGCCCAGGCCAGTCGGTCGGCGCCGGACTGGTTGGTGGTCTGCAGCCACGGGCGGTCGGCGGGGCCGACGAGCTTCTGCACCGAGTAGATGTCGTCGGTGCGCAGGCCCGGCCAGTACACCGAGCCCATCTTCAGCTCGCGGAAGGTGTCGGTGACGGCCTGGATGAAGTTGACGAAGTTGTCGTCCGGAGTCTTCACGTCGTAGTTCAGGCCGGTCGTCATCGGCGCGCCGAACTCGTCCGCCACTGTGCGGCTCGCGCAGTCACCGATGCGCACCTTCAGGTCGGCGACCCACTCGTCGTAGGTGGCGTACGACTTCCAGAAGCCGTAGTGGTGCAGCGACAGGTAGGTGCCCTTCAGGCGCGGGTCGGCGCACACCGTCGTGACGTGGTCGTTGTAGCCGGCGCCGCTGACGAAGACGCGGTTGCGGGGCACCGACTTGTAGGTGTTCAGCCACTTCGCGGCGATGTCGGCCCACTGGGCGTCCGTGTAGCCGTGCGGCTCGTTCATCGGCTCGAAGTAGACCCTGGAGTTGCCCTTGTAGGCCTTGACCACGGTGTTCCACATGGGCCAGTAGGTGGCCTCGTCGTCGATGAAGCCGTCCTTGCGGTCACCGGTGCCCTCCCAGTAGGACACGATGACCTTGAAGCCCTGGGCCGTCGCCGCGTCTATGACGCCTCGGTACGACTTCCAGTACGAGCCGTTGACCGTGTACGGGTTGATGGGCAGCCTGACGGTGTTGGCGCCGAGGTTCGCGCGGAACGCCGAGATGATCCGGGTCGCCTTGGCGTACGTCTGGGCGTAGGTGTCGGAGGTCGACAGGCCCGACAGCTGGAGCGCGTCGTCTGCGAAGTTGTCACGCGGGTCCGCCCAGTTCACGCCCTTGAACTGGGTCGTGTCCTGGGCGGGCGCGGCGGCGGAGGCGGGGCTGCCGGTGAGGGTGGCGCCGCTGATCGCGGCGAGCGCGACCGCGACGAGCGAGGCACGCAGCCTCGGGGTGCGGCGGGCGCTGGTGGGGGTCTTGCGCATCGGCCAATCCCTTTCGGAGCGACAGCATGTTTACGTAAACATGACAGCGCCGGAATCGTGGCATCAGCTCCGGCGACCGTCAAGGTGTTCCACACGTAACATCCGGTGCGACACGCGACAGGCACGTGTTCGGCGAAGGAGGCATCAGTGGTGGAGCGGGGCGGTTCCGGTGTCCCCGGTGGGCGGCGCAAGCAGCGCGTGTCCATGGCCGACGTGGCCAAGCTCGCGGGCGTCTCCTCACAGACGGTCTCGCGGGTCTCCAACGGCAGCCCCGGGGTGATCAGTTCGACGCGGGAGCAGGTCCTGGCGGCGATGCGGGAGCTGGGCTACCGGCCCAACAGTGCCGCGCGGGCTCTGCGGTACGGCCGGTTCAACACCATCGGGGTGATCCTGTTCAGCCTGTCCTCGACGGGCAACAGCCGCACGGTGGAGGCGATCGCCACACACGCGGCGGCCGAGGGGTACGCGATCACCCTGATCCCCATCGACGTCCCGACGCAGGACAACGTCCTCGGGGCCTTCACGCGGATGGGCGAGCTGGCGGTCGACGCGGTCATCGTCATCATGGAGATCCATCTGCTCGACACCGGCACGGTGCAGCTGCCGCCCGGGGTGCATGTCGTCGTGGTCGACTCCGACGCCGGCGACCGCTACAGCGTGGTCGACACCGACCAGGCGGACGGCGCCAGGAGGGCTGTACGGCATCTGCTCGACCTGGGCCATCGGACCGTGTGGCATGTGACGGGTCCGCAGGCGTCCTTCGCGGGACAGCGGCGGGCGCAGGCCTGGCGGGCGGTGCTGGAGGAGGCGGGGCGCCCGGTGCCGCCCGCCCTGTACGGGGACTGGTCGGCCGAGTCGGGGTACGAAGCCGGGCTGGTGCTCGCCGAACCGCCGGACTGCACGGCCGTGTTCGCGGCGAACGACCAGATGGCGCTCGGGCTGCTGCGCGCGTTCCACGAGCGGGGGCTGTCCGTGCCGCACGACGTGAGCGTGGTGGGTTTCGACGACATCCCCGACGCGGCGTTCTTCGTGCCGCCGCTCACCACCGTCCACCAGGACTTCGCCGAGGTGGGTGACCGCTGCGTCCGCAAGGCCCTCCAGCAGATCCGCGCGCAGCAAGGAGCGGAGCCCGGCACCGACCTCGTGCCGACCAGCCTGGTGGTGAGGGCGAGCACGGCCCCGCCGCCGGGCTGACGTGAGGCGGCACAACGTCATTTCAGTGTCAGCGGCAACTCGCAGAGGCCGTTGAGGAAGTTGGAGTAGACCGGCCTGCTCGGGCCGGACTGTTCCATGTGCGCCACCTGGTCGCGCAGGCCTTCCAGGACGGCTCCGATCTCCGCGCGGGCGAGATACGCGCCGAGACAGAAGTGGGGGCCGTAGGCGAAGGTGCAGTGTTTGTTGGGGGTGCGGTCCAGGCGGAGTTGTCCGGGTGCCTCGAAGACCTGCTCGTCGTGGTTGGCGGAGGCGTTCCACACGGTCACGATGTCGCCGGTGCGGATCGCGCGGCCGGCGATCTCGGTGTCGGCCGTGGCCGTGCGGCCCGAGTGGAGCGCGGGGGTCGTCCAGCGCAGGATCTCCTCGACGGCCGTGTCGACGCCGGTGTCGCCCCGCTTGAGTGCCTGCCACTGGTCGGGGTGCTCCACCAGGGCGAGCGCCGCGCCGACCATGGACAGCCGGGCCGTCTCGTCGCCGCCGAGGATCAGGCTGTAGCAGTTGAGCATGATCTCGTCGTCGTCCAGCGGAGCCCCGTTGACCTTGCTGCCGGCGAGGAGCGCGATGACGTCCGCGTGGCCGCTGTCGCGGCGGTCGCGGGCGAGGTTGGCGAAGTAGAGCAGGATCTCGCTCTTGGCGATCCAGGAGTCGGCCGCGGTCCCGTCGGCGTCGTGGGAGCCGAGGGCCGAGGAGGTCAGGCTGAGCACATGGGCGCGGTCGCTCTCGGGAACGCCGAGCAGGTCGCAGATGGCGCCGAGGGGGATGCCAGCGGCCACGTCCGCCGCGAAGTCGCAGCTGCCCTTGGCGATGGCCTCGCGGAGCAGCCGGTCGACCGTGCGCCGCACGCTCGCCACGACCGGTTGCAGGGCGCGCGGGGTGAACGCGGACATCAGGAGGCGCCGCAGCCCGGTGTGCCTGGCCCCGTCGGTGATGGCGAGCATCCGTCCGGCCGCGGAGTCGCCGCCGGCGAGGAGGGTCTCCAGGACGTTGCCGCCCTCGGAGGTGAAGCGGGTGCTGTCGCGGTAGACGGCGGTGACGTCGGCGTGCCGGGTCACCACCCAGAAGCCGGGCCGGGTGTCGGTCGCCGGGTTCCAGTGGACCGGTTCCTCCTCCCGCAGCCGGCGCCACACGGCGGACAGGTCGCTCTCGGCGTGCAGCCGCGGATCGGCCAGGTCGAGCGTGTCCAGTTCCTCGGCTGCGATCGTCCGCCGCGCGGTCATCTGCGTCCCACCTTCCAAGTCCCTTGGGTCCGTACCCTATTCGCCCATGGCCCGGACGAGGCTCGTCGGGCGCATGTCGGTCCAGTGCTGCTCGACGTGGTCCAGGCACTCCTGGCGGCTCGCCGGGCCGTGGGCGACCGTCCAGCCGGCCGGGACCTCGGCGAAGGCGGGCCACAGCGAGTGCTGTCCCTCGTCGTTGACCAGCACGAAGTGCTCGAGGGTGTCGTCGTCGAACGGGTTGACGCTCATGCGGGGTTCCTCCAATGGGTTGCGGTGTTCAGTGCGGGGCCGATCCGCTCCAGCGGGCCCGGCCGGGTCATCTCCCCGTGGACGCACGGGATGTCGTGGTTGTCTACGCGTCCGTCGACGTACGGCTGCCAGGCGCGGTGGCGCTCCGGGTGCGTGTCCGGATCCTGTGCGGCCGTGAAGAACAGCAGGTCACCGCGGTACGACGTGGGGGCGAACTCCTCCATCAGACGCCGGTTGGCCGCGGTCACCTCGACCAGGGCGGCGAGTTCGGCGTCGTCGAGGCTCGCGGCCATGTCCGGGACCCTGCGCACGAGTTCGGAGAAGCGGGCATCCGTAAGGGGTTCAGTGTCCTCGGGCTGCGGGCGGCCCAGGATGTCGAGCAGGCTGCGCAGCAGCGCGGGGCGGTCCGCCGCGCGGGCTCCCCGGTCGATCCAGACCCCGGGGAACGCGTCGAGCATCGCGAGGAGGGCAACCTCGTGGCCCGCCTGCTGGATGGTGACGGCGACGTCGTACGCCACCAGACCGCCCATGGAGTAGCCCAGCAGGTGGTAGGGGCCCTCGGGCTGGATCTCACGGATGCGGGCGATGTGGTCGGCGACCGTGGCCCGCAGACTGTCCGCGCGCGGTCGGCCGGGGAGCAGCCCCTGGGACTGGAGGCCGTACAGCGGGCGCTCGGGGTCGAGGTGACGGGCCAGTCCGGCGAAGCCCCAGGCCAGGCCGGAGGCGGGCGGCAGGCAGAAAAGCGGTTCCTTGGCGCCGCGGGTGCGCAGGGGCAGTACGGCGTCCAGGGGTGCCGCCCCCGACGCGCCGTTCCGCAGCCGCTGGGCCAGCCCGGCAACGCTCGGGGTGTCGAACACGGCACGCAGGGGCAGTTCGGTGCCGAGGTCGGTGCGGATGCGGGCGGTCAGGCGAGGCGTGAGGAGGGAGTGGCCGCCGAGGTCGAAGAAGCTGTCGTGGACGCCGACGCGGGAGGGATCCAGACCCAGGACGTCGGCGACGATCGCGCGCAGCCGCTCCTCCTGCGGGGTCCGCGGGGCGCTGCCGGTCGCGGCCGGCGCGGCGGGATCGGGCAGGGCCGTGCGGTCGGTCTTGCCGCTGGCGGTGCGCGGGAGGGCGGCGAGCTGCACGATCACGGCAGGGACCATGTGGGCGGGCAGCGTACGGGTCAGATGCTCGCGCAGGGCCGGGAGCGGGACGGTCGTGTCCGTCTGCTCGGGGCGCGGTTCGGGGAGGCCCGGGTGCGGGGTGTTGCGCGGGGTGTTCCGCTCGCCCGCGCCCACGACGTAGGCCACCAGCTGTTTCTCACCGCGTCCGTCCTGCCGTACGGCCACCGTCGCCTCGGCGACGGCCGGGTGGGCGGTGAGTACGGCCTCGATCTCGCCGAGTTCGACGCGGAAACCGCGGATCTTCACCTGGTGGTCGGCCCGCCCGACGAACCGCAGCCGTCCGTCGCGGCCACGGACCGCGAGGTCACCGGTCCGGTACATCCGCTCCCCCGGCGGCCCGAACGGGTCGGCGACGAACCGCTCGGCGGTGAGGCCGGGGCGGCCGAGATAGCCGCGGGCCGGGCCGCCGCCACCGAGGTGGACCTCGCCGACGATTCCGTCGGGGACGGGCCGCAGGGCCTGGTCGAGGAGGTGGACGCGGTTGCGGGCCAGCGGGTGCCCGAGGGGCGGCGGGCCCTGTGTGTGGGCGGGGTCGTCGTCGGAGCGCCAGGCTGTGGCGTAGATGGTGGCCTCGGTGGGCCCGTAGAAGTTGACCAACCGCGCTCCGGGGAAGGCGGCTTCGAGGTCCGCGCGCAGCTGTGCGGGGATGGGCTCGCCGCCCAGGGCCACGGTGTGCGGTGTGGCGTCGGGGCGTTCGGCGACCACTTGGGCCATCACCGACGGCACGCCGCTGATGAGCCCGGCGTCGGTGCCAGAGGCGGTGAGGGACAGCAGGCTGTCGACGAGTTCGATACGTCCGCCGCACAGCAGGGGGGCGAAGATCTCGAACACCGAGACGTCGAAGTTGAGGGAGGTCGAGAAGAGGACCTTCTTCAGGGCCTCGGGGCCGAAGGTCCGGTGGGTCCACTCCACGAACTCGACCGCGTTGCGGTGGGTGGCGAGGACTCCCTTGGGGCGGCCGGTGGAACCCGAGGTGTAGGTGATGTAGGCGAGGTTGCCTGGGAGCGGACTCTTCAGTGTTACCTGATGATCCGTCACTTCACCCTCGAGCAGGAGCAGTTCTGTCTTCTCCGGAAGCACTCCGGCCGTTTCGGCTGTGGCCAGGACCGCCACCGGTCGGGCGTCCTCGACGATGTACGCGAGCCGGTCCTTCGGGTACGCGGGGTCGAGCGGCAGATAGGCGGCTCCCGACTTCAGTACGGCGAGGACGGCCACGACCAGGTCGGGCGTGCGGGGCAGAGCGATGCCGACGACGTGCTCCGGTCCGGCGCCGCGTGCGGTCAGTCTCCTTGCCAATTGCTCGGCCCGCGCGTCGAGTTCGCCGTACGACAGAGTCGTCCCGCCCGCTCTCACCGCTTCCGCGTCGGGTGTGGCCCTCGCCCGGGCCGTCCAGAGGTCGGTCAGAGTGTGGGGCGTGGGGGCCGGTTCGGGGCGGGGGTCGCTCCCCGGGTCGCGGAGGCCCAGGCGGCCGAGCGGGAGTTCCGGGTGTGCGGCGATGGTCTCCAGGATGTGGACGAGGTGGGCGAGTTGGGCGTCGGCCCAGCCGTTCTCGAAGAGGTCGGCCCGGTGGGCCAGGCGGAAGCGCAGGCGCGGTCCGGGGAAGGCGACGAGGGTCACGGGATAGTGGGTGGCGTCGCGGCCGCTCGTCCCGGTGATGCGAAGACCGCCCGTGTGCGGCCGGGTGGCCTCGTCCATCGGGTAGTTCTCGAACACGACGAGGGTGTCGAAGAGTTCGGGCAGTCCGGTGGTGCGCTGGATGTCGGCCAGGCCGAGGTGGTGGTGGTCGAGGAGGCCGACGCCGGCGTCCTGGACGTCGCGGAGCAGTTCGGCGAGCGATCGGTCGGGGCGGAGCCGTACGCGAACCGGCACGGTGTTCACGAAGAGCCCGACCATCGACTCGACGCCGGGCAGGGCGGCGGGGCGGCCGGAGACGGTGGCGCCGAACACCACGTCGTTGCGGCCGGTCGTCCGGCTGAGCAGGATCGACCAGGCCGTCTGCACGAGGGTGTTGACGGTGATGCCGAGCCTGCGGGCGAGGGCGGTAAGGGCGGCACAGGTGGTTTCCGGCAGTTCGGCGCGGGCCTGGGCGAGGGGCCCTGGGCCGGGGTGGGGCGGGGTCAGCCGGGTCGGTTCGGTCACCTGGTCCAGAGCCGTCCGCCAGGCGGCCTCCGCGGTGGTGCGGTCCTGGCGGGCCAGCCATTCGAGGAAGGTGCGGTAGGCGGGAGCGGGCGCCAGCTCGGCCTTCGTGTAGAGCGCGAGGAGTTCGCGGACCAGGACGGACACCGACCAGCCGTCGAGCAGGATGTGGTGGTGGGTGACGAGGAGTCGGTGGCGTGCGTCGCCCAGGTGGGCGAGGGTGCAGCGGATCAGGGGTGGGGTGGCCGGGTCGAAGCCGCGGTCGCGGTCCTCGTCGAGCAGCCGGGACCACGCGTCCTCGGTGTCGACGTCCGTCTCCGTCCACGGCAGGGTCGCCCGGTGCGGGACGACCTGGACGGGCGCGCCGCCCTTGCGGCGCCGGAAGGCGGCACGGAGGTTGGGGTGGCGGTCCAGCAGGGCCTGCCAGGCGTCACGCAGCCGGCTCGCGTCCACCGGGCCTTCGAGTTCGAAGACCAGCTGTACGAGATACACGTCGGCGGCGTCCCGCTCGTGCTCGTACACGGCGTGGAAGAGCAGACCTTCCTGGAGGGGGGTCAGGGGCAGTACGTCGGCCAGCGCGGGCTGGGTCATCGCATCGTCTCTTTCGGTGCGGGTGGGGGGTCCGGCGGTGGGGTCGGCCGTTCCCCTAGCCGTCCAATCCGGCCGCCAGGTCGTCGAGTTCGTCCGCGTCGAGCTCCGCCGACAGCAGCGCTCCCGGGGCCGCCGGTGCCGTGCGGGCGGCGCGGTCGGCCAGGGCGGTGAGGGCGGCGAACCAGGCCTCGGCGAGTTCTCGCACCTCGGCCTCGGTGAGCACGCCGTCGGGCCAGGACCAGTCGGCGACGAGCCGGGGGCCGGCCGCCGTGTCGTGGACGACCGCGTTGAGGTCCAGGGCGTGGGCGGCGGCGAGACCGGGATCGGTGCCGCTGCCGAGGGCCGGGGACTCCGGGGCGAACGACCAGGGGCTGTCGGCGGCGGGAGCCGTGAAGCGGCCGAGGTAGTTGAAGCCGATCGCGGGTGCGGCCTGCTGGGCCAACTCGCCCGAGGTGTCCGGGTTCAGGTAGCGCAGGAGGCCGAACCCGACGCCCCGGTCGGGCAGTTCGCCCGTGCGGTCGGCGACCCGGCGGACCACGCCGTCGGCCGCGGCACCGGCGGCCAGCGCGTCCCGCAGATCGATGCCCTCCAGGTCGACGTGCACCGGGTAGAGCGAGGTGAACCAGCCGACGGTACGCGAGAGTTCGAGGCCCGGGGCGACCTCCTCACGGCCGTGCCCCTCGACGTCGACGAGGACGTGCGGGCTGTCCTGGCGTGCGGCGACGGCCAGAGCCAGGCCGGCGAGCAGCACGTCCTGCGGTCCGGTACGGAACGCGGCGGGCACGCTGCCGAGCAGGGGCCCCGTCACGTCGGCGTCGAGGGTCAGCCGGAGCGACCTGGAGGTGGCCGCGGTGTCCTTGGCGGGGTCGAGGGGCCGGGCCCCGAACGGCGCGCGGGGGGCGTCGTTCGTCCGCCGCCACAGCTTGGCCTCCGTGCCCCGCTCCCGGGCCTGCTCGCGCAGCAGGGCGGACCAGGATCGGAACGACGTTCCGACGGGCGGGAGTTGGGGCTCGCGTCCGGCCGAGACCGCCTTCCAGGCCGTTTCCAGGTCGGGCACGAGAATCCGCCAGGAGACCCCGTCCACGGCAAGGTGGTGGACGACCAGCAGCAGCCGCCCTGGACGGTCCCGGCCCGCGTCGAGCCATACGGCCCGCAGCATCGCGCCGGTCACCGGATCGAGGGTGCCGAGCGCGCGGTCGAACTCCTCGGCCACGGCGGTGTGGAGATCGTCGGTCCCGCTCACGTCTCGGCGGTCCACGACGGCGGCGACCGAGCCCACCGGGCCGACCTCCATCGCGCGCTCCCCGGTGAGGCGGGAGCGCAGCATGTCGTGGTGGTCGACGAGTGCCTGGATCGTGCGGGTCAGCCGTGGCGTGTCGGCGTCCGCGGGCACGGTCAGCAGCACCGACTGGCTGAGCCGGCCGATAGGGCCGCCGCGCTCGACCAGCCAGTGCATCACGGGCGTGAACGGCACCGGTCCCACCCCGTCATCACCCGTGCCGGCGCGTGCGGCGCCCACGGGGCCGCGGGCCACCGCCGCGAGGGCGGCCACCGTCTGGTGCTCGTACACGTCACGCGGGCTGATCACCACGCCGGCCTCGGCGGCCCGGCTCACCAGCCGGATCGAGGAGATGCTGTCCCCGCCGAGCGCGAAGAAGCCCTCGTCGAGGGTGAGCCCGGGGAGCTTGAGCAGGTCGCGGAAGAGTTCGGCGAGCACGCGCTCGGCGGGCGAGTTAGGCTCGCGGGCCGCTTCGGGGGCCGCCTGCGCCTCGGGGGCGGGGAGCGCCCTGCGGTCCAGTTTGCCGTTGGGGGTCAGCGGGAGGACGTCCAGGACGACGACGGCCGAGGGCACCATGTACTCCGGGAGCAGGCGTTCGGCGCCCCGGCGCAGTGCGGCGGGGTCGGCGGGCGGGTGTCCGGCGCGGGTGGTGACGTAGGCGACGAGGCGCCGGTCCCCCGGCTCGTCCTCGCGCACCACCACGGCTGCCTGGGCGACGGCAGGGTCGCGGGCCAGGGCGGCTTCGATCTCACCGGGTTCGATACGGAAGCCGCGCAGCTTGACCTGCTCGTCGGCGCGGCCGAGGTACTGCAGCTGCCCGTCGGGCGACCAGCGGACCAGGTCGCCGGTGCGGTACATCCGGTCGCCGGGGCCGCCGTGGGGGTCCGCGACGAAGCGCGACGCCGTCAGTGCGGGGCGGCCCAGGTAGCCGCGGGCGATTCCGCTTCCCGCGAGGTAGAGCTCGCCGACCGCGCCCGGCGGCACGGGGCGCAGCCAGGCGTCCAGGACGAGGGTCCGGGTGCCGGCGACGGGGCGGCCGACGGGCGGGGCCTGGTCGCCGGTGAGCGGGACGGCTATGGTCGCGCAGATCGTCGACTCGGTGGGCCCGTAGGCGTTGGCCATACGGCGGCCCGGCGCCCAGCGGGCCACCAGCTCGCCCGAACACGCCTCGGCGCCCACGACCAGTGTCTCCAGGTCGGGCAGTTCGCCCGGCGGCAGTGTGGCGAGTGCGGTCGGCGGGATCAGGGCGTGGGTGATCCGGCCGCTGGTCAGTTCCCGTTCGAGTTCCGCGCCCAGCAGCGGGCCGTGCGCGTCGGGCACGACCAGGGTCCCGCCGGACCCGAACGCCATCAGCAGTTCCATCACGGACGCGTCGAAGCCGGGCGCCGAGAACTGCAGGACCCTGCTGTCGGGGCCGAGTCCGAAGCGTTCGATCTGGGTCCGCGCGAGGGCGGCGAGCCCGCGGTTCTCGACGATCACGCCCTTGGGGGTGCCGGTCGAGCCGGAGGTGTGGATGACGTAGGCCGCGTGGTGGGGGTGGTGGGCGGTGGGGAGTTCGCCGGAGGTGCCGTCCGCCGTGAGGTCCGTCAGGACGTGTGCCGGTCGGGCGTCGGCCAGCAGGGCGTCGATACGGTCGGTGGGCAGCGCCGGATCGATCGGCAGGAACGCGGCGCCGGAGAGGGCGACCGCGAGCAGGGCGACGATGCGGTCGGCGGATCGCGGGAGCGGTACGGCGACGAGGTCGCCGGGGCCGATGCCGCGGCCGGCGAGACAGTGGGCCACCTGCCGGGCCCGGGCGTCGAGTTCGGCGTAGGACAGGTCGTCGAGGGCCGGGGCCTCGGGCCTGAGCCGTACCTGTCGGGAGAACATCTCGGCCAGGGACTCGGAAGGTACCGGTTCCCCGGTGGCGCTCCAGTCGACCAGGCGTGCGTGCTCGTCCCGGTCGAGGAGGTCGACGTCGCCGATGCGCCGGTCCGGGTCTGCGGCCATGTCGCTGAGGAAGTGGATGAGCCTTTGGGCCAGTCGGCGGGCTGTCTCCGGTTCGAACAGGTCGGTGCTGAACTCGGCGACACCGTCGATGCCCGCCGGTGTGCCGTCGCCGTGGCGATGCTCGGTGAGGTACAGGGAGAGGTCGAAACGGGCCGCGCCCGTCGTCACGGTCTCACGCGCGACGCTCAGGCCGGGCAGGGCCGGGACAGGGTCCGCGCCATGGCCGGTGTAGGCCAGCATGACCTGGAAGAGCGGGTGGCGGGCGAGTGTCCGCTCGTGGCCGACCGCGTCCACGAGCAGGTCGAACGGTACGTCCTGGTGGGCGTAGGCGGCGAGGTCGAACTCCCTGACTCGGGCGAGGAGTTCCCGGAAGGTGGGGTTGCCGGAGGTGTCGGTGCGCAGGGTGAGGCTGTTGACGAAGAAGCCGACGACGTCGTCGAGTCGCTCGTCGTTCCGCCCGGCGACGGGGGTGCCGACGGGAACGTCGGTGCCCGCGCCGAGCCGGGTCAGTACGGCCGCGAGGCCGGCCTGGAGCACCATGAACAGGGTCACCCGCTGTGCGGCGGCCAGGTCGCGGAGCCCGGCGTGCAGGGCGGCGTCCAGGGTGACGGCCGTACGGTCGCCGCGGCCGCTGGGTTCGGCGGGCCTCGGGTGGTCGGCGGGGAGCGGGAGTTCTTCGGGCATCCCCGCCAACGCCGTACGCCAGAAGTCGATCTGATCGGCCATCAGGCTGCCGGGGTCGTTCTCGTCGCCGAGTGATTCGCGCTGCCAGTGTGCGAAGTCGGCGTACTGGACGGGCAGGGGCGGCCATTCGGGCGCCCGCCCCTCGCAGCGGGCCGCGTAGGCGGTCTCCAGGTCGCGGGTGAGCGGGCGCATCGACCAGCCGTCGACCGCGCTGTGGTGGGCGAGCAGGAGCAGGACGTGGGTGTCGGCGCCGAGGTCGTACAGGGTCACCCGCAGGGGCGGTTCGGCGGCCAGCTCGAAGCGGTGGCCGGCTGCCGCCTTGAGCAGCGCGGGGAGTTGGGCCTCGGTGGTGCGGACGACGTCCGGGTTCGGGCGGGCCTCCTCCGGCGTGAGGATCCGCTGGTACGGGGTGCCCTGGACGTCGGGTTGCAGCGTGCGCAGCGGCTCGTGGCGGGTGACGATGTCGGCGAGGGCCTCCGTGAGTGCCTGCCGGTCCAGTGGGCCGGTCAGGCGCAGGGCCGCGGGGACGGTGTAGGTGGTGTGTCCGCCGTCGAGACGGCTCATGAACCACAGTCGCTGCTGGCCGTAGGAGAGGGGGATCGGGTCGGGGCGGCTCGGCAGGGGCAGGAGGGCGGGGCGGTTGCCGTCCCGCGACTCGCCCAGCCGGGTGGCGAGGGAGGCCGGGGTCGGCGCCTCGAAGACGGCCCGTACGGGCAGTGCGGTGCCGAAG
Source organism: Streptomyces sp. NPDC005374 (assembly GCF_042872225.1). Taxonomy (NCBI): domain Bacteria; kingdom Bacillati; phylum Actinomycetota; class Actinomycetes; order Kitasatosporales; family Streptomycetaceae; genus Streptomyces; species Streptomyces sp. NPDC005374. Next base: position 251,891 of record NZ_JBIAKA010000007.1, on the reverse strand, counting down.
GCGGTCCTGATCCGGTCGGCGAGGCGCATCGCGAGCAGGGAGTCGCCGCCGAGGTCGAAGAAGGCGTCGTCCGCGCCGACCTGGTGGGACTCCAGGCCGAGGACACCGGCGAACAGGCCGCAGAGGATCTCCTCCTGCGGGGTGCGCGGGGTCCGGGTGGCGCTTGTGACACCGGTCGTGGCGGCGGGGACCGGGAGAGCCGCGCGGTCCAGCTTGCCGTTGGCGGTCAGCGGCAGCCGGTCCAGGACGACGACCGTGGAGGGGACCATGTGCTCGGGCAGGGTGAGTGCGGTGTGGGCCCGAAGTGCCGCCGGGTCCAGTGGTCCTTCGGCCACGGCGTAGGCCACCAGGCGTCCGTCGTGGACCAGGACGACCGCGCGGGACACCTCGGGATGGGCCGCGAGTGCCGCCTCCACCTCGCCCGTCTCGATACGGAAACCGCGGATCTTGACCTGGTCGTCTGCACGGCCCGCGTACTCCAGCCGCCCGTCGGCCGTCCGGCGGGCCAGGTCGCCGGTGCGGTACATCCGTTCGCCCGGCTCGCCGAACGGGTCCGCGACGAAACGGCCCGCCGTGAGGCCCGGTCGTCCGAGGTAGCCGCGGGCCAGGCCCGCACCGGCCACGTACAGCTCGCCCGCCACGCCCGGCGGCACCGGCCGCAGACCGGCGTCCAGGACGTAGGCGCGCAGATCGGGGATCGGCTCGCCGATGCCCTCGCAGCGCTCCCGGGTGAGCGGGAGTCCGGTGACGTGGACGGTGGTCTCGGTGATGCCGTACATGTTCACCAGGGCGGGGGCGTCCTCGGGGTGCCGGGTGAACCACTCCGCCACGGGTGCGACATCGAGCGCCTCACCGCCGAAGACGATGTGACGCAGACTCAGTTCGGCTGATACCGAGGGGAGTTCGGCATCGGCCCGGACCAGTTCGCCGAAGGCCGACGGGGTCTGGTTGAGGACGGTGACCCGTTCCCGGGCCAGCAGCCGCAGGAACTCGTGCGGGTCGCGGGTGACGTCGTGCGGTACGACGACGAGGGTGCCGCCGTGCAGCAGCGCTCCCCACAGTTCCCAGACGGAGAAGTCGAAGGCGTAGGAGTGGAACAGGGTCCACACGTCGTCGGGGCCGAAGGCGAACCAGTGCCGGGTGGAGTCGAGGAGGCGGACCACGTTGCGGTGCGGGACGGCGACGCCCTTCGGCCGCCCTGTGGAGCCCGAGGTGTAGATGACATAGGCGAGGTGATCACCCGTCAGCTTCGGGAGGTCCGCGTCGCACGGAGACGTCCTGTCGTCGTCCAGGGCCAGCACGGGTACGTCGGTGGCGGGCAGCCCGGGTGCCAGGTCCCGCGTGGTCAGCAGCAGGACGGGCGCACAGTCGCCGAGCATGTACGCGAGTCGCTCGGCGGGGTACTCCGGGTCCAGCGGGACGTAGGCCGCGCCGGTCTTCAGGACGGCCAGGATCGCGACGACCAGGTCGCTGGAGCGGGGCAGCGCGAGGGCGACCAGGCGCTCGGGGGCGGCGCCGCGGGCCGCCATCACGGACGCCAACACCGTGGCGCGGGCGTCCAGTTCGGCATAGGTGAGGCTGGTGTTCCCGTGCACCACGGCTTTCGCGCCGGGGGTGTGGGCCACCTGGCGGGCGAAGAGGTCGGTGAGGGCGGCGGACGGGGCGGTGGCGAGGGGTGCGCCGCCCCTCGTGAGCCGTTCCCGCTCCCCCGGCAGGAGCGCCTCCACCTCACCCACACGGCGTGCCGGACCGTCTGCCAGCTGCGCCAGGACGACGGCGAACCGGTCCAGGAGGGTGCGGGCGCCGGTCTCGTCGTACAGGTCGGGCCGGTAGGAGAGGCGCAGGGCCAGCCGGCGGGCGGGCAGAACGGCGAGGGTCAGGGGGTAGTGGGTGGCGTCGCGGCCGGTGAGCTGGGTGACCCGGTCCTCGCCCGGGCCGGTGGCCGTGGGGTGGCTCTCGAAGGCCAGCAGGGTGTCGAAGAGGTCGCCGACGCCGGTGGCGCGCCGGATGTCGGCGAGGCCCAGGTGCTGGTGCGGGAGCAGGGCGGCCTGTCGCTCCTGGAGAGCGGTGAGGAAGCCGGCGACGGTGTCCCCGTCGTCCCAGCGCACCCGGGTCGGCACGGTGTTGATGCAGAAGCCCACCATCGAGGCCACGTTGGGCAGTTCGGGCGGGCGGACGGTGACGGTCTGGCCGAAGGTGGTGTCCGTGCGGCCGGTGAGGCGGCCGAGGAGCAGGCCCCAGGCGCCCTGGACCAGGGTGTTGAGGGTGATGCCGAGGGCGCGGGCCGCGCTCTCGGCGGCGGCGGTCTCCGACTCGGTGAGTTCGACGACGAGTTCGTCCGGGAGCACCGCTGGTCCGGCCGCGGTTCCCGGGGCCAGGAGGGTGGGTTCCTCGGTGCCTTCCAGGGCTTGGTGCCAGGCCGTCCCGGCGGCGGCGCGGTCCTGCCGGGAGAGCCAGGCGAGGTAGTCGCGGTACGGCGGGGTGATGGGAAGACCGGTCGGGTGCTCTCCGGCGTACAGGGCGGTGAACTCCCGCACCAGCAGCTGCTTCGACCAGCCGTCGAGGAGGATGTGGTGGTTGGTGATCAGCAGGCGGTACCGGTCGGCGGCCCAGCGGACGAGCACGTACCGCAGCAGCGGTGGCCGGGCCAGGTCGAAGCGGCGGGCGCGCTCCTCGTCCAGGGTCCGCTGCCAGGCGGCCTCGCGCCGGGCGTCGTCGAGACCGCTCAAGTCCTTTTCCGACCAGGGGAGTTCGACGTCCGTGGGCACGATCTGGAGGGGCGCCGCGGCCTCACGGCGGCGGAAGCAGGCGCGCAGGTTCGGGTGCCGGTCGAGCAGCGCCTGGCCTGCGGCGCGTACGGCGGCGGGGTCGACGTCGCCGGTCAGCTCCAGGATCTGCTGGGCGGCGTAGACGTCGGGTGCCTGGTCGTCGTCGTACAGGGCGTGGAAGAGCAGCCCTTCCTGCAACGGCGACAGGGGCAGGATGTCGGCAATTCCGGACCGGGTCACCGTGGGTTACCTCCACTCGCTTCCGAACTCGGCTTCGAGTTCGTCGATCTCCGCTTGGGACAGGGACACCAGGGGCACGTCGGACGGGGTGTGCCCGCCGTCCGCGCCGGTGCCTTCGAAGGCGGCCAGGGCCTGGAACCAGCCGTCGGCCAGGGCGCTCACGTCGTCCTCGTTCCAGAGGCGCGGCACCCAGGACCAGGTGGCGGTGAGGGTGCCCTCGGGGTCGGTCACGGCGGTGATCTCCAGACCGTGGGCGACGGGCTGCGCCGGGTCGTGGGCGACGCCGAGTGCCGGGCCGGGCAGGGCTTCGGGCGCTGGAGACCAGGGGGTGTCGGCGCCGGGGGTGCTGCGGCCGAGGTAGTTGAACCCGACCTGCGGGGCGGGGAGTTCGGCGAGGGCCGCGGCCGTCCCGGAGTTGAGGTGGCGCAGCATGCCGTGTCCCAGGCCGCCCGTGGGGGCGGCCCGCAGATGCTCCTTGACCGCCTTGAGGATCTGCGCCGGATCGTCGAGGTCGAGCCCACGCAGGTCCGGGCGGGCCGGTACGACGCTGGTGAACCAGCCGACCGTGCGGGTCGGGTCGACGCCGTCGGCGATCTCCTCACGGCCGTGCCGCTCGATGTCGAGCAGCAGTGCCGGCCGGCTGCGCAGGCGGGCGAAGGCGATGGCCAGCGCGGCGAGCAGGACGTCCTCGGGGCCGGTGTGGAAGGCCGCGGCGACGGTGGTGAGCAGACCGGCGGACGGGAGTGCGCGGGTGAGGTGGCGCATCTGGCCGACGAGGTCGGTGGGCCGGACGGCGGGGAGCGGGCCGGGGTCGGCCAACACGTTCCGCCACAGGTCGAGTTCGGGCTCACGGGACATGCTCTGCTGTTCCAGCAGACGGGCCCAGGCCCGGAAGGACGTGCCCTTCGGGGTGAGGTCCTCTCCCCGCCAGGCGGCGGCCAGGTCGGTACGCAGAATGTGCCAGGACACCGCGTCCACCGCGAAATGATGGATCGTCAGCAGCAGTCGTCCGCGGCGGCCGGGGCCCGCGTCGTACCAGAGCGCGCGCACCAACTCACCTCGCTCCGTGTCGAGTCGCGGTGGCGGCCGGTGCGGGTCCGGTGCGGTCACCCGCTCCAGCAGGCCGGCTGCGTCCAGGGAACCGGGCGGCGGGATGACGGCCGTGCCGTCACCGCCCAGGCGCATCCGGAGGGCGTCGTGGTGGTCGATCACGGCCTGGAGCGCCGCCACGAGACGCTGTTGGTCGGCGTCCTCCGGCGTGACCAGCAGCATCGACTGGCTGAACGCCTCGATCGGCCCGCCGCGTTCGACCAGTCGCCGCAGTGCGGGGGTCAGCGGCAGTTCGCCGGTGGGGGCGTCCTGCGCGACCGGCGTCACGGTCGGCGCGGCGGCCGCGACCGCGGCGAGTCCGGCGACCGTCCGTTGCTCGAACACATCCCGTGGCGTCAGCCGCAGACCGGCCGCGAGGGCCCTGCTGACCAGGTGGATGGAGGTGATGCTGTCACCGCCGAGGTCGAAGAAGCCGGTGTCCAGGCCGACTTCGGACACCTCCAGTCCGAGCGCCTCGGCGAAGAGGCCGCGCAGGGTCTCCTCCTGCGGTGTGCGCGGTTCCCGTCCGCCCGCCGTGCCGGAACCGGCCGCCGGTGCGGGCAGGGCGGGCCGGTCCAGCTTGCCGTTGGACGTCATGGGCAGGGCGCCGAGGGGGACGAGCGTCTCGGGGACCATGTGGGCGGGCAGCTGCCGGGCGAGGTGGGCACGGATCGCGTCGAGATCACCGTCGGCCGCCCCTACGACATAGCCGACCAGGCGTCGTACCCCGGGCGTGTCCTCGCGCACCATCACCGCGGCCTGGGTGACGGCCGGATGACCGGTGAGCGCGCCCTCGACCTCGCCGGGCTCGATCCGCAGTCCCCTGATCTTCAGCTGTCCGTCCGCCCGGCCGCGCAGTTCCAGGACACCGTCGGCGCGTCGCACGGCCAGGTCGCCGGTGCGGTACATCCGCTCCCCCGGTGGCCCGAAGGGGTCGGCCACGAACCGTTCGGAGGTCAGGCCGGGGCGCCTCCAGTAGCCGCGGGCCACATGGTCTCCCGCCACATACAGCTCGCCTTCGACACCCGGCGGTACGAGGTTCAGGTGTGTGTCGAGCACATACGCCCGGGTGTTCCACATGGGGCGGCCGACGGGTACCGGCCCTGACGGAAGTTCCTCACCCGGTTCGATGCGGTGGTCCGTGCAGCCGACGGTGAGCTCGGTCGGGCCGTAGTGGTTGACGAGCCGCACTCCGGGGTGATCGCGTCGCCATGCGCGCAGTGCTTCTCCGACCAGGACCTCGCCGCCGAGCATGAACTCCCCGGCCGGCGAGAGGTCGTACGGCAGCGCGGGCAGGAGCGGGAGGTGGCTGGGAGTGGCCTTGAGGAAGCTGTAGCCGCCGGGCAGGTCGGTGGCGCCCGCCTCGTGGAAGGCGGCGATGTGGACCCTGCCGCCCATGGCGAGCGCTCCGTGCAGGGTGGTCACGGTCGCGTCGAAGGTCATCGTGGCGTGCAGCAGGGACGTGCCGCGCAGGCTCGGGTAGGCCTCCATGCAGCGGGCCACATAGGTGGTGAGGTTGCGGTGTTCGACCACCACACCCTTGGGGCGGCCGGTGGTTCCGGAGGTGTAGATGAGGTAGGCCGGGTCGGCGGCCCGGGCCTCGGGGAGTTCGACCGTGTGGTCGGCGGGCGTCGCGTCGGGGCGCACGTGCGGGCGGTCCGTGTCGACGGCTTCCCGTGCGATGACGCAGACGGGGTCGGCGTCGGACAGCACGTGGGCCGTGCGTTCCGCGGGGTGCTCCGGGTCGAGCGGGAGATAGGCGGCTCCCGCCTTGAGGACGGCCAGGACCGCCACCGCGACGTCGACGGAGCGGGACAGGGCGAAGGCGACGACCCGGCCGGGGCCGGCGCCGTGCACGACCAGCACGCGCGCCAAGTCATCGGCTCGTGCGTTCAGTTGGCGGTAGGTCAGGGAGCTCTGCGCGTCGGTCACGGCGACGGCTTCCGGCGTCTCGGCTGCCCACTGCTCGAACATCCGGGGAAACGTCGTGTCCGGGACGTCCCGTGCGGTGTCGGTCAGGTCGGACAGCAGACGTCGCCGTTCGTCGGCGGTGAGGATGTCGAGGGCGCCGATGGCCCGCTCCGGTTCGGCGAGCGCGGCCCGCAGCAGCCGTTCCAGACGCGCGGCCAGGTCCTCGGCGGTCCGCCGGTCGAAAAGGTCGCCGCTGTACTGGAGAGTGCCCTCGATCCCGTTCGCCGTACCGTCGGGCGTCCGGTGTTCGGCGAGGTTGAAGGTGAGGTCGATCTTGGTCGCACCGGTCTCCACCGTAATGGCGTGGTCGTTCAGCCCGGGAAGTTCGAGTCGCCATGACGCGGTCGGGCGGAAGGCGAGCATCACCTGGAACAGCGGGTGCCTGGCCGGTGAGCGGACTGGGTTCAGCGCCTCGACGAGCTGCTCGAACGGCAGGTCCTGATGGGCGTGGGCGGCCAGGTCGGTGTCGCGCACCCGGTCGAGGAGTTCCCGGAACGTCGGCTCACCCGAGGTGTCGGTGCGCAGCACGAGGGTGTTCACGAAGCAGCCGACCAGATCGTCCAGAACCTCGTCGGCGCGGCCCGCGACCGGAGTGCCGAGCGGGATATCGGTGCCCGCGCCCAGCCTGGTGAGCAACGCGGCGAGCCCGGCCTGGACGGCCATGAACACCGTCGCGCCTTGGCCGGCGGCGAGGTCGCGCAGTCCTTGGTGCAGGTCCGCGTCCCAGCGGACCGGGATGTCGCCGCCCCGGTGGGTGGCCCGGGCCGGGCGAGGGCGGTCGGCGGGCAGCGCGAGCTCGTCGGGCAGGCCTGCGAGGGTCTGCCGCCAGTGGGCGAGCTGCCGGTCCCGGTCGGCGGCGAGGAGTTCGCGCTGATGGCGCGCGTAGTCCGTGTAGCGGACGGGGAGTGGGGCCCAGTCGGGGGCCGCGCCCGCCAGCCGGGCCCGGTAGGCGGTGGCCAGGTCACGCAGGAGCGGCTGGAGGGACCAGCCGTCGGCGGCGATGTGGTGCAGCACGAGCAGCAGGACATGGTCCGTGGGCGCATCGGACGACGCCGGATCCTCGGGCTTCTCGAGATCTTCGCGCTCCCCGGACTTTCCGGACTCCTCGGCGGCGAGGACAAGGAGGTGCGCGCGGAAGGGTATGTCCGTGGCGAGCCGGAACTCCGTGGATGCCAGTTCGGCGGCAACGCTCTGGAGTTCGTCCTCCGCCACGCGTGAGACGGGCAGGTGCGGGGCCACGCCCTCCAGCAGCCGCGGCCGCGGGGTGCCCTCGGTGTCCGGGTAGACGGTCCGCAGGATCTCGTGCCGGTCGCAGATGTCGGCCAGGGCCGCTCGCAGGGCGTCCTGGTCCAGGGGTGCGCCGGTCAGCCGTAGGGCGAGAGGTACGTGGTAGGCGGCGCCCGTCGGCTCGGCGCGGTGCAGGAACCACAGGCGCCGCTGGGCAAAGGACAGCGGGGCCTCGCCGTCCTCCGTGCTCCGGATCAGTGGAGGCACCGGCCGCGCTGGCTCGGCGGACGGGAGGAGCCGGGCCAGCGCGGCCGCGGTGGGCGCTTCGAAGACGTCCCGCAGGCCGAGGTCGGCGCCCAGAGTGGTGCGGATGCGGTGGACGAGCCTCAGGGCCAGCAGGGAGTGACCGCCGAGGGCGAAGAAGTCGTCGTAGGGGCCGACGCCGGGCAGACCGAGCACATCGGCGATCAGGGCGCACAGCAGCTCTTCGTGGGCGGTGCGCGCGCCACGCTCGAGGTCCACGCCGGTGTGCACCGGCGCGGGCAGGGCCGCGCGGTCCACCTTGCCGTTGGCGGTCAGCGGCAGCCGGTCCAGGAGCACGACGGCGGACGGCACCAGGTAGGCGGGCAGCAGCGCGGCGAGGTGCTCGCGCAGAGCGTCCGCCGCCGTGCCCGGGGTGACGGTGGCGTAGGCGACGAGGCCGCTGTCCCCGGGCCGGTCCTCGCGGACGACGGCGACGGCGTGCTCTACGCCCGGGTGTCCGGCGAGGACCGCCTCGACCTCCGCCGGTTCGACGCGGAAGCCGCGGAGCTTGACCTGGTCGTCGGCCCGTCCGTGGAAGGCGAGTTCACGGTCCGGGGTCATCCGCACGCGGTCCCCGGTGCGGTACATCCGCGCGCCGGGCGGCCCGAACGGGTCGGCGACGAACCGCTCCGCGCTGGCGCCCGGACGGCCGAGATAGCCGCGGGCGACGCCGGCCCCGGCGACGTACAACTCCCCGACCGTGCCGGGCGGGACCGGGCGGAGGGCACCGTCGAGGACGTAGGCCCGCATGCCGTCCAGGGGGCGGCCGATGGGGAGCGGGTCCGGTACCGGCAGGGCTCCGGGGCAGGGGCGGATGGTGGCGAAGGTCGTGGTCTCGGTGGGGCCGTACCCGTTGGTGACGGTCAGCCCGGGACAGGCGTCCAGCACTCTGCGGACAGCACCCGCCGGGACGGTGTCGCCGCCGGCCCAGATCTGGCGCAGACCCGAGAAACAGCCGGGATCCTCCTCGGCCACGAGCCGGAACAGGCCGGCCGTCAGCCACAGAGCGGTCAGCCCGTGGCGGTGTGTCAGCCGGGTGATCGACGCCGCGTCCACGTCCTCGTCCGGGTCCGCCACCACGGCCGTGCCGCCCGTGAGGAGCGGAACCCACAGCTCGTAGGTGGAGGCGTCGAACGCGACCGGCGAGTGGACGAGGACCCGCGTGTGCGCACCGCCCGCGAAGGCACGGTCCGTCGCGAGGGCGGTGACGTCCCGGTGGGTGACGGCCACGCCCTTGGGGGCGCCGGTGGAGCCGGAGGTGTGGCTGACGTAGGCCAACCGGTCCGGATGCAGAGGGAGTTCGGGGTCGGTGTCCGGCTCGGCGGCGAGCGACGGCAGGTCGTCGACCACGACCACCTCGCAGGCGTACGACCGCGCCCGCCCGTCCGTCCAAGGCGTCGCCGTCGACGGCCCGTCCGTCAGCAGGACCGCCGCCGCCGTCCCCTCCAGGATGCGGTGGGTGCGGGCGGCCGGGGCGCGGGGGTCGAGGCCGACGTAGGCGCCGCCCGTTTTGAGGATCGCGAGGAGGGCGGTGACCAGGTGTTCGGAGCGGCGCATCAGGACGGCGACGCGGTCCTCCGGACGGACACCGAGGCGCAGGAGGCGGTGCGCGAGGCGGTTGGCCCGGACGTCCAACTGGGCATAGGTGAAGGCCTGTTCGCCGCAGACGACGGCCGTCGCCGTGGGTGTCGCCGCGACCTGGGCCGCGAAGAGGGCAGGCACGGTCCCTGCGCCCGTACGGGGTGCGGGGCCGTCGAGCCGGGCCGACCCGGACTCCTCGGGCAGCGTCACCTCGACCCGCCCGACGGGGGTGCCGGGGCCGAGTACGGCGGCCGCGAAGCGCTCCGCGAAGTGCGTGAACCGGCGGTGGTGGGCGGCGAGTTCGGGGGCCGTGTAGCAGGCGGTGCTCGCGTCGAGGTCGATCCGGATGCCGTTGCCGTCACCGCGCTCGTAGACGTTGACGGCGAGATCCTCGACCGGGCCGGTGGACAGGTTGTGGCGCGTCGTCGGATGTCCGGCGAACCTCAACTCCGGCCCGAACGCCATGATGTTCACGACGGGCCCGAAGAACCGGCGGTCGCCGCCCGGCCAGTTCAGTTCGCGGCGCAGCTCCTCGCCCCGGAGGCGCTGGTGCGCGAGCAGCTCACGGGTGGCGGCCGCGGCCTGGCGTACGAGGTCGTGGGCGGAGGTGTCGGGGCGTACGGACAGCCGCAGCGGGAGGACGTTGGAGGCCATGCCGGGGGTGGCCCGCTCGGTGTCGCTCTCGCGGGCGGTGACGGCGAGGCCGAGGACGATGTCCCGGGCTCCGGTCAGCCGGTGCAGATAGGCGGCGGTCGCGGCGATCAGCACGCGGGACCAGCGGGTGCCGGTGTGTACGGCGGCAGCGTGCACCAAGTCGCCCGCCGCGTCGGCGAGATGACCGGTCTGGCGCAGGAAGCCGTCGGTCACGCGGGGCGGGTGGTCGCAGAGGCCGACCGGATCGGGGCGGTCGGCGCAGGCACCGGCCCAGTACGCGCGGTCACGCTCGTGCCGGTCGTCGGCGTCGTAGGCGTCGTCGGCCGCGACCAGGGGGGCGAGAGGGGCTTCGACGGGCTCGTGCTCGGCGCCCGCCACGAGGGCCGTATAGACGTCGGCGACCCGGGCAGCGATGAGGGAGCAGCTGAATCCGTCGACGGCGATGTGGTGGTAGCAGTGGTACCAGATCCAGTGCTCTTCGCCGAGCCGGAGCAGCGCGTACCGGAACAGCGGGGCCCGTTCCAGGTCGAAGGGCACCGCGAAGTCCGACTCCCGCCAGGCCTCGGCGGCGGCACCGGGATCGGCCGAGCCTGCGAGGTCGAGGACGGTCAACTCCCAGGCGGGGTCGGGCTCGACGATCTGGTGGACGGCCTCGCCGTCGGCCGTGAACCGGGTCCGCAGCGTCTCGGTCGCCGCGACGACCCGGCGCAGGGCGGTGCGGAAGCGGTCGATGTCGAGAGGGCCGTGGATCTCGGTGTACTCGCCGACGTTGTACGCGGATCCGGCGGCGGCGTCGAGTCGCTGACCGAACCACATCGACCGCTGGGCGGCGGACAGGCCGAGCGGACGCGCTGGGGCGGACGGACCGGGCGGGCGAACAGCATGCGCGGGCGTGGAGAGTTCCGTCATCGCGCGGCCCCCGCGGCCATGGCGCCCGCCAGTCGGCGTTCGACCTGCTCGGCCACGCGGCGCGGGCCGTGCTCGCCGCCCGGCCAGGTCACGCGGAGCCACGGTTCGGCGGGCACGAGGGCAAGGTCCTGGGCCTGGCGGGCGCGGCCGCCTCCGGTGATGTTGAGGAGCACGAGTTCGTCCGGGCGGACCTGCCCATCGCGTACTGCCTCGGCGAGCGCGGCCACGGCCACACCCGCGCCCGGTTCGATGTCGATGCCCTCGGTCTCCTCGAAGAGGGCCATGGCGGTGAGCGCGGCTTCGTTGTCGGTACATCGGACGTGGCCGCCGCTCTCGTCCAGAGCGTCCCGCACCCCGCCCCGGACGGCGAACGGCGGGCGCCGGTTGGTGAGTTCACGGGCCAGCGGCTCGAGCTCGCGGCTCGCGGGCGGCTGTCCGCCGTGACACCAGGCCTCGTACAGGGCGGCGAACGGCTCGTTCTGACACATCAGCAGCCGCGGCAGGCGTTCGCCGGTGCCGCGGATCCGGCGGGCCGCCTCGTGTGCGCCGATGGCGCCCGTGCCGCTGCCCACGGCCTGTACGTAGACCTGCGGGAGGGCTCCGATGGCGTCCGCGGCGGCCAGCATGACCGTGCCAAGTCCGTCGCGGCGCCCCACGTTGCGCGCGCCGCCCTCGGCGTGGTGGCCGGGCATACGGGCGAGGAGGTCGGCGCAGGCGATGGTGTCGCTGTAGGTGGCGGCCCCGTCGAGGGCGACGATCCGGACGCAGGGGTCGAGCGCGGCGGGAAAGCGCATCCGCTCCAGGGCCGGGGCCGGCACGACCAGCAGACACGGGACCCGGTACCGGGTGGCGGCCCAGGCGAAGGCGGCGGCGGTGTTCCCGGCGGAGGGGATCACGAGGAGCGGCGGGTTCGCGGGCAGCCGGCCGAGGACCGTGTAGGCCTCGAGATCCTTGAACGTACAGGTGGGCAACAGCGCCCCGCGCTCGGGCCAGTGGCCGTTGAACGCCACCCACAGCCGGTCCAGGCCCAGTAGCCGGCCGAGCCGGTCCGCCGGGTACACCACCGGTCCGGGCACCCCGGGGAAGGTCCGCGCCACCGGCAGCAGCGGGGCGTGCCGGAACAGGCCGGCGGCGCTCGCGGTGTACGTCCCGTGGTACTCGGTGCGCAGGAACGCGGGTTCCTGGCACGCACGGCAGTCGAGCATGAGTCCGTCGTCCTCGTAGCGGGTTCCGCATGAGGAACAGACAACCGTGTAGTGACGTGTTCCCGGGAGCGCTCGGGACATTTTCGCTCGCTTTCCGAAGTGCCGGGTCTGGCGGGTCAATTGGAACCCGGCCCACCGGAATCACAGGCGACTGGAAAATGACCCTTCGGCAACGCCTGGATTACACGTACCTCTCCGCGTTCACCCTGTTGAACGCGGACCTCGATGTTTCACTGTGCTTCACCTGGGCTCCCCTGCACGGCAGTTGGGAAAGCGGACAGCATCCATGGCGAACAGCCCTTCAAGAAAGGACGGCGGGCCATGGGAGATAGGCCGATGCATAAGGAGCCCGCAGAATGGGTAGACCCTTCCTTCTGGCTTCCTTCCAAGGTTCCGGTTTCCTTTCTCCAAGAATTGGAGAAAGACGGGGCGCCTCCTTCCGAACTCCTCCTCGATGCGTATCGCGGGATGGTCCTCGGGCGCCGGTTCGACCAGCAGGCGACGGCGCTCGCCCGGCAGGGACGGCTCGCGGTCTATCCGTCGAGCCTCGGCCAGGAGGCCTGTCAGGTCGGCGCGGCCCTCGCGCTGCGCGCGACCGACTGGCTGTTCCCCACCTACCGCGACTGCGTCGCCCTGGTCAGCCGCGGCATCGATCCCGTGGAGACGCTCACCCTGCTGCGCGGTGACGCCCACTGCGGCTACGACCCCACGCGTCACCGCACGGCACCGCAGTGCACCCCGCTGGCCACCCACGCGGCGCACGCCGTCGGCCTGGCCCACGGCGAGCGCCTCAAGGGCAAGGACACGGTCGCCCTGGCGCTGGTCGGCGACGGCGCCACCAGCGAGGGCGACTTCCACGAGGCGGTGAACCTGGCGGGGGTGCTGCGCGCGCCGGTGGTGTTCCTGATCCAGAACAACCGGTACGCCATCTCCGTGCCGCTGTCCGCCCAGAGCGCCGCACCGGGCCTGGCGTACAAGGGCATCGGCTACGGCGTCCGCGCGGAGCAGGTGGACGGCAACGACGCGGCCGCGGTGCTCTCCGTGCTGACCGCCGCCGTGGAGGACGCGCGCGCGGGCGGTGGGCCCCGGCTGATCGAGGCACACACCTACCGGGTGGGCCCGCACACCAGTGCCGACGACCCGTCCCGCTACCGGACGGCCGCCGAGGAGGAGCACTGGCGTGCCCGGGACCCGCTCGTCCGCCTGGAGGCCGCGCTGCGCGAGCGGGGCCTGCTCACCGACGCGGACGTCGCCGCCGCGGCAGAGGAGGCCGAGGCGTACGCGACACGGCTGCGCGAGCGGCTGGCGGCGGACCCCGAGGCGGATCCCGCGGCCCTGCTCGACCACGTCTTCGCCACCCCCACCCCCCAGCTGCTCGCCCAACGCGACGCGCTGCACATCGAGTTGGAAAGGCGCTGAGATGGCACAAGCCCTCGAACCGGCCACGACGGCACAGTCCCCGAAGTCGACGTCGATGGCCCAGGCTCTCAACGCCGCCCTGCGCGACGCACTCGCCGCGGACGAACGCGTCCTGGTCTTCGGGGAGGACGTCGGCCGTCTCGGCGGGGTCTTCCGGGTCACCGACGGGCTCGCGGACGCGTTCGGCGAGCGGCGCTGCTTCGACACCCCGGTCAGTGAGGCCGGTATCGCCGGTCTCGCGATCGGGCTGGCGATGGCGGGCTTCCGGCCCGTGGTGGAGATGCAGTTCGACGCGTTCGCCTACCCGGCCTTCGAGCAGATCGCCTCGCACATGGCCAAGATGCGCAACCGCACCCGGGGCCGGGTCGCCCTGCCGATCGTGGTGCGCATCCCGTACGGCGGTGGGATCGGTGCCGTCGAGCACCACAGCGACTCCAGCGAGGCGTACTACGCGCACACGGCCGGTCTGAAGGTGGTGACCCCGGCGACCGCCGCGGACGCCTACTCCCTGCTGCGCGAGGCGATCGCGGACCCTGACCCGGTGATCTTCCTGGAGCCGAAGCGGCACTACTGGTCGAAGGAGGAGACCGAACTCCCTTCCCGTACCGAGCCGTTCGGAACCGCTGCGATACGCCGCCCCGGCACCGACGCCACTCTGGTCGGCTACGGTCCGTCGGTCTCCCTGGCCCTGGCGGCCGCCGCGGAGGCCGCAGCCGGCGGCCTGGACGTCGAGGTGCTGGACCTGCGCACCCTGGTCCCGCTGGACGACCGTACGCTCACCGAGTCCGTACGGCGTACCGGGCGCTGTCTGGTGGTCCACGAGGCGCAGGGCTTCGCCGGAGTCGGCGCGGAGATCGCGGCGTTGGTGCAGGAGCGGTGTTTCGACGCACTGCGCGCGCCGGTGCTGCGCGTGACGGGCCTGGACGCCCCCTATCCCCCGCCTCTCCTGGAGGGCGCTCACATCCCTGGTGTGCCGCGTGTACTCGCGGCACTGCACCGCCTGTTGGGGGTCGCCGGACGAGCCGTGAGCCGTCCCTCCCCGCCGTCGTCCGACCGCACTTTCGTCCTCCCCGATCTGGGCGAGGGCCTGGCGGACGCCGAACTCCTGGAGTGGAAGGTCGCGGTGGGCGACACCGTCGCGCACGACCAGGTGGTCGCCGAGGTCGAGACGGCCAAGACCGTGGTGACGCTGCCCAGTCCGTTCGCGGGAACGGTGACTGCCCTGCACTGCCCGGCCGGTGAGGTCGTACAGGTGGGTGCGCCGCTGCTCACCGTGGCGGAGGCCGAGTTCGGGTCGGGTGCGGTACTGACGGGGTACGGCACGGGCGCGCCGGAGCGCTGGCCCGCCCGGAGCGCCGGGCAGGTCGGGCAGGTCGGGCAGGTCGAGCCGTCCGACACCCGCGTGCCGATGGACGCGGCGGCCGGGAAGTTCCTCCGCGCCCATACCGACATCCCCGCGGTGACGATCTGGGCGGACGTGGACGCCACCGGCCTGCTCGCCGAACGGGCCTCCCGCGGGACGGGGTTGCTGGCGCTGCTGGCCCGGGCCTGTCTCACCGGCCTCGCCGAGTTCCCGGAGTTCAACTCCCGCGTCGACGGCGACCGCGGGGAGATCGTCCGTCTCTCCCGGGTGCACCTGGGCTTCGCCGCGCAGACGCCGACGGGCCTGGTCGTGCCCGTCGTACGGGATGCGGACCGGCTGTCCCTAGACGCGCTCGCGGCGGAACTGCGGCGCCTGACCGACCTGGCCCGGCAGGACGCCCTGCCCGCCGGGCACCGCACCGGGGGCACCTTCACCCTCAACAACTACGGAGTCTTCGACGTCGACGGCGCCACGCCGATCCTCAACCACCCGCAGGTGGCGATGGTCGGCGTGGGCCGTGTCACCGACCGCCCGTGGGCGGTGGACGGACGCGTAGAGGTGCGCAAGATCGTCAACCTGTCCCTGACCTTCGACCACCGCGTCTGCGACGGCGGCGCGGCGGCGGGCTTCCTGCGTCATGTGGTCGACGCGGTGGGGTGCGGGTCGGTGAGGGAGTCGGGCGCCGGCCGATGACCGGGGGTGCCGGCCCCCTGCGCGGTCGCGTCCTGGGACGGCCCCTCAGACGTTGCGGCGGTACTGGCCGCCGACCTCGAAGAAGGCCTCGGTGATCTGCTGGAGTGAGCAGACCCGGGTGGCGTCCATGAGGACCGCGAAGACGTTGTCGCCCCGTACGGCCGCGTCCTTGAGGGCGTCCAGGGCGATCCGGGCCTCGTCGTGGTGGCGGCCGTGGAAGTCCCGTACCCGTTCCAGCTGGGACTGCTTCTCCTCCTCGGTGGCGCGGGCGAGTTCGACGACGCCGGGCTCGGCGGTGTCGGCGTGCGGGTTGCGGAAGGTGTTGACGCCGATCAGGGGCAGGGTGCCGTCGTGCTTGCGCTGCTCGTACAGCATCGACTCGTCCTGGATTCGGCCCCGCTGGTAGCCGGTCTCCATCGCGCCGAGGACACCGCCGCGTTCACTGATCCGCTCGAACTCCTGGAGCACCTGCTCCTCGACCAGGTCGGTGAGTTCGTCGATGATGAACGACCCCTGCAGCGGGTTCTCGTTCATCGCCAGGCCCCACTCCCGGTTGATGATCAGCTG
This sequence comes from Streptomyces sp. NPDC005374, assembly GCF_042872225.1. Classification (NCBI taxonomy): domain Bacteria; kingdom Bacillati; phylum Actinomycetota; class Actinomycetes; order Kitasatosporales; family Streptomycetaceae; genus Streptomyces; species Streptomyces sp. NPDC005374. The sequence continues at coordinate 235,902 of NZ_JBIAKA010000007.1, read as the reverse complement.
GATGGCCAGAGCCCGGCGTACGGAGTCCTCGGTGGGGGTGGTGACGGCCTCGTCGTAGGCGTTGGTGTGCAGGCTGTTGCAGTTGTCGTAGATCGCGATGAGTGCCTGCAACGTCGTGCGGATGTCGTTGAAGTCCATCTCCTGGGCGTGCAGGGACCGGCCGGAGGTCTGGACGTGGTACTTGAGCTTCTGGCTGCGCTCGTCCGCGCCGTACTTCTCCTTCATGGCGACGGCCCAGATGCGGCGGGCGACGCGGCCGAGGACCGAGTACTCCGGGTCCATGCCGTTGGAGAAGAAGAAGGACAGGTTGGGCGCGAAGTCGTCGATGCGCATGCCGCGGGCGAGGTACGCCTCGACGTAGGTGAAGCCGTTGGCCAGGGTGAAGGCGAGCTGGCTGATGGGGTTCGCGCCGGCTTCGGCGATGTGGTAGCCGGAGATGGACACGGAGTAGAAGTTTCGGACCTTCTGCTCGATGAACCACTCCTGGATGTCGGCCATCATCCGCAGGCTGAACTCGGTGGAGAACAGGCAGGTGTTCTGGCCCTGGTCCTCCTTGAGGATGTCGGCCTGCACGGTGCCGCGCACGTTCGCCAGCGCGTGCGCGCGCAGCTCGGCCGCCTCCTCGGGCAGCGGGTCGCGGCCCTCCTCGCCGCGGAACCGCTCGATCTGCTGGTCGATCGCGGTGTTGAGGAAGAACGCCAGGACGGCCGGTGCGGGCCCGTTGATCGTCATCGACACCGAAGTGGTGGGCGCCACGAGGTCGAAGCCGTCGTAGAGCGCCTTCATGTCCTCCAGGGTGGCCACCGAGACGCCCGAGGTGCCGACCTTGCCGTAGATGTCGGGGCGCTCGTCGGGGTCGCGGCCGTAGAGGGTGACCGAGTCGAACGCGGTGGACAGGCGGGTCGCCGGCTGGCCCTCCGAGAGAAGCTTGAAGCGGCGGTTGGTGCGGAACGGGTCGCCCTCGCCGGCGAACATGCGGGCCGGGTCCTCGCCGTCGCGCTTGAAGGGGAAGACCCCGGCCGTGAAGGGGAAGTGGCCGGGCAGGTTCTCCGCGCGCCAGAACCGGACCAGTTCGCCGTGGTCGGTGAAGCGGGGCAGGGCGACGCGGGGGATCTTGTTGCCCGAGAGGGACTCGCGGGTCAGCTTGGTGCGGATCTCCCGGTCCCGGACCTTCACGACCTGCTCGTCGCCGGAGTAGGAGGCGATCACGGAGGGCCAGTTCTCGATCTGCCGCACGATGTCGCGCGGCAGTTTCCCGTGCGCGTCCTCCAACAGGGACCGCACGTTGTCCGCGTCGGAGCCGGCGTCGACGAGTTCGGCCGTGACCGCCTCCAGCCGCTGGACCCGCCGTGCCGCTTCGGCGAGTTGGAGGGTCTCGGCGTGGTAGCCGCGCACGGTGTCGGTGATCTCGGCGAGGTAGCGGACCCGCTCGGGAGGAACCACCTGACGGATGCCGGAGGAGTGCCGTACGTCGACCCGCGGCAGGGCGCCCTCGGCCGGCGGCAGTCCCTTCTCGGCGAGGACGGCCGTGAGGTGCTGCTGGAGTGCGGTGACGCCGTCGTCGTTGAAGGTGGCCGCGGAGGTGCCGTACACCGGCATGTCCTCGGGCCGTTTGCCGAACGCCTCGCGGTTGCGCACCAGTTGGCGGCCGACGTCCCGCAGCGCGTCCTTGGCGCCGCGCCGTTCGAACTTGTTGATGGCCACGACGTCGGCGAAGTCGAGCATGTCGATCTTCTCCAGCTGCGAGGCGGCGCCGAACTCCGGCGTCATCACATACAGGGAGGCGTCGACGAAGGGCACGATCGCCGCGTCGCCCTGCCCGATGCCCGGCGTCTCCACGATCACCAGGTCGAATCCGGCGGCCTTCACGACGTCGATCACGTCGGCGAGGTGCTCGGGCAGCTCACGGCTGCCGCGGGTGGCGAGGCTGCGGAAGAACACCCGGTCGCCGTCGAGGGAGTTCATCCGGATCCGGTCGCCGAGCAGCGCCCCGCCACCGCGGCGGCGGGTCGGGTCGACCGCGATCACGGCGATGCGCAGGGCGTCGCGCTGGTCGACGCGGAACCTGCGCACCAGTTCGTCGGTCAGGGACGACTTGCCCGAGCCGCCGGTGCCGGTGATGCCGAGCACCGGCACCTGTCGCGCGGCCGCGGTGGCCCGCACTTCCGCCAGGAACTCCGGGGGCAGCTTGCCGAGTTCGGCCCCGGTGAGGGCGCGGGCGATCGCGAACCGGTCGCCGGTCAGGACGGCGGAGATGTCGGCCGGCTTGCCGTCCCAGAGGTCGAAGTCGCAGTCCCGCACGACCGTGTTGACCATTCCCGCGAGACCCATCCGCTGGCCGTCCTCGGGGGAGAAGATCGCCACGCCGCTCTCCCGCAGCCGGGTGATCTCCTCGGGCACGATGACACCGCCGCCGCCGCCCACGACCCGGATGTGCTCCGCCCCCTGTTTGCGCAGCGAGGCGACCAGGTATTCGAAGTACTCGACGTGTCCGCCCTGGTACGAGGAGACCGCCACACCGTGCGCGTCCTCTTCGAGAGCCGCGTCCACGACCTCCCGCACGGACCGGTTGTGGCCCAGGTGGATCACCTCGGCGCCCTGCGACTGGAAGATCCGCCGCATGATGTTGATCGAGGCGTCGTGTCCGTCGAACAGCGCCGAAGCCGTGACCAGGCGAACAGGGTGTGCGGGGCGGTGCAGATCGCTCATGGCGGGGCCTTCCCAAGACACGTCGAAAAGCGTGGGCTAAGAAAATAGTAGGACGTCCTAGTAAATTTTGGGAGGGCGACCCCCCGGCCGACACTCCTCGACCTCGCTCAGCCGCGCGTCCGACGCCCCTCCGAGCGGACGAAACGGGGGCGCAGAGCCGCCGTGGAGCGGCCCCGCAGCGCCGAGAACCAGACACCGGCCCCGTAGGCGAGGTCGTCGAGGCGGCGGGCGACGCCGTAGCGGACCGGGTCCAGCCCGGCGCGGTCGCGGCGGTACTCGAGCGCGATGTCGGTCAGGGCGGCGACGGCCGCCGCTCTGCGGACACGGCGCGAGGCGAGGCAGCCGACGACCGTGAGGGGCCACCAGTGCCGGGTCAGCAGGGCGGAGGTCTGGGCGAGGGCCGCGACGCCGCCGTGAGCCGTGAGCCGCAGCGCCAGCCGGTGCGGCTCACGGGTGCCGGAGAGCTTGTCGGCGATCCGGACGGCGGTGACCGCACAGACCGCGCCGGCTACGGGCAGCGACCATCGCCGCTGGGCGAGCAGGGCGACGGCCAGTGCGGCGCTCCAGGGGGTGAGGACGGCGGGTGCGATGAACTCGGGGTGGCGCTCGGCCAGAGGGTGCGCGCCGGTGCCGTAGACCGCCTTGCGACGGAACCAGTCGCCGACGCGGACGCGGTGTTCGTGGGCGGCCTCGACGCTCGGCTCGTAGCGCACCCGCCAGCCGTTCTCGATCAGCCGCCAGCACAGGTCGACGTCCTCCCCCACCCGCATCCGGGCGTCGAACCCGTCGCGCAACGCCTCCGTCCGCGCCACGGCACACGCGGTGGGCGCCCAGGAGACGGGGCTGCCGGGTCGTACGGCGGCGGGGTGGGCACCCAGGTCGAGGGAGGAGCGGGCGTTCTCGTAACGGCCGAGCCAGCCCGTGGAGGCGGCGGTGGCCAGGCCCGTGATCCGGGGGACGGCCATGGCGACCTTGGGGTCGGCGAAGTGCCTGAGCAGGGTCGGGACGGTGCCCGGGGGCAGGACCACGTCCGAGTCCACCAGCACCACGTACGGCGTGGTGACGAGCCGGAGCCCGGCGTTGCGGGCCCCCGCCGGTCCGGCGTTGACGGGCAGCACACAGAGCCGGGCCCCGTGCTTCGCGGCGACGTCCGCGACGGGTTCCGGGTGTTCGGAGGCGTCGTCCACGACGATGACCGTCCGCCCCGGTCCGATGCTGGTGAGCAGACGGTCGAGCTGTGCGGCCCGGTCACGGACCGGAACGACGAACGTGTGCCGGGCGGCGGGGAGTTCGGGCAGGGTGGCGACCACGGGGTGGCCGAGTCCGACGTCGAGCAGCCGTTCCGCGAGCAGTGCGCCCGCCCGGTCGCTCACCTGCACTTCTCGCCCGGTCAGCAGTCCGCTCGCGCGCGGGGTGAGCCGGAGCAGCCGGGTCGGGAAGCCGCCGAGGAGTGCCCGCCCGCCGTCGACGACCCGGGTGTGCCGGTCCAGGGCGACCGTGAAGCCGTACGGGATGGTCATCGGTGCTCCGCTCCCTCATGTGCGACGCCGGATGTACAGGATCAGCCGGCGGGCCTCACCCGTCGACGGGGCATCCCGCTGTACGGCACACCGGACGCGATGTCGGCTTCAAGGGGCCGCCGACGGCAAGGGAGAAGGCGAGGGAAGGCGAACGGTGAGGGAGGAGAGGATCTCCGGGCCGCAGTCCGACGGCGTCGCCAGAACGGTCGACAGGACCGCCGCCTCGTCGTCGTACGCCTGGCGGCCCTCCGCGGCCGGAGCCCGGAACATGGTCGTTCTGACGTGGCCCACGGTGCAGGTGAGGATCAGTCCGCTGAAGAGGAAGGGGACGAGCAGCATGCCGAGTACACGTGCGCCGCTGTGGTTCTGCGTCATGTTGTGGTCCTGGGTGGTCCGTCCGGCATCAGCACTGCCCCCAATGACCCCACTGTCACAGGTGTCGCCCCGACAGGGAAGCTTGATACTTAAAGTTGTCCCGGTCCTGTACAGACGCTTCACGAACGCTCACCGCCTGCCGACCCGGTGGCGGCGCCCGAAGGCCCGCGTCTCCGGCGGGTTCTCGACCAGGACGCGACCAGGACGCGGCAGCGTCGGCCCGGTCAACGGCTGCGTACGGCTGCGGTTCAGGCGCGGCGACGGGTGAACGCGGCACCCCCGGAAGCGATCTTCAACAGTGATCCCTACCATGAGAGCCCAAGACAACCATTCCGGCCGCCCGACGGGGGGAGTGCCCTGAGGGGCGGTCGGGGTCGCCGGTGCCAGGGACCGCTCCCCGGGCTGCGGTGATCTTCCTGCCCAGGAGGACGCCCCGCATGTTCCGAAGTATTGGCAACGCAGTCGTCCGACATCCCGTCTGGACGATCGTGGCCTGGCTGATCGCCGCCGTGGCGATCGTCGCCACCGCCCCGAGCCTGCCCTCGAACAGCGACGAGAGCAGTTTTCTACCCAAGAGCTACGAATCGATCAAAGCGGCGGATCTCCAGGAGAGGGCGTTCCCCAGCGCCTTCACCCCGTCCGCGATCGCGCTGTACCAACGCACCGACGGCGGCAGACTGACCGCCGAGGACAAGAAGGACGTCGCCCGCATCACCAAGGAGTTGGGCGAGAAGAAGATCGACCAGGTGCAGAAGGTGGTCCCCGGCCAGCCGTCCGAAGACGGCAGGTACACCCTGACCCTGGTCCAGATGGACAGCAAGAAGGCCGGCCAGCCCGAACAGGCCGACGCGGCCAAGGTGTTGCGCGACGACGTCAAACAACTCGCCAAGGGCACCGACCTCGACGTCAAGCTCGGTGGTTCGGCCGCGCAGGCCCTCGACCAGCAGGACTCGTCCAAGCGCGGCGAGGCACTGATCGGCATCGGCACCTTCGTCATCATCCTGGTGACCCTGCTGATCATCTTCCGGGCCCCGATCCTGGCCTTCCTGCCCCTCATCACGATCGGGTTGGTGTCCGCGATCGCCAACGGGCTGATCGCGTACGCCACCAAGCTGTTCGATCTCCAGGCCAACAGCTCGATCTCGTCGATCCTGATCGTCGTGCTGTTCGGCGTGGGCACGGACTACTTCCTCTTCCTGATGTTCCGTTACCGAGAACGGCTGCGCCTCGGTGACGAACCCAAGCAGGCCATGATCAACGCGGTCGACCGGGTCGGCGAGGCCATCGCCTCCGCGGCCGGGGCGGTCATCATCGCCTTCCTCGCGCTGGTGCTGTCCACGCTGGGCTTCCTCAAGCAGATGGGCCCGGCCCTGGCCATCGCGGTCACCGTCACCCTGATCGCGGGCCTGACGCTGATCCCCGCCGTCGTCTCCCTCATCGGCCCCAAGGTGTTCTGGCCGTCCAAGTCCTGGCAACGGGAGCCGGAGAACGCCCGGTTCGCCGCCCTCGGCCGGGGCGTGCGGAACCGTCCGGCGCTCACCGCCGCGCTCTCCGGCCTCGTCCTGGTCGCGCTGTCCCTCGGGACGCTCGGCTACAAGGCCACGTTCGACCTGGCGTCGGGGTCCATGCCCGACACGAAGGAGTCGATGGTCGTCCAGGACGAGATGCAGAAGGCCTACTCGGCGGGCGCCGCCGCACCCACCGACGTCTACCTCTCCAGCACCGACGGCAGTCCCCTCGACAAGGGCGCCTTCACGGCGTACGCGTCGAAACTCGGGGCCGTGGACGGAGTCGCGAGCGCCCGCATGACCCAGGTCAACAAGGCGGGAACGACCGCGGACTTCACCGTCACGCTCAAGTACGAGGCCTCGACGGACAAGGCCATCGAGACGGTCGGCCAGGTCCGTGACGTCGCGCACTCCGACGCCCCGGACGGCACCGAAGCTCTCGTCGGCGGAATGTCCTCGATCTTCAAGGACATCGACACGGCGGTCAACCACGACTACAAGACGGTCTTCCCCGTCGCCGCCGCACTGATCATGCTCATCCTGGGGCTGCTGCTGCGCAGCGTGGTCGCTCCCTGGTACCTGATGGGGTCGGTGGGCCTGGGATTCGGCGCCACACTCGGCGCCACCGTCTGGATCTTCCAGGAAGGACAGGGCCACTCGGGACTGATGTTCATGCTCCCGGTGATCATGTACCTCTTCGTGGTCGCCATCGGCACCGACTACAACATCCTCATGATCGCCCGGCTGAGGGAGGAGGCCCGCGAGGGACGCGATCCACGCGAGGCGGCCGGCATGGCCGTACGGCACGCCGGACCCACCGTCGCCGCGGCGGGTTTCATCCTCGCGGCGACCTTCGCCACCATGATGCTGGCCGGCAACGCGCTCCTCACCGAGATGGGCTTCGCGGTCTCCTTCGGCATCGCCGTCGCCGCGTTCGTCATGGCGATGTTCTTCACGCCCAGCCTCACGGCCCTGATCGGCCACGCGGCCTGGTGGCCGGGCCACGCGGACCGGGCGAAGGAGCCGAAGGCCGCACCGGCACCGGACTCCGACGGTGATCTGGACAGCCCCGTGCGCGATCCGGCGGGGCGCCGCACCTGACAACGGAACGACGTGACGACGGCTGCCGGGCCACTCGCCCCGGCAGCCGTCGCCGCATCCGGGCCCTCACCGGCCGGTCGTGCCGGGCCGTTGGCGCGCGGCACGGTCGCGCCCCGCATGACGGGCTGCCGTACGCCGGGCCGGCCGGCTTCCGGAGCACCGGGGCGGCGGCCAACGGCTCCGGGCGCATACGTCCGGTCGCGCGCCCATCGTCTTCTTCTTGACGTTCCGTCAGCAAAGGGTCACAATCCCGGTATGAATGTGACCGGTCACACCCGCAGTCCCGCAAGCATCAGGGATGTCGCCGCGGCCGCCGGGGTCTCCTACCAGACCGTCTCCAGGGTGATCAACTCCCACCCCAGCGTCAAGCAGTCGACCCGGGAGCGGGTGCTCGCCGCCATCGACGAGCTGGGCTTCCGGCGCAACGCCACCGCGCTCGCCCTGGCAAGGGGTCGCAGCAGGGCCGTGACCGTGCTCACCGCCAACACCACGCACTACGGCTACGCCTCGATCCTCCAGGGCGTCGAGGAAGCGGCCCGAGCGGCAGCCTACTCGGTCGGGGTGAGCGTCCTCGAATCGGCCGACGAGGCCGCCGTCACCGCCGAGGTGCAGCGTGCCGCCGACGCGGGCGGCGGGCTCATCGTGATCGCCTACGACCCCGCCGGCGTCCGGGCCCTGGAGGCGGTCCCGGCCGGGCTGGCGGTCGTCGGCGTGGTCGAGACCCCGGCGAGCCCTCCCACCGACAACCGGCCGTGGGTGTGGACCGACGACCGCGAGGCCGCCTACGAGGCGACCCGGCATCTGCTGTCACTGGGCCACGAGACCGTGCACTACGTGGCCATTCCGTCCAGCACCCGCCGCACCAGCGCCCGTACCAGCGGCTGGCGCCGGGCCCTGAAGGAGGCCGGTGCTCCGGAAACCCGCCCCGTGCAGAGCGGTTGGGGCCCCGCCGGCGGCCACGCGGCAGGCCTGAAGCTCGCCGCGGATCCGTCCGTCACCGCGATCCTGTGCGGCAACGACGACCTCGCGCTCGGTGTGCTGCGCGCCCTGCACGAGACCGGCCGCACGGTGCCCGGCGAGGTCAGCGTGGCCGGGTTCGACGATGCCCCGCACTCCGCCTATCTGACGCCGTCCCTGACGACCGTGCGCCTGGACTTCACGGGGCTCGGCCGCGCGGCGTTCGCCCTGCTGCACGGAGTGCTGGAGGAGTCCGCGCAGGTCACCCCGCACCGTGTCTGCGTACCGGAGCTGGTGGTCCGCGAGAGTTCGGGGCGCTCGCCGGCCTGAACACCACATGGGGCACGGCCGGCTGACGACAGATCGATGTCCCCGGCCGGCCGAGGAGGCCCTCCGCCGACGTGAGGGCTCACGGGCCGGTTCGCGCACCGATCAGTGCCGGGCGTTCCATGCCGGGAGGGCCGGCCTCGGGGCGGGCCGTCGGTGCACCCACCCGTACAGGACCACCGAGCAGACGGCAGCCAGCGCACACCACGTCGACACGAACTCCAGCCGCCACAGCAGCCAGCACACCGTCGCGCCCGCCCCGGCGAGGACCCCGAGTCCGGTGAGCCGACGGTCGCCGGAGAGCAGCAGCGCGCCGACCGTGGCGATCAGGTAACCGGCGACGAGCAGTTCCGCATGGGGCAGTCCGATGACGTAGGCCATGGTGTGGCCGCGGATCTCGGCCCGGACGGGGCGGGTGGCGAGGCCGTACCCGAGGAGGGCGGCGGTCACCGCGCCCACCGGGACCACCGCTGTCACCCGGCGTCGGGCCCGGCGCGGGGCCGCGCACCACACGCCGACCGGCACCCATACCGCCAGCACGGGAAGAGCGATGACGGCCCAGGCGACGACAGCCGCGCCGGTGCCGCCGCCGGTGTGCCAGACGTGGGCCTCGACGAGTTGGTGGGCGCCGAGCAGCAGGGGCAGCGCGGCGAGGGGCAGGTCCCCGGCACGGCGGGTCCGGGCCACACAGGCCACCCCCACGGACGTGACGGCCGCGCCCGCCACGAGATCCGCTGTCGCACTCCAGCACATGACACCACCATGTCAGCCCGTGCCGGCGTGCGAGGGCTCCGCCACGGCGGGGACCGGACCGAGGCGGAGGGTCGACCGCCAGGTCTCGCGCAGCGACCATGCACCGGCCGTCCGCCACGGCTCACACCGCCCGCCACCACACCTGGCCGTCGGCCGGACCCGGCGCAGCGGGCACCCACCCCCGCACAGAAGCCCCGCGGCTCGGCCCCACACAGCGGGCACCCACCGCTCGCCCGGCACCATGTACCAGCCGTCGCACACCGGCCGTCCGCCAGGGCTCACACCGCCCGGCACCCGGCACCCGGCACCCGGCACCCGGCACCCGGCCATGGTCGTCGGCCGGACTTGGCGCGGCGGCCACCCGCCCCCGCGCAGAAGCTCCGCCGCTCGGCCCCGCACAGCGGTCACCCCCCGGGCCTCGCGCAGACATCCTCCGGAGGGCGGAACGTGCGGTCGGTGCCGGACTCCGTGTTCGCGTGGGTTCGTATGGTCTCCAACTGCTGGAGCAGTGAGTCGAGTTGCGAGTCGGTCGGGTCGCGGAAGAACTCCAGGACCGCACGGTGGAAGGCGTCGCGGAGTTCGGGGGGCATCACGTCGGACGCGTCGAAGCAGAGGGTGTGGGCGCGGGTGGTGAGCAGGGAGTCGATCTCCCGCTCGACGGGGGATGCGGAGGCGGGTGGCGAGAGCCCGGCGGCGTCCGGGAACAGTGGCCGTACCGCGGGATCCGCCTTGGCCTGCCAGCGTTCGCGGCCGGCCGGGCTCGACAGCCGCTCCACGAGTTCCTGGGCGTCCGGGTCGTCGCTGAAGACGGCGGCCATGTCGCCCGAGACCTCGAAGGCGTCCCGGTACTCGGACGGTCCGTCCAGATAGCGGGCCGACGGCTCCACCTTCACGGCGTCGCCCGCGTAGACGTACCGGATGAAGGCGCTCTGGTGCTCGTGGGTGCAGTCGAAGCCCGGTGAGCCGAGGAGGCCGAGCGGCTGTCCGTGCGCGTCGGACGAGCCCTCGAACGACGTGGTCAGGGACCGTTTGACCGACTGCGGGGAGCGTGGGCCGAGCAGGTGCGCCCAGGTCGTCCAGGCGTGCTCGACGGCCGGGGTGCGCCAGTCGAGGCGGCCCGTGGCCCACTCGGTGTAGAGCGTGGGGCCCGCCTGGTGGAGCACGAGGTCCTCGATCCAGTCGGTGCCCGGCCAGCCGGACGTGGCCTGCGAGGCGAGGCCCACACACCAGGTGGGCTTGTCGTCCGGCGCGCCCTTCTTGCTCCACACGAGGCTTTTGAGGTCGGTCTTCAGCGGCACCCAGTAGGTACGCCTCTTGCTGTCCACGAGCAGCGTCGGGGCCCAGGGCGGATAGGCGCGCTCGGCGCTCTCCTCGGCGAGGGGCTTCAGCTTGTCGCGGCGGGCGTACTCGGTGAGTTCGCCGATGCTGTTGAGGACGGCCACGTCCGGCGGGTCGTCGGCCTCCAGTTGTGAGACGAGCGTCTCGCGCAGCGAGCGGGTGCCCTCGTAGGTGTATGTCCGCCCGGTCCCGTCGTCCAGTGTGTCGAGGGCCGCTTCGAAGGCCTTGCCCTCCTCGCCGGTCCACGGGCCGAGGACGACGAGCGGTTCCCGGGTGCCGGAACCGCAACCTGGGACGAGGGCGAGCAGGCAGGCCGTGAGGAGGAGGCGCAGGAGGCGGTTCATGACAGGGCTCCCGGGCGGGTGACGACGAGGTACTCGCGGCGGTACGCGTGCAGGGTGCCGGCGATCAGGGCCGCCGTGGCGAGGCCCGCGGGGAGGACGAACGGGGCGACCCCGTCCAGGAACGTGAGCCGGCCGTCGGACAGGCCGTCGTCGATCCGCGCCTGAAGCGTCTCGATGGCCCGTGGATCCGGCCCTGCGAAGGGGCGTTCCTCGGCCGCGGTCTCCGTCTTCGGGGAGGTCTGCTCGGCCAGGGCGTCCGCCACGGGGACGGTCTCGCGCTGGGCGTGCAGGGCGAGCAGGGCGTCGGCGGCCAGGAAGGGGACGGCGAGCAGGGTCAGGGCGGCGGCCGCGAGGGGGATGCTGAGCCGGATCCGGAAGCGGCGCCGCAGGAAGGACAGCGTGCGCCACAGGCCGACGGCGAGGAGAACGAAGGCGAGCGCGGCGACGACCGTCGCGGTGATGGCGCCCGCCCCCCAGGCGGCCCGGTCGGCGAACCGCCCCCGCAGACCTGCCTCCAGGCCGGTGACCCGGTCGACGATAGAGGTCGCCCCGACGCCGGTCTCGGCCGGGCACGCGGGGTAGGGGTTCTCCCTGCTCGCGGCGCTCGTCCGCGTGCACAGCATGCTGCGCGCGGTGGCGAGTCCGGCCTCCCGCAGGACCGGGTCCGTGGCGTGGCCCTGGGCCCGGCCGATCCAGCCGGTGTAGTCGACGACCAGCGCGGACACGACCCGCAGCTTCTGTTCCTCGGCGACGGTGAGCGCTCCGCTGCGGGTGACCTGGTTCAGGCTCTGCGTCGCGCGTGCGACGCGGGTCCGGTACCGCTCGCTGAGCCCGCTGAGTTCGGCGGCCCGTCCGTCGGCGAGGTTCCGCTCGGCCTCGCTCTGCGCGATCAGCAGCGAGGCCCGGGCGTCCGCGAGGTCCACCAGCGCGGGCGCCGCCTGTTCCCGCAGGTACGCGGAGTCGTCGCGGGCGCCCGTGTAGGCCCAGCCGAGCGCCCCGAAGGCCACCAGGGCGAGCAGCGGCAGCGCGACGAGCCGGTCCCGCAGATACCCGCGGTTGCGGTGGCCGGTGGTGGGCGGCCAGGCGTAGCGGCGGATCCGGCGGGCGAGTTCGGCGGCTACGGCGGCACCCGCCCGCGCGAGGCGGAGGGTGTCCTGTGCGAGGGCGCGTGAGCGACCGTCCGGAGCCAGTCGGCGACTCTCTTGCCGAGCCATGGGCTGTCCCTGTGGTGTCGGAAGGCGAGCGGGCGGATCTCGTAGGCACGGTCCAGAAGGGTCTCGGCGACGGCCGCGTCCTCGGGGGCGGTGGAGCGGGCGGCCTGGTGGGCGAGTGTCAGGTAGCGGCGGGAGAGGTCCTCGCGCAGACTCTGTTCGTCGCGTGGAAGGCCGAGCCGGGGGTCGGCGCCGGCCGACAGGGCGGTGAGTGCCGGGGCGTCGAGGGCGCCGCGTGCGAGGGCTCCCTGTACGGCCTCCCACACCTCGACGGTCATCCGGACCCTGGCCTCCTCGTCGGTCAGTCCGTGCGCGTGGAAGAGCAGACCGAGACGGTCCAGGACCTCGCGCAGCCGCCGCGGTACCTCGTCGTCGCGTTCGGCGGTCCGCACGTACTCGATGCCGATCCGCACGGCCGCGGTACGGGCCGCGGTCCGGTGCCGCGAGTGCTGCGGTACGGCGTCGAGTTCGCGTACGGCCTCCCTGCGCGCCCTTTCGCCGTCCCGGGCGAGGCGGGCGCGCGCGGCGCCGAAGGCGGCGCTGCCCAGCGACGGGTTACGCAGCCGGACGGCCTCGTAGAAGGTCAGGGCCTCGTGCCGGCGTCCGAGGCGTTCCGCGCAGTGGCCGAGGGCCAGTTTGGGCGCGTACTCGCCGGGGATCGCCGCGTACACCCGGTCGAAGTGCCGCCAGGCCACGTCTGCCTGGTCACGGGCGAGTGCCAGCAGTGCGTGGTGCCAGTCCAGCCGCCAGTCGTACGGGGCGAGGGCGGGGCCGATCCGCTCCTCGGCGGCCCGCAGTTCCGCCTCGGCGGCGTCGGGTCCGTCCGCCGGGTTCCGCAACCGCAGCCGGCAGCGCAGCAGATGGACCTCCGTGGAGTCGCGCCAGTCGCCTATGTGCTGGAGCAGGGCCTCCGGGGCGGCGTCGGCCAGTCTGCTCAGTTCGGCGTGGTGCTCGTCGCGGAGGTCGGGGCGCGGGACGGGCAGCCGCCGGGCGACGTCGGCGGGTGAGGGCGGGGCGAACGGTGACGGGGCGTCGGGGGCGGCCCAGTGGGCGAGGGGTGGTGCCGAGCCGAGGGCGCCGTCGAGGGCGTAGGGCGACTGGTGGAAGAGCGGGGAGGGTTCGAAGGTCTCGGTGCCGGTGCGCAGGGATCTCAACTCGCGGAACACGCCCCGTAACTGCTGGTCCATCTCGCGTGCGTCGGCGAACCGGCCGGCGGGCTCGGCGAGGGTCGCGCGGTGCAGGACACGGGCGAGGGAGAGGAGGCCCAGGCCGCGGGGGACGGGGGCGGTGGCGTCCTTCGCCGTCCACGTCTGGCTGCCCTGCTCTCCCCCGGCGGCCGATGTCCCTCCGGCGGCTGCCGCGTTCCCCGCATCCAGCGTCGCGAGGTCACCCAGCCGCGCCAGGTCCCCCGCCGCCGTGCCGAGTCCGCTCAGCCGCCTCAGTGTCTCCCCCAGGCTGAACAGGTCGTCCTGCGCTCCGGACTCGCCGTTCGGTCCCACGGTCGGCGCGCTGAAGCCGTCCGTGGTCGTCCCCGGCGCCCCGGCCGGGCGTACGCTCCCCACGTCGATGATCTTCGTCGTGGTGCCGTCGTGCATGACGTTGTCCGGCTTCAGATCGCCGTACACCTTGCCGGGCCGGTCGGCGTGCAGATACGCGAGTGCGGTCAGGACGCGCACTCCGTAGGCGAGGACGAACTCGTGGAAGCGGTGGTCGCCGAACTCCCGCGGGTTCATTTCGGCCCGTGCCCGCACCTCCTGCAGCGTGAGTCCGTCCACGTACTGCAGGACGAGAAAGTCGCCCACTTCGGGGTGATGCCCGTAGTTGAAGACGCGGATGATGTCGTCGTGGCCGAGGTCGACCAGGGCCCGCCGCTCCCGGGCCAGCGCGCCGGCCGCGGCCGCCGCCTGCTCGGGGTGCAGGATCTTGATGGCGACCTCGCGGTTGTCGACCTTGGTGTCCAGCGCGAGGTAGACCTCGCCCATGCCGCCGTAGCCGAGCGGCCGGATCAGGCGGTACTGGCCCGCGAGCAACTGCCCTGGCGGCAACGGCAGTTCTCCGGGATCGCCGCCGGATTCCCAGCCACGTCCCAGCAGCGTGATCGAGGGCAGCACGGTGGGGTCGGGGTTCTCCGGGGGCAGTTCGACGTGTGCGGCCCTCAGGAACATCGGCCGTCCGGAGACGACGAGCGGGCCGAACGACCCCTCCGATTCCGGTACTTCACCGAACGCACTCCCGCCCCGAACCCCCTTCATGCCTCCTCAGGATAGGGCCAGGTGCCGGGATTGACCCCTTGCGTTCCTGCTGCGAACCATGAGGTTTCCGGACACGGCCCGCCGGCAGGGCCGGGACCGGCGTCCCCTGCGGCCCTGGGCCGAACTGGAGCGAGGGGTCCCTGTCAATCGGCAGATCGGCCTCGGGGCGGGGCGGGCCGTCGCGGTCAAGGTCGTCCACGCGCGGTACGCCGACAAGTCCGAGTTCCGGGCCAGGTGCCGGCAGGAGATCGCCGCCGCCCGCCGGGTCAGCGGGCCGGGGATCTTCTCGGTGGCCGACGTCGACTGAGCCGGGCGGCCGGACACCGCGTGGGCCACTGGCACATCGGGTGGGCCACCGATCCCGCCGGAGTGCCCCGGAGGTGAGCCCGGCTGGGGGCCGAACTCACCCGGACGGTCAGGCGGTGTGCAGGGTCAGGCCGTAGCGGTTGAGGATCTCGTTGACGGGCTGGAACCAGGTCTCGCCGCCGCTGGAGCAGTTGCCCCAGCCGCCGGAGGTGACGCCCTGGGCCTGGTCGCCACTGATGAACGAGCCGCCGGAGTCGCCGGGTTCGGCGCAGACGCTGGTCTTGGTCATCTGGTGGACCGCGCCCTGGCTGTAGTTGACGGTCTCGTTCATCGCGAGGACCGTGCCGCAGTGCCAGTGGGTGGTCGAGCCCGAGCGGCAGATCGAGGAACCGACGGGCGCCACGTTGGAGCCGCGCACCAGTTGGTCGGAGACGGTGCCCCAGCCGAGCACCACGGGGACGGTCCACCAGCCGCTGCCGACGTTGACCCAGGCGTAGTCGTCGCCGGGGAAGGACGAGCCCTGGAAGTTGCCGACGTAGCTGCGGTCCCAGCCGTAGACACTGCCGGTGTGCTGGTCGCAGTGCCCGGCGGTCACGAAGCCGCCGTAGACCGAGAAGCCGATGGAACAGCGGACGTTGCCGGTGTAGAAGGGGTCACCGCCGACGGTTCCGGCGGCGAAGGTGGTGGGTGCGGCGGAGACCTGCTCGACGGTGATCGGGCCCGCCGCGCGGGCACGCGCGAGGAAGGCGCGGACATCGTTGTCAGTTCGCTTGCCCTCGACGACGTTCACGACGACCGTGCTCGCCTTGGCGTCGACATGCCAGCCGCTGACCGCCTCCGGTGCCGGGAGCTTGTCCAACTTCGCCTGGGTGGCGGAGAGTTCGCGCGCACTGTGGGGGACGGTCCGGACGGTCGCGCCCGTGGCCCGGACGTCCCTGAGAGTCGTGGCGGACGCGCCCCGGGCAACAGCGACGGTCAGTTTGTTGGTGTCGGCGTCGAACCAGGAGCCGCCGAAGGCGGTTCCGGCAGCCCGGCGGACCTTGGGCTCCAGGGCGGTGGCCCGCTGTTCTGCGGCGAGCCTCGCCGTGGCCTCGGCCTTGGTGAGGTGGAAGTCCCGCTGCATGGCCGTGAGGAGACCGGCGGAGGCGGGCTGCTTCTCGCCTGCGGCGGCGGGGACCGTGCTCGCGGTCGCTCCGGCGCCGAGCAGGAGCAGCACGGCCAGGCCCGCGCGCATGATTCCGGTGCGTCTCATGGAGATTGCCCTTCGTCGTTCCAACGGGGTGGGGGTGGAACAGCAGAGTTCTCTGAGAGCGCTCTCAGTGGTGTGGCCCGGCAGAGACTAGCCGCACATCGTTGACAGGTCCATACCAACCTCGAAGTTGTCGTGAACCGGAGCCCTAATGTCGGCCCGTTCGGGGAAAGCACCTCAGGAACCCTGTTCTGCCCCACGAAGGAGCACGATGACGCGGAAGAAAGCCCTGGTGGTCCGAGGCGGTTGGGAGGGACACCAGCCGGTCAAGGCAACGGAGTTGTTCCTGCCCTTCCTCGAAGGCAACGGCTACGACGTCCGGATCGAGGAGTCGCCCGACATCTACGCCTACACCGCCGAGATGGCCGCCACCGACCTCGTGGTGCAGTGTGTGACGATGTCGGAGATCACCGCGGAGCAGGTGGCGGGACTGAGCGCCGCGGTCGTGGCCGGTACCGGGTTCACCGGCTGGCACGGCGGGATCGCCGACTCGTTCCGTGCCTCCTCCGACTATCTCCACCTGGTGGGCGGCCAGTTCGTGACCCACCCCGGCAAGGAACCGTGCGAGCGGCACGGGGGCGCGGAGGACAACTACCTCCCGCACACCGTCGACATCACCGAACTCGGCCGCGAACACCCGGTCACCGCGGGCGTCGAGGACTTCGAGCTGGACACCGAGCAGTACTGGGTGCTCCACGACGACCTGATCGACGTCCTGGCCACCACCACCCATCCCGCCAGGCCGTGGCAGCCCTGGCAACGGCCGGTCACCTCACCGGCGGTGTGGACCCGCCAGTGGGGTGCCGGACGTGTCGTGGTGACGACACCCGGGCACAGCCTCGACGTGCTCGAGAACCCGAGCGTCCGTACCGTCATCGAGAGGGGCATGCTGTGGGCGACGCGCACCGCATAGGCGTCGTAGGTCTCGGCGTCATCTCCCGCGCCTACCTGGACACGCTCGTCGGCCACTCGGCGGTACGCGTCACCGCGGTGGCCGACCTCGACGCCTCGCGGTCGGCCGCGGTCGCCGCCGAACTGCCCGGCGTACAGGCACTGTCCGTCGAGGAGTTGCTGAACAGCCCCGACGTCGACACGGTGCTGAACCTGACCGTTCCCGCGGCTCACGCCGAGATCGCCCTCGGCGCCATCGGCCACGGCAAGAACGTCTACGGCGAGAAGCCGCTGGCCGCCGACCTCGCCGAGGCCCACGCGGTCCTGGAGGCCGCGGCGAAGGCGGACGTGCGGGTGGGCTGTGCGCCGGACACCGTCCTGGGAACCGGCGTCCAGACCGCGCGGGCCGCCGTGGAGGCCGGTTCCGTCGGCCGCCCCCTGTTCGCCTCGGCCGTCATGGTCAGCCCGGGCCACGAGCGCTGGCATCCGCACCCCGACTTCTACTACACCCCTGGTGGCGGCCCCCTCCTCGACATGGGGCCGTACTACCTGTCCTCCCTGGTGCACTTGCTGGGACCGGTGCGTGCCATGATCGGGGCGTCGAGCCGGCTGCGGTCCGAGCGGGTCATCGGGTCCGGCCCCCGTGCGGGCGAACGCATCCCGGTCGAGGTGGCCAGCCATGTCACCGGCGTGCTCGAACACGAGGGCGGCACCCTGACGACGATCACGACGAGTTTCGACGGCGTGGCCACCACCGCGGCCCCGATCGAGATCCACGGTGAGACGGGAACCCTCACGGTCCCGGATCCGAACAACTTCGAGGGCGAGGTACGGCTCCTCGGACTGGGCGAGCCCGAGTGGCGGCCGCTTCCGCCCTCCGCGGGCTACGCGGGCGGCACACGCGGCGTCGGACTGCTCGACTTCGTCACGGCCGACGGACAGCGGGCGCCCCGGGCGAGCGGCGAACTCGCCCTGCATGTGCTGGAGACGATGACCGCCCTGCTCCGCTCGTCCGCCGAGGGACGGCGGATCGAGCTGTCGACGACGGTCGAGCGGCCCGCCGCGGTGCCGCTGACGCCTTCGGAGAAGTGGCGGTGATCAGTCCACGGGCCAGGTGTGGGCGGGCGCGTTGAGATGCATGTAGTCCATGTACGTCGTCGTCATCCTCCGTAGCGCCTCCTGGCGGTCGGGGACGCCCGCCTTCTCCAGGTGGTGGACCGTCTCCGCCTGCCACACGGCCCCGTTGCGGGCGGTGACACACCGCTGCTCGATGACACCGAGCAGCGGTTCGCGCCACGACGCGTCCATGCCGGCCAGCTCCAGGCCCCGGTGGGCCAGGGGCAGCAGGCGCCGCAACACCAGTTCCGTGACCGGCACTTCGCCCACCCCGGGCCAGTACAGGCGGGCGTCGATGCCGTCACGGGCCGCGGTGTGCAGGTTCTCCTCGGCGACCGAGAACGACATCCGCGTCCACACCGGCCGGTCCTCGTCGACGAGGGCGCGCGTCAGGCCGTAGTAGAAGGCCCCGTTGGCGATGATGTCGGCCACCGTGGGGCCCGCGGGCAGGACGCGGTTCTCGATGCGCAGGTGCGGACCGCTGTCGGTGACGGCGTAGACGGGGCGGTTCCAGCGGTAGATCGTGCCGTTGTGCAGGGTCAGTTCGCCGAGTTCCGGGACGCCGCCGGCGTCGAGCACCCGCTGGGGGTCCTCGTCGTCGCAGATCGGCAGGAGGGCCGGGAAATAGCGCACGTTCTCCTCGAACAGGTCGAAGACGCTGGTGATCCACCGCTCCCCGAACCACACCCGGGGCCGTACGCCCTGTGCCTTGATCTCCTGAGGACGGGTGTCGGTGGCCTGCTCGAACAGGGGGATACGGGTCTCACGCCACAGCTCTCTGCCGAAGAGGAAGGGCGAGTTGGCGGCGAGCGCGATCTGTACGCCCGCGACGGCCTGCGCCGCGTTCCAGTAGTCCGGGAACTCCTTGGGGGCGACCTGGAGATGGAACTGGGTGCTGGTGCAGGCGGCCTCGGGAGTGATGGCGTCGGCGTACATCGCCAGCCGGTCCACTCCGTCCACGGTGATGCGCAGGTCCTCGCCGCGTGCCGCGAAGATCTGCTCGTTGAGCAGCCGGTAGCGCGGATCGCCGGACAGGGCTGTCTCACCCACGTCCGACTCCCCCAGCGTCGGCAGGATGCCCACCATGATCAGGTGCGCGCCGACCGCCGAGGCACGTTCCTCGGCGTGGTTGAGCGCGTCCCGGATCTCCTGCTCCCAGGAACCGGGGCCGCCCGCTGTCAGCCCGCGGGGCGGGACGTTGATCTCCAGGTTGAAGCGGCCCAGCTCGCTCGCCCAGGCGGGGTCGGCGATCGCCTGGAGCACCTCGGTGTTCCGCATGGCGGGGAGGCCGTCGTCGCCCACCAGGTTGAGCTCGATCTCCAGCCCGACCTGCGGGCGCTCACTCTCGAAGCCCGACTCGCGCAGCATCTGCGCTAGGACGTCGAGGCAGGTGTGCATCTTGTCCCGGTATCTGCGGCGGTCCTCGCGCGTGAACACCAGGGCCGGCACGTCACGTCCCATCAGGCCCTCCCGAGTCCCCTCGGCGGATGCCTCTCTGGTCCCAGAGTCCCACTTCGGGAGCGCCCCGGACAGTCGGCACACGACACCGGGGGCCCTGTGCGACACCCCGCTCACACAACGTGCGCTCCGGCCCGCACCCAGAGGGGCGCGGTGGCGAGGGGGAGCTCGACGTGCTGCCATCGCGGGCCCGTGACCGGATCCCGGCCGCCGTCGTACGGCCGCCACCGCCCCGGCGGGAACCAGACCTGCCGCCGTCCTCCCGGCGCGTACAGCGGGGCGACCAGCAGGTCGGGGCCCAGCAGGTACTGGAGGTCGGCGGCGTGGGCGTCCGGGCGGCCCGGGTGGTCCAGGGCCATGGGGCGGGCGAGCGGCTCGCCGGTGCGGACCGCGTCGGCGGCGGCCGAGCGGACGTACGGCAGCAGGCTCGTGCGCAGGCGGGCCGCGTGCAGGACGGCGGTGTACGCCTCCTCGCCGAAGTCCCAGGGCAGCCGGGACGTCATGCCGTGGAACCGGCTGAGTGGCGACAGGAGGCCGAACTGGGCCCAGCGGACGAAGAGTTCGGGATCCGGTGTGCCGTGGAAGCCGCCGATGTCGTGGCTCCAGAAGGGCTGCCCGGAGAAGGAGAGCGAGAGGCCCGCGCGCAGGGTGGAGGCCAGGTCCTGCCAGCTCGCGTTGGAGTCGCCGGTCCATTTGGCGCCGTGCCGCTGGCCGCCGGTCCAGGTCGAGCGGCTCCAGGTCAGGCCGTGGCCGGCCACCTCGCGGGTGACCTCGGCGACCAGGTCGTTGAAGAGGAGGGGGTAGAGGTTGTGCAGCCGGTCGCCGGTCATGCCGTTGTGAGCGACCGCCGCCACGGGGACCGCCTCGCCGAAGTCGGTCTTCAGCACCGACACCCCGGTGGCCAGTACCTGACGGACACGGCCCCGGAACCAGTCGTCGGCACCGGGATGGGTGAGGTCCAGGACGGCCGAGTCCGGGTGCGCGCCGCCCCAGACCTGGCCGATCCAGGTGGTGTCCGAACCGGTGCGCAGGAACCAGCCGTTGCGGTCCGCCTCGGTGAAGTACGGGCTGTCGACGCTGAGATAGGGGTTCATCCAGAGCGAGACGTGGAAGCCCTGTCCGGCGAGGTCGGTCATCAGCCCGCGCGGATCCGGGAACGCCTCGGCGTCCCACTCCATGTCCGACCAGCAGCCGTGCCGCTGCCAGTACGTGTCGATGTGCAACACCGAGCAGGGGAAGCCGAGTTCACGGACGCGGTGGGCACGCTCACGCACCTCGGCGGCGCTGTCCCGGCGGAAGCCGCCGGAGATCCAGGGGCCGAACGCCCAGTCCGGGGGCAGCAGGGCGGGGCCGGTCAGGTCGCGGTAGGTCCGCAGGCACTCGGCGGGGGTGCCGGTGATCAGGTAGTAGTCGAGCACCTCGTCGGGGACGGTCAGCGACCAGGCGCCGGTGTTGCTGTGGGCCAGGTCGAAGGAGGCGGCGGCGGTGGTGTCCACGAGGACGGCGTAGCCCTGGCTGGAGAGCAGGAAGGGGACCGCCTTGTAGGAGCGGGTGCCGGTCGAGCCCTGGGCGTCCTGGACCCAGCAGTCGACGCGTTGGCCGCGCAGGTCGGGGCCGGTGAAGCGTTCACCGAGGCCGTAGAAGTGCTCGTCGGGTCCGGTGATCCAGCTGTCGTGGTAGGCAAGTTGGCCGTCCGCGAGTTCGCTGACGCCGAGGGGCAGGACGGTCGTACGGCCGCCGGGGTCGCTCACGTCGGTGGCCTGCCGTGTGTGACAGGTTGTCAACTCCAGTACCAGGGGCGACAGATGGACGTGAAGGGCCAGTGAGCCGAGGTGGAGGGTGAGGGTGTCAGGTGACCGCTCGACCGCGCAGGTGGCGTGCGTCGGTGCGGTGACGACGCGGACCCTGGGCGCCTTCGTCGCCTCGGCCAACCGCAGGGTGATCCGCAGGCAGTTGTCCGTCGCGGGACGCAGGCGAAGGGTGCCGGTACGTCCGGCCGCCGTGCGTACGTCGAGAGTCACGCCGTCGTTGCCCGCGTGGGCGACGGAAACACCGGCCAGGGGATCCGGCGCGGCCGGATGCGGGGACGGAGGTGGTGCCACCCAGGGTGTGCTGTCACGGGGATGCATGGTGTTCAGCCCCTCACACTGCCCGCGGTGAGCCCGCCGACGACGAACCGCTGGAAGAGGGCGAAGACACAGACCACCGGGATGCTGATGAGGGTGGCGGTGGCCATCAGGGCGCCCCACGACGTCCCGTGCTGCCCGACGAAGGCGTTGAGCAGGACGGTGACGGGCTGGACGTCCGGCCCCTGGGCGAGCGTGAGGCCGAACAGGAACTCGCCCCAGCCGAGCAGGAAGGACAGCCCGGCCACCGCCACCACACCGGGCACCGTGAGCGGCAGGACGACCCGCAGCAGCACCCCTGGCAGTCCGCATCCGTCGACCAGCGCCGCCTCCTCCAGCTCCGGGGCCACACCGCGCATCACGGGACGCAGCACGATCACCGCGAAGGGCAGCGTCAGGGTCGTGTCGGCCGCGATCAGCCCCAGGTAGGTGTCGGTGAGACCGGCCCGGCGTTCGAGGATGAAGAGCGGGGCGGCCAGCACGATGGCGGGCGGGAGCTGGGCGACGAGGAGCGCGAGCACCATCGCGCCCGAGCCGCGCATCCGAACCCGGGCGAGGGCGTAGGCGAGCGGGACGCCGAGCAGCAGGGTGAGCGCGACCACCCCGCCGGCGATGACGAGGCTGTTGAGGAGGGCCCGGGTCAGCCCCTCGTAGCCCAGCGCAGTCGAGTAGTTCTCGCCGGTGACGGGGCTGGGGATCCACTGCGGGGTGGGCGCCTGAACGCGGTCCGGCCGGGTGAGGCTGGTCTTCACCATCCAGTACACCGGCAACAGGAAGACGGCTGTGATCAGCGTGGCGGTCACGGTCAGCAGCCAGGGGCGAGGTGCTGTCCTCATACGGCGCCTCCCGCCGGCGCCCGGTCCTCGCGCCGCAGCCGGCGTACGTACCCGACGCCCGCGAGCAGCGGCACGACGAGCAGGAGCAGGCCCGCCGCCGCGCCCTGTCCGAACCGGAAGAACGTGAAGAACACCTCGTATACGTAGAGGGAGAGCACCCGGGTGGCGTCGACGGGGCCGCCGCCGGTCATCACGAAGACGAGGTCGAAGACCTTGAAGGTGTAGACGAGCCCGAGGAGCAGGACGGTCACCGAGACCGGCCGCATCAGCGGGAGGGTCAGATGGCGGAAGCGCTGCCAGGCGTTCGCGCCGTCGAGGGCGGCGGCCTCGTGCAGCTGCGGGTCGATGGTGTGCAGGCCGACCAGGAGCAGCAGCATGTTGAAGGGCACGCCGACCCAGACGTTGGCGAAGATCACCCCGGCCATCGAGGTGGACGGGTCGGTGAGCCAGTCGTGGGAGAGTCCGACCGGCTGCAACAGGGCGTTGTAGGCGCCGGATTCCGCGTCCAGCATCCAGCGGAAGAGGGTGCCGCTGACCACCGGGGGCAGCAGCCATGCGACCAGCAGCAGGGAGCGCAGCAGGCCGTTGAGTGGGAAGGGGCGGGCGAAGAGCAGGGCCAGCGCGAAGCCGATCGTGAACTGGAGCAGCAGCGAGCCCAGGGTGAGGACCAGGGAGAGGCGTACCGAGTGCCAGAAGGCCGGGTCGCCGGTCACCGCCCGGTAGTTGTCGAGTCCGTTGAACCGCTCGGCTCCGCCCAGGAGTTGGCCCAGGTCGACGTCGTGGACGGAGGTCCACACGGTGTAGCAGAGCGGGTAGGCCAGGAAGAGGGCTAGGAAGGCCATGCCCGGCAGGCAGAACAGGTAGCCGGTACGGCGGCGGTGTCCGGAGGGTTGCTTCATCGCTGTCCCAGAGCCTTGTCGATCTTCGCGGCCGCAGTCTTCGCCGCGGCGGACGGGGACGCGGACCCGGCGAGCACGGCCTGCTCCGCCTCGGCGACGGTCTGGGAGATCTCGGCGTAGTGGGCGCCGTACTGGCGCGGGCGGGCGAGGGGCAGTTGGCTGAGGAAGAGCCGCAGGGCCGGGTCGGAGGCCCAGCTGCCCCGGTCGGCGAGGTCCTTGCGGGCGGGCAGTTCGCCGAAGGCCACCAGGTACGGCACCAGGACCGAGGGGCGCTGGGTGTACTGCAGGACCTCCCACGCCTTTCCGACGTGCTTGCTGCTCGCCATCACGACCCAGTTCTCGCCGCCCAGGCAGGTGGCCGCCGCCTTGTCGCGGGGAAGGGCGACGACGTTCCAGTCGAAGTCCGCCTTCTTCAGGGCGGGGATCTGCCAGGGGCCGTTGATCTGCATCGCGGCGCGCTGGTTGAGGAAGCGGGTGTTGACGTCCTGCTGGGTCCAGCCCACGCACTGTTCGGAGAGGGAGCCCTTGGCAATCAGTTCGTCGAGGAAGGACAGGGCGGTGGTGCCGTGGGTGGCGAAGGTGTCCAGGTCGCCGCCCGCCTGCCAGAGGAACGGCAGGAACTGGAAGACGCCCTCCTCGGTCTTGATCGCGCTCAGCGCCAGCCCGTGGCGGTCCCCTCGGCTCAGCTTCTGGGCGGCGGAGGCCAGGTCCTCCCAGGTGGTGGGGGGTTCGACACCGGCGGACTTGAGCAGTCGGGTGTTGCAGTAGAGGGCGAGGCAGTTGCTGTTGTTGGGGATGCCGAGGGTCTTTCCGTCGACCTGGCAGCCGGACCACGGGCCCTTGTAGTACTGGTCCGCCTGGCCCCATTCGTCGACTCTGGCGGTGAGGTCGGCCAGCAGACCGCTGCCGCCGAGGGTGTTCATGGCGACGTTGTCGACGATCGCGAGGTCGGGCAGATCGCCGGAGATCGCGCCCAGGGTGATCTGCCGTTCCAGTTCCGCGAACGGGAAGGTCCGCCGCTCGATCCTGACGTTCGGGACGCCGGACTCGATGTCCTTGATCAGGCGGTTCATTCCGGGCTGGAAGTTGTCCAGGGTGAAGTAGTCCCACCAGCTGAGCGTCACCGGGCCCGACTCGGTCGAGCTGCACGAGGTGAGGGCGGCACCGACACCGAGGGCGGCGGCGGCCGCTGTCGCGCCCGAGGTGCGCAGAAAGTCACGGCGGTCGAGGGGGTACGACATGTTCTGCTCCCAGGGTTTCGATGATCGGGGCACAGAAACCGACGTATCAGAAATCCAGGTCGAAATCGGGGAAATCGGGGAGTTCGGACTCGGGTTCCGAGCCCGGCACCGGTCGGCAGCGCCCCGTGCTCGCGCGCAGGGTGATCAGGGGTTTCAGCAGGACGTGCCGGGGAGGCGCGTCGGGTGAGCGCAGCCGCCGCACCATCAGTTCGACGGCGACCCGGCTCATCTCCTTGGCGGGTATCTCGGCCGCGGTGAGCGGCGGGTTCACCTGTTCGGCCCAGGGGCCGGCCGCGACGCCGACGACGGAGAAGTCGCGCGGCACGCTGCGGCCGTGCCGGGTGAGTCCGCGGTAGACGCCCTCCAGGGCGGCTTCGTTCAGGGTGACCAGCGAGGTCGTCGCCGGGTCGTCGTCCAGGATCCGCTCCACGGCCTCCTCGCCCGAGGCGAGGTCGTCGCCGCAGAGGTAGGCGTGCGGGGTGAGGAGCAGTTTCTTCATCATCTCGGTGTATCCCTCGTCCCCGAGGCGGGCGAAGCCGTAGCCGCTGTCGAACAGCCGTTCCGACCGGTTGACGAAGGCGATCCTGCGGTGGCCGAGGTCGGCGAGGTGCTGGACGCAGGCGCCGGCCAGTCCGGCGAAGTCCAGGTCGACCCAGGCGGCCGCGTCGGCGCGGTGGTTGCGGCCGATGGCCACGAAGGGGAAGCCCGACTCGGCCAGCCGCTCGATCCGGTCGTCCTCGCGGCGGATCTCCATGACGATCACGCCGTCGACCCGCCGGTCGTCGATCATCCGCGGGAACGAGGGGTCGTCGTGGGTGCCGGCGGGTGCCAGCAGCAGGTCGTAGCCGTGCTCGGCCGCGGTCTCGGCCACTCCGCCGACGAAGGCGAGCTGCATGGTGGTGTAGTCGCCCCGGCGGCCGGCGGGCGGGTAGAGGAGCCCCAGCGTGTGCGTGCCGGCGCCGGAGTCGTCGCTGCTGGTGTGCGGTGCCATGGTCAGCCGGCCGGGAGGGACTGTTCGGCCCAGATGGTCTTGCCCAGGGCGGTCTGGCGGGTGCCCCAGCCCTGGGTGAGTTGGGCGACCATGTGCAGCCCGCGGCCGCCCTCGTCGTAGGTGCGGGCGCGGCGCAGGTGCGGGGCGGTGTTGCTGGCGTCGGAGACCTCGCAGATCAGGGTCCGGTCGCGGATGAGCCGCAGGCCGATCGGCACGGCGCCGTAGCGGATGGCGTTGGTGACCAGTTCGCTCACCACGAGTTCCGTGACGAACGCGGCCTCCTCCAGCCCCCACGCGGTCAGCTGGCGGGTGGCCTGGGCGCGGGCGTCGGCCACGATCGCCGGGTCGGAGGGCAGGGACCAGGCGGCGACCTGGTCGGCGTGCAGGGCGCGGGTGCGGGCCAGGAGCAGGGCCACGTCGTCGGCCGGGCTCGCGGGGAGCAGGGCCTTGAGGATGGTGTCGCAGGTGGCTTCCAGGGAGGAGACGGGGCCGGTCAGGGCCTCACGGAGCCGGTCGAGCCCGGCGCCGACGTCACGGTCGCGCGCCTCGACCAGGCCGTCGGTGCAGAAGGCGAGCAGGCTGCCCTCAGGCAGCTCCAGTTCGGTGCACTCGAAGGGCAGTCCTCCGATGCCGAGCAACGGCCCCGGAGTCAGCTCGACGATGTGGGCCGTGCCGTCGGGGAGCAGGACGACGGGCGGGACGTGACCGGCGCTGGCGAAGGTGCACACACGGGAGACGGGGTCGTAGACGGCGTACAGACAGGTCGCGCCGATCTCGCCGCTGACGACGTACGGCTCGTCGGGGGCGATGTCCTGCTTGTCCGTGGAGAGGTGGGTGACCAGGTCGTCGAGGTGGGTGAGGAGTTCGTCCGGGGGCAGGTCGACGTCGGCGAGGGTGCGGACGGCGGTGCGCAGCCGGCCCATGGTGGCGGAGGCGTGGATGCCGTGTCCGACCACGTCCCCGACGACCAGGGCGACGCGGGTGCCCGACAGGGGCACGACGTCGAACCAGTCGCCGCCGACCCCCGCTCCCGTACCGGCGGGCAGATAGCGGTACGCCACCTCGACGGCCGCCTGTCTGGGCAGGTCCCGGGGCAGGAGGCTGCGCTGGAGGGTAAGGGCGTTAGTACGTTCGCGGGTGTAGCGGCGGGCGTTGTCGACGCCGACGGCGGCCCGGCCCGCGAGTTCCTCGGCCAGGAGCAGGTCGTCCGGCTCGAAGGGCGGGGAGCCGTTGATGCGGGCGAACACCGCGACGCCGAGGGTGATGCCCCGGGCGCGCAGCGGGGTGGCCATGAGGGAGTGGAATCCGTAGGCCTCGTTGCGCGCGGTGCGGGTCTCGTGCCCGGCGAGCCAGCGGGCGAAGTCCGGGTCGGCGGCGCCGCTGAGCACCGGTTTCCCGTCGGCCAGACAGCGGGCGGGCGGCGAGAACGGGGGGTAGGTGTCCATCGTGCCGAGGTCGATGGCCGCCTCCGGCACGCCCTCCGCCGCGGACTGGTGGGCGACCCTGCGCAGCACCACGTCCGCGTCGACCGGTCCCGGCACCGGTTCCTCGCCGCGCAGCACGGAGTCCAGCAGATCCACGCTGACGAAGTCGGCGAGCTGCGGCACGGCCAGGTCGGCGAGCTCCTGGGCGGTACGGGTCACGTTCAGGGTGGTGCCGACGCGGGCGCCCGCCTCCTGCAACAGGGCGAGCCGCTGCCGGGCCGCGTGCTGGTCGCTGCTGTCGAAGGCGGCGGTGCCCACGCCGACGACCTCACCGGTGCCGGGGTCCCGCACGGGCCAGAGCTCGATGACCCAGGCGCGATGGCCGGCGGAGGAGAAAGGTGCGGTGGGGGCTGCCGTGGCGCCGGGGGCGCAGGACGGTTCCGGTGCCAGGCACTCGTAGCGAATGGCGGTTCCCTCCTCGGCGACCCGACGGACGCACTGGAGGAAGCCCGCGTCGGCGGGGGCGGGGGCGTATCGCTCACGTGCGGTGTCGCCCGGCGCGAGGCCGGGTGCGGCGGTGCCGGTCGGCTGCCCGCCCTGGGCGACCGCGTTCCGCCGCCACACGCCGGACCGCGCGGTGTGGGTGGAGAGCGCGATCGAGGCCTGGTCGAACGCCCACTCCCCCATGCTGTGGTCGCGTTCCGCCCCGGCGGGGGCCGGGGTGACGGCCACGACGAAGGCCTGGGCGGTGCCGTCGCCGCCCAGGGACGGCTGGGCGTGCAGGGTCACCTCGACGCGGTGGCCATCCCGATGTCGCAGCGTCGCCGTGCCCGTCCATTCCCCGGAGCCGGCCAGGGAGAGCCCGCTCGCCTCGGGGGCTCCCGCATCCAGGAGCAGATCGGCGGCGGGGCGCCCTACGGCCTCCGGGGCGTGGTGGCCCAGCAGCCGCCGGGCGCCCTCGCTCCATCCCGTGACGGTGCCGTCCAGGCCGAGGGTGACCGTCGCGACATCGGATGACCACCCGCTGTGACCGTTCCCTTGATCCAAAGTGGCCATTCTTGCTCTATTCGCGCGCTGAGGGGCCTCACAGACCCAGGGTGCGCGCCGCACAGGAATCGGACAAGTCAGATCCAAGGACCCATAGGCTCCCAGTCGTCAGACCTGCATCGCTGTGCGTCCCCTACAGCACGGTGCCCGGATCGCAGCACCCCTCACGCCTCAGATGCTGGCTCACTGCGAGCCATTCCTCGTCGGAGGCCGCGCTCGAGCGCCGCCCTGACTCGAAGGCGTCCACGAGGTCCGCCTGTTCGAAGAGCACGCCCCCGCGCAGCACCGCGACGGTACGGATCAGGGTGTCGAAGTCGGTGAAGGGATCACCGTCGACGACCGTGAGATCGGCGAGCTTGCCCTCCTCCAGCGTGCCCAGGTCGGCGTCCGCGCCGAACACCCGGGCGGGCAGCACGGTGGCCGTGCGCAACGCCTCGGCCGGCGAGAGGCCGCCGCGGTGCAGCGCCCGCAGGGCGAGGTGCAGATGCAGACCGACCGGCACGAGCGGCTGGTCCGTGCCGAGCGCGACGAGACCGCCGGCGGCAAGGATCCGTCGATAGACGTCCAACTCGGTTTTCAGTGTGGCCAGTTGGGCGGCCGTGGGCGGCTGTCCGGACAGCTGTCGGACCAACGCGGTGTCCCACGGCGGCATCAGGGTGGTGACGCGGGGATCCGCCGCGAGCGCGGGGTCCGCCCCCAGCAGGGCGAGTGCCGTGAACGGGGTGGCGACCAGGTGGAAGCCCGCCTTGGAGTAGATCTCCTGGACATCCTGGTACACACGGCCCGTCGCGGTGGTCGCGTGTCCGAACTCCAGCCGCTGCGTGGCCTGCAGATGGGTCGTCAGATCCTGACCGAGCTGAACACCCGGCGTGCAGAGGTGGCTTCCGCTGCGCACACCGAGCCGCTCGTGCGCGAAGTCCGCCGCCTCCTTCATCACCCAGCCCGGGGCGCGCACGTACGTCTTCACGAAGTCCCAGTCCAGCGCCGCCCCGCGCGCCAGGGAGCGGCGCAGCCCCTCGGGCGTGCGGTGGGCGCGGCCCATGCTGTAGGCGACGCGGGCCCCGTCGAGCAGTTCGCCGGTGGCCAGCAGCCGCGGTCCGGCGAGCGCGCCCGCGGCGACCGCCTCCCGGATGCGGGCCTGTTCGTAGGCGAAGCCGCCCAGGGACACAGCGGTCGTGACGCCGTAGGCGAGTTGCAGCGCGGTCTGGCGCCCGCCGTAGGTGCTCTGCCAGGGGTGGGTGTGCGCGTCCCACAGTCCGGGCAGGACGGTGCGGTCGCTCGCGTCGACCCGTCGTGCGGCCGGCCGGCCGCCCCGGTGTGCGGAGACCTCCGCGATACGGCCGTCGCGGACCAGGAGGTCGATGTCCTCCCGGACGTCCGGTCCGGTGCCGTCCCAGAACCGGCCCGCGCGCACGACGGTGTCGGCGGGGCGCGGTCGCCGGTAGTCCAACGGCACCCGTACGGTACGGGGCTTGCCGACGCCGACGTCGATCAGGCGCAGGGTCCCGGCCGAGAGGTAGAGCAGGGTGCGGGCGTCGGCGGACCACGAGGGATGGTCGGCGGGCTCGGTGGTGAGGCGGCGCGGTTCCCCGTCGGGGGTGCCGTCGGCGCGGACCGGCAGCAGCCACAGGGCGGACTCGGCGATGACGGCCGTCCAGCGGCCGTCCGGCGACCAGACCGGGCCGGAGTCGTAGCGGTCGGAGAGGGAGGTGTGCGGGGCGAGGGCGTGCAGGGCGGCGGTGCCGGTGGCGGTGTCGACGATCCTGATGAGGTTGTATCCCTCGCGGAAGCGCTGGTTGAGCCGGTTGCGATCGCACAGGGCGAGGTACCTGCCGTCGGGAGACCAGCTGGGCCGGCCGGGCAGCCCACCCGCGCCGAGCGGTGCGGCGAGGGTTCGTTCGCTGCCGTCGTCGAGGTCGCGCACGAGCAGGTTGCCGGACATGTCGAGACAGGCCAGCCGGGCCCCGTCGGGCGAGAGGGCGGGGAAGACCCGGCCGCCGGCCGCGAGCACGGTCTCCTCGCCGGAGCCGAGGTCCCGGCGCCGTACGGCGAACAGTCCGTCACGGTCGTCGGCGTACAGCAGGCCCGTGCCGTCAGGGGTCCACGTCGGGCCCAGCACATAGCGGGTGGGCGGGACCTGGAGGACCTTCCGGGGTGGGCGCCCGCCCGAAGTCCCGGCGGTCCACAGGGCGTTGAGGGCGGCGAAGGCGACGCTGCGGCCGTCGGGCGAGAGGGCGGGCAGATGGAGCGCGCGCACCGGCCGGGCGCCGGCACCTTCGAAGTCGTACGTCTTGCCGCGGTAGCGGGGGCGTTCCACCGGCATCGCCGCCGTGAAGGGGATCTCCTCCCCCGCCGCCGGCGACTCGGGGTCGATCAGACGGAACCGCCCGTCGACCGCGAGCAGGAGCCGTTCGTCCTCGGTCCAGCGGGGCGGGGCGGGCAGGACGTCGCCGTCGACGGCGATCGGCCCGCCGTCCACGACGAGGGTGCACGAGGCGGTGGGTGCGGGCGTGGTGCGCAGGTGGGCGAGGCGGCCGCCGGGGGACACGGCCGGGGTCATGAGCTGGGCGCCGGAGTCGTCGGTGTGCTCGACGGCGACCGGTCCCGTGCCGTCCGCGGCCACCGAGGCGATGGTGTCCGCGCGCAGGGTGCCCGTCGCGGTGACGGCCGCGCGCACGAACAGCACACGTTCGCCGTCGGCCGACCAGGTGGGGTCGAAGTCCTCCCAGGCACCGCCCTGGGCCGGGCCCTGCTGCCCCGGGCGTCCGGTGAGCCGGGTCGTCGTGCCGCTGCGCACGTCGACGACCCAGACGCGGTACGGGCTGCCGGTCACGGTGTCGCCGCCGCGCTCGGAGGCGAACGCGATCCGGGTGCCGTCCGGCGACCACGCGGGGCCGCGGTCGTCCCAGGGCCCGTCGGTGAGTTGCCGTACGTCACTGCCGTCGGGGCGCAGCGTCCAGAGGTGGAAGCCGCCGCCGCGGTAGGCACACACGACGAGCCGGCTGCCGTCGGGCGAGAACTGCGGGCGGGTGGGTTCGAGGCCGGGCGCGGTGAGCGCGACTGCGGCGCCGCCGGTGCGGGGAACCGACCAGAGCACGTTCTGGACCTCGGCGACGAGCCGGTCACCGGCCGGGGAGAGTGTCGCGGACCCGCCGGTGGCGGCGGTCAGGACGAGGGTGACCGTACGGGACGGGGCCGCCGAGGCCGGTGGGGGGACGGTCCCGACGGCGGTGTCCGTGGCGGTGACGCCTGCGGCCTGGAGGAATCTGCGACGGGAGAACGGGCCGGGCCGGGAAGGGTCGGGGGTGCCGTGGACGTCCAAGGGAGCCTCCAGTGCGCGCGGTTGACGTGCCGGACGACAAGAGCCGTGCCCCCCTCGGGCCGGTCCTGCGTTCGAACGCCGGGTCCGGGAGCGGTTACCGCCGCCCCCGGACACCAACCCCTCGGATCACAAACCGTCACGCACCATCGCGGCCACGATCAGCACATGGCGATCGGCCGCCGTGCCGGAGAACTCGCTCTCGTAGTTCAGGCCGTAGGGCCAGAAGTGCCCGCCGCCGGTGGACAGTTTGGCCGAGGAGCCGTCGTACTGCCGGACGAGGGCGGTGGCCTGCGCACCGGTCCAGGTGCCGCTGCCGCCGAGGGAGGACCAGCCCGCACTCGTGCCCACGCCGATGGTGTGGGCGGTCTCGTGCAGCGCGGTCCGCTCGGTCATGTAACTGCGGTTGCTGCCGAAGCGGATGGTCCCGTTGATGTTGCCGTCCGCGGTGGGCACGCTCGGGTCGTAGCGGACGGTGATGGACTTCCCCAGGTCGCTGAGGTTGTTGTAGCGGGCCACCGCGGCGTTCATGGCCGAGGTGATGAGGGTGTACGCCGACTGCTGGTCCGCGGTGGGGTTGCTCGCCCGTTCCAGCGTCCAGGTGATGGTCGCCGCGGCGACCTGTTCCTGCGGCGCGGGCGCGGCCGGTGGGGCGGCCTGGGCGACGCCGGGGCCGACCAGGAGCACGGCGCTCAGGGCGGCGACGACAGCGGTGTTGCGCCGGGTGGTGGTGCGCCCGGTGGGCCGTGGGGCCCGTCGTGGGTTCATGTGGGGGTCCTCTGTGGGGGGTGGATCCTGTGGGGGGGTGGATCCCGTGGGGGGAAGTCCGAGGCATGAACTGGAAAGCGCTTTCAGGGTTTCCCGGATGCTAATGACGTGTCTTGACCATGTCAACGACTTCGACGCCCGCCGACGGGCCGGGACTTCGCCTGCTCCGGAGTCCGGCAACCGTCGACGACGCACGCCCGACCCGACCAGGTGTGGACATGCGCCATGGCCGCCATCCCCAAGTGTTCGGGCCGGGAGGTCGCGATGTCGCGGTCGTCCGGATCCGGCGGGCGAGGCGGGGACGGCTCCGAGGAGATCCGGCTTTCCAGGTCGACGGCCGACCTTCACGACTGCGAGCTCACCGGCCCTCCCCCCCCCATTACTCCACCCCCTCCGGGCGAGGACGAACGAACCTGCGGGTCATCCCGGTTGACGGTGGGCAAGGCCTTCGATCATCAAGGTGAGGGTGAAGTCGAACCGGTCGTGGCCCTCGCCGGCGGTGAGTTCCGCGGCATGGCGGGTGGTGTGAGGAAAGGCCTCCGAAGGCAGGGCCGCGAACCGGCGCAGCAGTTCGTCGCGGTCGACCACCCACGCGGCGTCATCGTGCACGGATCGCTGACGCGCGACCGACACCTCGAGGCAGTAGGCGGCGACGTACAGCAGGAGGGCGTCGATGGTCCACGCGGCGGCCTGCGGGGCCGCGCCACCTGCGAGCAGGATCGCGAGCATCCCCTCGCCGACGCGGACGATCTCGAGGTCGGTGGGGGTCATGGCGAGCGCGGCGCGGGAGATTCCGGGGTATTTCAGGTACTGGTCGCGCATCTGGGCACACACGCCGCGCACCTGCTCCCGCCAAGCGGCGGGGTCGGGCTCCGGCAGGACGAGCTCGGCGCACAGCCGCCCGATGAGCAGCTCGTCGAGGTCGGCCTTGTTGACCACATGGGCGTAGAGCGAGGCGGGTCCGGTGTCGAGCGCGCCGGCCAGTCGCCGCATGGTCAGTGCCTCGTACCCCTCGGTGGCGATGATGCCCAGCGCGGTCTCGACGACCTGTTCCACGGTGATCGGGACCGTGCGGCGGCGGGGCCTGGAGGCTGCTTCCGCCCCGGGATTCTGCGGCTGGTGACGCGCCGCGCGTCGCTCTCTCGGGTTCACCGGGCCATCATAACTTGACACGAACACTGTTCGTTTGTAGAACATCGTTCGTGACAGTGAACAGGAACCATCCGACGCGCCGGAACCAGACCTCGAGCCCGAACCAGAGCCGGAACCAGAGCCTGGACGTGGAAATGGCCGTGGACGTGACCGTGGTCGGCGCCGGACCGGTGGGCCTCACGCTCGCCGCGGAGCTGGCGCTCGCCGGGGCGTCGGTGCGGATACTCGAGCGACGCGCCGAGCCGGACGGGTCGATGAAGGCGCAGTCGATCAACGTGCCGACAGCCGAGGCGCTGGACCGCCGGGGCTTGCTGCCCGCCGCCGAAAAGGTGCATCGAGAGACGATGGAGCGAACGGGGTCGTTCGCCGGCCTGGCCGCGAACTGGGCACCCGGCGCCGACGACGGACCTCCCGGTGCCGACCGGCGACCGCCCGAGTCCCGGTTCACCGGGCACTTCGCGGGTATGGTCCTCGACCCCGATCTCGTGGACTGGTCCGACCCCGACCTCGCCGCGCACACCGCCGCCGACGGAGCACGCATGGTCCCCCAGCCCCGGCTGGAGGCCTTGCTGACCGACCATGTCACGCGACTCGGTGTCCAGGTACATCGCGGAGTGGAGGTCACCGCACTCGACGACACCGGAGAGGACGTGCTCGTCGGCACCACCACCGGTACGGTGCGCACCCGGTGGCTGGTCGGGTGCGACGGCGGGCACAGCGCCGTGCGCCGCCTGGCGGGCATCGCCTTTCCCGGCACGGACCCCGAACTCACCGGCTGTCAGGCGGTCGTCGACATCGCCGACCCTTCGATGCTCGCCGACGGTTGGACGTGGTCGCCCCAGGGCGTGTACCGCCACGGACCGCAGCCCGGACGCGTGGCGACCCTGGAGTTCCACAGCCCGCCCACCGACCGCTCGGCACCGGTCACCCTCGAAGACGTGCAGAACAGTCTGCGCCGGGTGTCGGGAACCGAGGTCACACTGACCGCACTGCGCGCCACCGCGACCCGCTGGACCGACAACACCCGCCAGGCCGCGACCTACCGGTCGGGACGGGTGCTGCTGGCCGGCGACGCCGCGCATGTGCACCCGCCGTTCGGCGGCCAGGGACTCAATCTCGGGGTCGGCGACGCGACGAACCTCGGCTGGAAGCTCGGCGCCGTGCTCGCCGGGTGGGCTCCCGAAGCGCTTCTCGACACCTACGACGCCGAGCGCCGCCCTGTCGGCGCCTGGGTGCTGGACTGGACGCGGGCCCAGATCGGGGTGCTGCGCGGGGACGCCAAGTCGGCCGCGCTGCGACAGATCGTCGCCGATCTGCTGAGCACCCGGGACGGCACGACGTACGCGGTCAAGAAGATCTCCGGAGTCACCCAGCGCGTCGACCTGCCCGGCGACCATCCGCTGGTCGGCCGGTTCGCCCCCGATCTGTGGCTCAGCGATGGTTCCCGCCTGGTCGACCACGGCCACGACGGCGGCTTCCTGCTGCTCGACCGCTCTCCGGACGGCACGCTCACCCACGTCGCCGCGGCCTGGGCCGGGCGCGTGACCGGCGTGCGTGACGTATGTGTCGTCCATGGCCTGCAGGACGCGAACCACGACCGTGCGACGCCCACGGGGGTGCTGGTACGCCCCGACGGAGTGGTGGCCTGGGCCGCCGACACCGCGGGCCCCGCCGCCGTCACCGGCCTCGAAGCCGCCCTGCACCGCTGGGCCGGCACGCCGCCCACGCCCGAGCACAGCGGGACACGACAGGGCCGCCGGACGTGACGAACGGGCTCCTCACCGCGACGCATCCGTCACGGCACGAGAGTCGGCACCCGACCGCCGAACGCCGATCGTCGCTCAACCGAACACCCTTGCCGACAACCGAGCACCCACCTACGCTGACTTTGTGCCGCAGATAAACAAAGCGCGAACGCGCCATGCCGCGCCGGGAAAACGCAGCGACCTGACCCGGCTCCGTGTCGCACTCACCGTCTTCTTCGCCATGGACGGATTCATCTTCGCCGGCTGGGTCGTCCGCATCCCCGCGATCAAGGAACAGACCGGCGCTTCCGCCAGCGCCCTCGGCCTGGCCCTTCTCGGTGTCTCGGCCGGCGCCGTGATCACCATGATGCTCACGGGACGCCTGTGCCGCCGCTACGGCACCCACCGGGTCACCGTCGTCTGCGCCGCACTGCTCTCCCTCAGCGTCGCGCTGCCGCCGCTCACCCATTCCGCGGCGGCACTCGGCGCCGTACTGCTGGTCTTCGGTGCGGCCTACGGCAGCCTCAACGTCGCGTTCAACAGTGCCGCGGTCGATCTCGTGGGCGTCCTACGGCGGCCCATCATGCCCAGCTTCCACGCCGCGTTCAGCCTCGGCGGCATGATCGGCGCCGGGCTCGGTGGACTCGTCGCCGAAAACCTCTCCCCCACCCGGCACCTGCTCGGCCTCACCGCGATCGGCCTGCTCGTCACCGCTCTCGCGGGCCGAACCCTGCTGCACATCCGCCCCCCAACCCCCTCGGAACACACGCCTCATACGCAGCCCCCACCCGCCTCGGACCACCCACCCCAGCAGAAATCCGCACCCCGCCGCCCGGGCACCCGCACCCGGGGTCTGGTCATCACCTTCGGCCTGATCGCCCTGTGCACGGCCTACGGCGAGGGCGCCCTGGCCGACTGGAGCGCCCTGCATCTGGAGCACGACCTCGACGCCACGCCCGGTGTCGCGGCGGCCGGCTACTCCTGCTTCGCGCTCGCCATGACGATCGGCCGGCTGACCGGCACCAGGCTGCTCGAACGACTCGGCCAGACCCGCACGCTCGTGGGCGGCGGCACCACTGCCGCGCTCGGCATGCTGCTCGGCGCTCTCGCCCCCTCCGTATGGGCGACGCTCATCGGCTTCATGATCACCGGACTCGGTCTCGCCAACCTCTTCCCCATCGCCGTCGAGCGCGCGGGCAGGCTGGCCGGACCCGACGGGGTCGCCGTCGCCTCCACCCTCGGCTACGGCGGCATGCTGCTCGGCCCGCCGGCGATCGGCTTCATGGCCGACTGGTTCTCGCTCTCCGCCGCCCTCACCAGTGTCGCGGCACTGGCGGCCACCGCCGCGGCCATCGCACTGCTGACCCGGCGCTCGACAGCGGACTGACTCCGGGAGCCGCCACCGGGCCGTCACACGGGTGGGGCGGATGTGGCGCATGTCGACTTGCCCCGTAAATCGAACACGCGATCTAATCCGGATATGGCGAACCACCGGGTCGACTACCTCACCAGCACCCAGGAGCAGATCCTGCGCTGCATCCGCGAGTCGATCGCCGAACGCGGCGAGGCCCCCACCGTGC
Organism: Streptomyces sp. NPDC005374; assembly: GCF_042872225.1. Lineage (NCBI taxonomy): Bacteria > Bacillati > Actinomycetota > Actinomycetes > Kitasatosporales > Streptomycetaceae > Streptomyces > Streptomyces sp. NPDC005374. The sequence continues at coordinate 199,359 of NZ_JBIAKA010000007.1, read as the reverse complement.
GGGAGATCGGCGCACAGGTAGGCATGCGCAGTCGTTCGTCCGTGCACTACCACCTGGGGCGGATCGAGGCACTCGGGCACATCGCCCGCGAGCCCCACAGAGCGCGCGGGATCAGGCTCACATGACCGACACCGCGCCTGATCCGCAGCGCTTCCACCTGACGGTGTCTGCCACCGGCCGGCCTGTCATGCAGGGCTGGTGGTCCCGGGAGGCGACGGCCCGGGACAAGTTCCGTGACTGGATCGGCGCCTACGGCAGGATGCCGGGCGCCCATGTCGCACTGACCGAGCGCGCCGGTGCCGACGAGCGCCTGCTGGAGAACTGGCCCGAGGGAGCGGCCGTGGCCGCCAAGAGCGCCCAGGGCATCACGGCCACCCCGTGATCGCGCCCGGCCCGGTCTCCGCCCACCCCGAGCAGCATGAGGTCCCGCCCGATCACTCGGGGTGGGCCACCGCTTCCTTCTGCAACTGCACGGCCGCCAGCAGGCTCAGTTTCGGCTCCGCCCGGCGCAGTGCCCGTACCGCCGCGACCGAGGTGATGTCGCCCGTGAACCCGACGCCGGCCAGCCGGGAGCGGACCCAGCGGGCGCGCAGCCGGGTCTCGGTGGCGGCGGCGGTGGACTCGACGAGCGCGACGGCACGTTCCAGCCCCGGACGCTCCGCGGGCGGGGCCTCGGTCAGCGCCTGCCGCAGGGCGGCTCCGACCACGTCCGCGTCCCGGACGAGCAGCACGAAGTTGTGCTTCTTGTTCAGTCCCGTGAGTCTCGACATACGGGTCATCGTGACGGTCATGTGCCGTGCCTGCCAACGGACTTGAGCAGCCTCAGAGGCTTGGCGCCCGCCTCTCGGCCAGGGGCCGGTCGATGTCGGCCGCCCGTGGAGAGGCCGGCCGCAGCAGGGCGGCCCGCCTCTCCCCCGGCTCAGCCCAGCTTCTTGAGCAGTTCGACGGCGAGCGGCGCGGAGGACGCCGGGTTCTGCCCGGTCACCAGGTTTCCGTCGACGATCACGTGCGGGGCCCACGGCTCGGCCTCGTCGACCTGCACGCCGGCCTCGGTGAGCCGGTCCTGCAGCAGCCACTTGGCCTTGTCGGCGAAGCCCGCCTGGGTCTCCTCGGTGTTGGTGAAGGCGGCCACGCGGCGCCCGGCGAACACGTTGGACCCGTCGGCCTTGGTGGCGGCGAGCAGAGCGGCCGGGGCGTGGCAGACGACGCCGAGGGGCTTGCCGCTCTCCAGGGCACGGGTGAGCAACTGCCCGGAGTCGGCGTTGACCGCGAGGTCCTCCATCGGGCCGTGACCGCCGGGGTAGAACACGGCCGCGTAGTCGTCGAGGGGCACGTCCTCCAGCCGTACCGGCTGCTGGAGTTCGGAGGCCGCCGCGAGCACCCCGGCGATCCGGTCGGCGTTCTCCTGCCCGCCGTTGAGTTCGGCAGCGAGGCTGCCCTTGTCCACGGTCGGCACGACACCGCCCGGGGTGGCCACGACGATCTCGTGTCCGGCGGCCTTGAAGGCCTCATAGGGGGCGACGGCCTCCTCGGCCCAGAATCCGGTGGGGTGCTGGGTACCGTCGGCCAGGGTCCAGTGGTCGGCACCGGTCATCACAAAGAGGATCTTCGACATGGTGAAACCGTAGTCCCGCCCTGTCATATAAATCCAATAGGGCGCATGCGTCCGAGGGACAGGAGCACCAATGGCTCCGAGGGGCGCCTGATGCGGCAGCCGACGGTCACCACGCCCGACCCGAACGCGATGAAGGCTGCGATCGCAGACGGCACCGGACGCACTGCGCTCCCCCGCCGTCCGTGCGCCGAGAAGCCGGCGTCGGGCACACTCGCCCCATGGAGACAGCCGAGTTCATCGAGATCCTGGAGCAGGAAGGCCTGTTGCTCGCGTCCGCCGCCGAGCAGGCCGGTACCGACGCCAAGGTGCCGACCTGTCCGGCCTGGCAGGTGCGGGACCTGCTGCGGCACACGGGGGCGGTACATCGCTGGGCGACGACGTTCGTCGCCGAGGAACACGCCGCCTTCCGCCCGTTCGGAGACGAACCCGCCCTCGACGGCGATGAGTTGCTGTCCTGGTTCCGCACCGGCCACCGCCGCCTGGTCGACACGCTCGGCTCCGCCGCGCCCGACGTGCGGTGCTGGAGCTTCCTGCCCGCACCGTCGCCGCTCGCGTTCTGGGCCAGGCGGCAGGCGCACGAGACTTCCGTGCACCGCTTCGACGCGGAGGCGGCGCGCGGCGGCACCCCGACGGAGACCGGACGGGACTTCGCGGCCGACGGCATCGACGAGTTGCTGCGCGGCTTCCACGCCCGCGCGAAGAGCCGGGTCCGCAGCACCGAGCCCCGGGTCCTGCGGGTGCGGGCGACCGACACGGCCGGCGCCGTGTGGACCGTACGGCTGACCGAGGAGCCGCCCGCGGCCGAGTACGGCGATGCGGGGAACGTCGACTGCGAGGTGTCCGGGCCTGCCGCGCGGCTGTACGCGGCGCTGTGGAACCGGCTGCCGTTCCCGCAGGTGACCGGGGACGTGTCGGTCGCCGAGCTGTGGCGGGAGAAGTCCGCCGTGGGCTAGGGCCTGTGTGGGGTCGTGATCTGGGTTCGCGGGGCCGACAGGCCTAGGACGGTTCCAACATCCTTGTCAGGACCGCGCGTTGCACCGGCAGGGCGTCGCCGTGCAGCGCGCGTCCTTTGGACGTGAGTGACACCCGGACGCCCCGCCGGTCCTCCGCGCACATCCCGCGCGCGACGAGTCCGTCCTTCTCCAGGCGGGCGATCAGCCGGGACAGCGCGCTCTGGCTCAGATGGACCCGCTCGGAGATCTCCTGGACGCGGTAGTCGCAGCCGTCGTGGGCGAGGACGTCCAGGACCTCGAAGTCGCTTGCGCACAGGCCGTGTTGGTTCAGGGCGCGGTCCAGTTCGCATTGCGTGCGCGCGTGCAGCGCCAGGATGTCCCGCCACTGCTCCGCGAGTGCCTGCTCGGGCTTCTTCGCCACCATGCGCGGCACCGTAGCAGAGAAGGTGGATTATTGCATCGGAATTAAATGCGCTTGCATTCGATGCATGCGCATGTAGTGTTCTGGGTCATGACCTCTCCGCTCACCACCCCGGCGGCCGCGTCCTCGGCGGTCCGCTGGACACCTCGACTCTGGGGCACCCTCCTGGTGCTGTGCGCCGCGATGTTCCTGGACGCGCTGGACGTGTCGATGGTCGGCGTCGCCCTGCCGTCCATCGGCGCCGACCTGGGCCTTTCCACCTCCACGCTGCAATGGATCGTCAGCGGTTACATCCTCGGCTACGGCGGCCTCCTGCTCCTGGGCGGCCGAGCCGCCGACCTGCTGGGCCGACGCCAGGTCTTCCTGGTGGCCCTGGGCGTCTTCGCGGTGGCCTCGCTGCTGGGCGGCCTCGTCGACTCGGGCCCGCTGCTGATCGCCAGCCGCTTCATCAAGGGTCTGAGCGCCGCCTTCACCGCACCGGCGGGCCTGTCCATCATCACCACGACGTTCCCACAGGGCCCGTTGCGCAACCGCGCGCTCTCCATCTACACCACCTGCGCCGCCACCGGATTCTCCATGGGCCTGGTGCTCTCCGGCCTGCTCACCGAGGCCAGTTGGCGCCTGACCATGCTGCTGCCCGCGCCCATCGCCCTCATCGCCCTGATCGCGGGCCTGAAGCTGCTGCCGCGCAGTCCCCGCGAGAAGGACCACAACGGGTACGACATCCCCGGCGCCGTCCTCGGCACCGCCTCGATGCTGCTGCTGGTCTTCACCGTCGTACAGGCTCCGCAGTCCGGCTGGGCCTCCGCCCGCACACTGCTGTCCTTCCTCGCCGTGGCCGTGCTGCTGACGGTGTTCGTCCTGGTCGAACGACGTTCCCCGGGCCCGCTGATCCGGCTCGGCGTGCTGCGCTCGGGCACCCAGATCCGCGCCCAGCTGGGCGCCATGGCCTTCTTCGGCTCCTATGTGGGCTTCCAGTTCCTCGTGACCCTTTACATGCAGACGCTGCTCGGCTGGTCTGCGCTGCACACCGCGCTCGCCTTCCTGCCCGCGGGCGCGCTGGTGGCGGTGTCCTCGACGAAGGTCGGCTCGATCGTCGACCGGTTCGGCACCCAGCGGCTGATCCCGGCGGGCTTCGCACTGATGGTCGTCGGGTACGCACTGTTCCTGGGTGTCGACCTCGACCCCGTGTACGCCGCCGCGATCCTGCCGTCGATGCTGCTCATCGGCGCCGCCTGCGCGCTGGTGTTCCCGTCGCTCAACATCCAGGCCACCAACGGCGTCGAGGACCACGAGCAGGGCATGGTCTCCGGTCTGCTCAACACCTCGGTACAGGTCGGCGGTGCGATCTTCCTGGCGATCGTGACCGCGGTGGTGACCGCGGGCGCTCCCGAGAACGCCACCCCGCAGGCCGTCCTCGACAGCTACCGCCCCGGCCTGGCCGTGGTCACGGCCGTCGCCGCGGCCGGCTTGCTGATCACCCTCACGGGACTGCGCACCCCGCGTGGCCCGCAGCAGACCGTCGTGGTCGCCAAGTCCACCGTGCAGGAGGCGGAGCGCGTCACCGTACGCGACTAGGGCCTGCCCGGCGGATGAGGCCGGAGCGGCGACGCGATGGGGCCCCTCCCGCGCGAGATCGCTCGAGCGTGGAGGAGTCGGCAACCGGCGACAACACCCCTGGGGTCACCCGCTCTGGGGGGAGCCCGTGACGATGTCGGCATGATCCGCCGGGCAGGCCCCTGAGGGGCGCCTCCGGCACCGGGTGCCCGGCCGAGCATGCTTGCTCCGCCGGGCGCCCGGCTGTGAGACTTCGGGGATGGAGACTCACGGGGGACGGCGTGACCAGGCCGAGCGGGATGCCGTCACCGTCGAGATCGGGTATGCGCTGTGCAGTGCGTTGTTCGCGGCAGCGGTGATCTTCGGAGCCGTGGCAGGGCCGGCGCTGCTGTTCGAACTGCCGGGCACCGTCGAGACGTTGCTGCTGCGCGTCGGGACCGCGCTCGCACCCGTGGTCTTCCTCGCCCGGGTGATCAGCGTGCTGGTGCGGTTCCGGCAGGACGGCGATCAGCCCAGCCAGCCCGGCCGCACCAACCCCGACTCATAGGCCAGTACGACGAGTTGGGCGCGATCCCGGGCGCCCAGCTTCACCATGGTGCGACTGACGTGGGTCTTCGCGGTGAGGGGGCTGACGACCAGGCGGCGGGCGATCTCCTCGTTGGACAGGCCGATGCCGACCAGGGCCATCACCTCCCGTTCCCGCTCGGTGAGTTCGGCGAGGGCGCCATCGGCCGCGGGCTCCTTGGAGCGGGCCGCGAACTCGGCGATGAGACGTCGGGTCACACCCGGCGAGAGCAGCGCGTCGCCGTCGACCACCGCCCTTACGGCGCGCAGGAGTTCCTCCGGTTCGGTGTCCTTGACCAGAAAGCCGGAGGCGCCCGAACGGATCGCCTCGAAGACGTACTCGTCGAGTTCGAAGGTGGTGAGCATGACCACCCTCACGTCGCACAGCGAGGCGTCCTCGGTGATGCGGCGGGTCGCGGCGAGGCCGTCGAGCAGGGGCATCCTGATGTCCATCAGCACGATGTCCGGGCGCAGTTCGCGCACCTTGGCGAGTGCTTCCTCACCGTCGGAGGCCTCCCCGGACACCTCGATGTCCGGCTGCGCGTCGAGCAGCGCGCGGAAGCCCGCGCGCACGAGCGACTGGTCGTCGGCGAGCAGTACGCGGATCACCGGTTCTCCTCCTGGGCCTTCACATCGAGCGGCAGTACGGCGAGCACCCGGAACCCTCCGTCAGGACGCGGCCCCGCCTCGATCGTGCCACCGAGTGCCGCGGCCCGCTCCCGCATTCCGGCCAGACCGTTGCCGCTGCCGCCCGCGTCGGCGCCGGTCCCCGGTCCGTCGTCGTCGATACGGAGCCGTAGCGCGCCGACCCCGTGTTCGAGCCGTACGCGCGCGTGCCGCGATCCGGAGTGCCGTACGACATTGGTGAGCGCCTCCTGGACGATCCGGAAGGCGGCGAGGTCCGCGCCGGGCGGCAGTTTCGGCGCCGTTCCCTCCACCTCGACCGTGAGGCCCGCGCCCGCCGCCTGGGCGACCAGCTCGGGCAGCCGGTCGAGACCTGGCGCGGGGGCGCGCGGCGCGTCACCTGGGGTGCGCAGGGTGTCGAGCACCTGGCGCACCTCGCCGAGCGCCTCCTTGCTGGCGGCCTTGATGGTGGTGAGCGCGGTGCGGGCCTGTTCGGGGTCGGTGTCGAGGAGGGCTAGGCCGACGCCGGCCTGGACGTTGATGACGGAGATGCTGTGGGCGAGCACGTCGTGCAGTTCGCGGGCGATCCGCAGCCGCTCCTCGTCGGCGCGGCGCTGTGCGGCCCGGGCCCGTTCGGCGCGCTCCCGGGCCCACTGCTCGCGCCGGGTCCGGGCCAGCTCCGACAAGGCGACGATGGCGACGACCCAGGCGGCGATCACGCCTTCCTGCCCCCAGGGAGCGGCCGGGTCCCTGGATGGCGGCAGCCACTGGTAGAGCCAGTGGGCCACCAGGACATGCCCGGCCCAGAGCATTCCGAGCGCGGTCCACGCGGCCTTGCGGTGCCCGGCCACAACGGCGCTGAAACAGGCGAGGGCGACGGTCAGGAAGACGGGCCCATAGGGATACCCGGCCCCGAGATACAGCATCGCGGCAGCCGCCGTACCGAAGGTGACGAGCACCGGCCGCCGGTGCCGCCACAGCAGCAGTCCCGATCCGATCACCAGCAGCGCCCGCGCGAACGGATCGAGCGCGGCCCGCTCGGCCTGCTGCTGGGCCGCGTAGTTCGAGCCCCCCAGCACGAAGAGCGTGAGCAGCAGCGTGGACGCCCACGGCCACCGGGCCGCCCGCTCCTGGTTGCCCGGGCGCGTCCACCACGGCGGGCCCTGCCGCCACCACTGCGGGCGTGCGGCCCCGCGTACGCGCTGCTCACCGTCCATGACAGCCACGCTAGACGCCCCGGCCGGGCCAGGGCGTCCCCCCGGCGTGGCGATCACGCGTACTCCCCGCGAAGTACGCCGGTCACCGCCGGCGCAGCCCCACGCTCCGCCCCAGTTGCCGCACCGCGTGCCGGAAGAACGGCTCCCGCTCCTCCACGACCCGGTTGAACTGCCCGAAGAGCTCGAAGCCGACCAGGCCGAAGAGCTGGGCCCAGGCCCCCACAAGGGGCGCGGCCACCTCGGGCGGCAGGTCGGGGGCGAGGTCGGCGGCCATGCGGGCGGACTCCGCCCGGAGGTCCTCGGGGACCGCGGGCAGTTCCGCGAGACCCGGGCCCAGGTGGGCGTCGCGCACGATGCCGATCAGGACGAGGCCGACACGGGCGGCGGGCGGGACGGTGGTCTGCGGGGCGGTGTAGCCGGGGACGGGAGAGCCGTAGATCAGGGCGTACTCGTGCGGATGCTCGAGCGCCCAGCGGCGTACGGCCTCGCATGTGACGACCCAGCGGTCCAGCGGGTCCTCCCCGGCGACGCTCCCGTGGGCGTGTTCGGCGCTCTCGCCCAGCGAGTCGTACGCGTCGATGATCAGCGCGGTGAGGAGGTCGTCGCGGCTGGGGAAGTAGCGGTACAGCGCCGAGGAGACCATCCCCAGCTCACGCGCCACGGCCCTGAGGGAGAGCTTCGCGGCGCCCTCCGCCACGAGCTGTCTGCCCGCCTCGTCCTTGATGGCTGCGGTGACCTCGATCCGGGCTCTGGCGCGGGCGCCTTGTGTGCTGCTCATACCCACCAGTGTCACACGAAGACAGATCGGTGCACACAAACGAGAGCACTGCACTTGTTCTGAGGCGTCCACTCGTGCAGACTGAGGACACGGAGAGAGCAGTGCTCACAAAAGAGAGCACGCTCTCACACATCCTGGGGGTCTCATGTCCACGCACGTCCAGAAGCCCGGCTGGTTCACGGTCAACATCCTCAACCGCAGCGTGGCCTGGATGACCCGTCGTGGCCTCAGCGTCTGGGGCTCACGGATCCTGGCCGTCCGCGGCCGCAAGAGCGGTGAGTGGCGCACCACCCCGGTGAACCTGCTGACCGTGGACGGCGAGCAGTACCTGGTCGCCCCGCGCGGCCACGTCCAGTGGACCCACAACATGCGCGCGGCCGGCGGCGGCGAGCTGCACCTGGGCAAGAAGGCCGAGTCCTTCACCGCCACCGAGGTGACCGGCGAGGAGAAGGTCCCGCTCCTGCGCGCCTACCTCAAGCGCTGGAAGGCCGAGGTCGGCGTCTTCTTCAAGGGCGTCGGTCCCGACTCCCCCGACGCCGAACTGCTGCGCATCGCCCCCGACCACCCGGTCTTCCGCATCACGCTCACGAAGTGAGCTCGCCGCCCGCGGACTGCTCGGGACGGGTGTCCAGCGCGGCCAGGGCCCGCTGGACCATCGGCCGGCCGCGGACGAGCTCACCGAGCGAGGTCGAGCCCTGGGTGATCTCCCTGAACGCGTTCCACGCGGGCCTGAAGCCCGTCAGCGCCGCGTGGAACAGACCGGGACGGCGCTCGAAAGCGGCCAGCATCCGCTTGCCGACGCTCATCTCGACACCGAGGCCCGCTTTGATGGCGAACGCGTAGTTCAGCGCCTGGCGCCGGGTGTCCACCGCGTCGTGGGCCTCCGCGATCCGTACCGCCCACTCCCCCGCGAGCCGCCCGGAGCGCAGTGCGAAGGAGATGCCCTCGCGGGTCCACGGCTCAAGGAGCCCCGCCGCGTCACCGCACACCAGCACCCGCCCGCGCGAGAGCGGGGAGTCGTCGGCGCGGCAGCGGGTCAAGTGGCCCGAGGAGATGCTCGGTTCGAAACCGGCCAGCCCGAGACGCCCGATGAAGTCCTCCAAGTACCGCTTGGTGGCGGCACCTTCACCGCGCGCCGAGATCACCCCCACGGTCAGGGTGTCCCCCTTGGGGAAGACCCAGCCGTAACTGCCGGGCATCGGGCCCCAGTCGATGAGGACCCGCCCCTTCCAGTCCTCGGCGACGGTCTCCGGCACCGGGATCTCCGCCTCCAGGCCGAGGTCGACCTGGTCGAGCTTCACCCCGACATGCGCGCCTATCCGGCTGGCGCTGCCGTCGGCCCCCACGACGGCCCGCGCGAGCAGCGTCTCGCCGCCCTGCAGGACCACCGCGACCGTGCGCCGGTCCGGGACCGTCGAGCCGTGCTGCTCGACGCGCTGGACGGTGACGCCGGTGCGCAGCTCGGCGCCCGCCTTCTGCGCGTGCTCGACGAGCTGCTGGTCGAACTCGGGCCGGTTGATCAGCCCGAACAGCATCTGCCGGGAACGCCGCGTGCGGGTGAAGCGGCCGTTGTTGGAGAAGGTGACCGCGTGCACACGGTCCCTGAAGGGCAGTTCGAAGCCGGGCGGCAACGAGTCCCGCGAGGGGCCGATGATGCCGCCGCCGCATGTCTTGTAGCGCGGCAGTTCCGCCTTCTCCAGCAACAGCACGCGCCGGCCCGCGACCGCCGCCGCGTAGGCGGCCGAAGCCCCCGCGGGTCCCGCACCCACCACGACGACGTCCCACACCCGCTGTGCGTCGTCCTGCACGTCGTCCGCCGAGGCGTCGTCCGCCGAAGAGTTCTCGCTGCTCACGATGGTCTGCTGCTCCCGATCAAGCCGTTGCCGCACCTGTCTCCCGCATCCTACGGCGGGCTCGCCCACAGACCACTGTGGGAGGATCTACGGCACTCACAGGTACAACGTCGCACCCACAAGGAGCGTGCCCATGTCGTCGAATCCGGTCGCCGAGACCGTCGCCTCGCTGATGCCGAGAGCGCGGGCGGAGCTCACCGAACTGGTGGCGTTCAGGTCGGTGGCGGACTTCGACCAGTTCCCGAGGAGCGAGAGCGAGGCCGCCGCCCGCTGGGTCGCGGACGCGCTCACCGCCGAGGGATTCCAGGACGTGGACCTGCTCGACACCCCGGACGGCACCCAGTCGGTGTACGGCTACCTGCCCGGCCCGGAGGGCGCGAAGACCGTCCTGCTCTACGCCCACTACGACGTGCAGCCGCCGCTGGACGAGGCCGGCTGGACGACCCCGCCGTTCGAACTCACCGAGCGCGACGGGCGCTGGTACGGGCGCGGGGCCGCCGACTGCAAGGGCGGTGTGATCATGCACCTGCTCGCGCTGCGCGCCCTCAAGGCCAACGGCGGGGTTCCGGTCCATGTGAAGTTCATCGCGGAGGGCTCGGAGGAGCAGGGCACGGGCGGTCTGGAACGGTACGCCGAGCAGCATCCCGCGCTCCTGGAGGCGGACACCGTCGTCATCGGCGACGCGGGCAACTTCCGCACCGGCCTGCCGACGGTCACCGCGACCCTGCGCGGCATGACGATGATGCGCGTCCAGGTCGACACCCTGGAGGGCAACCTCCACTCCGGCCAGTTCGGCGGCGCCGCCCCGGACGCGCTGGCCGCGCTGATCCGCCTGCTGGACTCGCTGCGTGCGAAGGACGGCTCGACCACGATCGACGGGCTGACCCCGGGAGCGGCCTGGGACGGCCTCCAGTACGACGAGGAGCAGTTCCGGGCGGACGCCAGGGTGTTGGACGGCGTCGAGCTGATCGGCTCCGGCACGGTCGCCGACCGCATCTGGGCCACCCCCGCCGTCACGGTCCTCGGCATCGACTGCCCGCCGGTCGTCGGCGCCACCCCGTCCGTGCAGGCGAGCGCACGCGCACTGGTCAGCCTGCGGGTGCCGCCGGGCATCGACGCGGAAGAGGCGACCAGGCTGCTCCGGGCCCACCTGGAGACGCACACGCCGTGGGGTGCGCGGGTCAGCACCGAGCAGATCGGCCAGGGCCAGCCGTTCAGCGCGGACACCACCAGCCCGGCGTACGCGGCGATGGCCGACGCGATGGCCGTGGCCTACCCGGGCCAGGAGATGCAGTACGCCGGCCAGGGCGGCTCGATCCCCCTCTGCAACACCCTCGCCGCCCTCTACCCGCACGCCGAGATCCTCCTCATCGGGCTGAGCGAGCCGGAGGCCCGCATCCACGCCGTGGACGAGAGCGTCTCCCCACAGGAGTTGGAGCGTTTGTCGGTGACGGAAGCCCTGTTCCTGCGCAACTACGCGGCGGGCTGAGCCGACGCCTCTGCCGTCGACAGAAGGCCCTCGTCCACGGACGGGGGCCTTTCCACGGTCGTCCCATGGACGTCATCGAACTCTCCCGCAGCTCCACCTCCTGCGCTTCCCGGTCGGCCAGGCCCACCTGTGGCGCGACGGCGAGGAGTGGACGCTGATCGACGCAGGTCCGGCGGGCTCCGCCGCGGCGGTCGCCGCCCGTTCGCCAGGACGCCTGCGACGAATCGTGCTCACCCACTTCCACGAGGACCATGTGGGCGGGGCGGGCGAGTCGGCCGCGCGGACCGGCGCCGAGGTGCCGGCCCACCGACTGGACACGCCCGCGATTCGAGGCGAAGTGCCGGGCCCGCCATCGGCGTTCGCGGACCGGGAGCGCCCCTGCACGCGGAAGCCCTACGCCATCTGCCGCGGGGCGGGTTCGCAAGGCCGACGCAGGTCACCGAGGTGTCCGAGGGCGAACTGCTCGACTTCGGCGTCGGAGCGCGGGGCGTCCACGTCCCCGGACACACACCGGGGATCATCGCCTCCATCTCCCCGAGCACGGGCTGCTGTTCACCGGGGACGCGGCGGCCGCCTCCCCGCTGGACGGGAGGCGATACCCGGGGTGTTCAACGCCGACCGGGCCCAAACCCTTCGCTCTTTCGCCAGGTTGGCGGCGATCGGCGCGAACATCGCGTGCTTCGGCCACGGGGAGCCGACCATGGGCCCATGGTCTCCTCCGCGCGCCTCACCACCCACGCCGACACCGCCACCTCCCTGGCCCTCCTGAGCGACCGCGGCCTCGCGGACCTCGTGGCGTCCGGCACCCCCGCCGGGACCGGGATCGGCGGGCAGGCCACCCTCCTGGAAGTGGACGGCGTACGGGTCTTCGTGAAGCAGGTGCCGCTCACCGACACCGAACTCCACCCCGACAACGTCCGCTCCACCGCGAACCTCTTCGACCTGCCGGCCCGCTGCCACTACGGCATCGGCGCGATCGGCAGCCCAGGCTTCGGCGCCTGGCGGGAGCTGGCCGCGCACGAGATGACGACCAACTGGGCACGCTCCGGCCGCTTCCCGGGCTTCCCGCTGCTCCACCACTGGCGGGTACTGCCCCACGCCCCGCGACCGCTTCCCGAGCAACTGACCGATGTGGAGCGGGCCGTGGCCTACTGGGGCGGCGGGCGCGAGCGCATCGAGGCCCTGAGCACGGCCTCGGCGAGCCTGACGCTGTTCCTGGAGTACCTCCCGCACACCCTGCACGACTGGTTCTCCGACGAGCTGAGCACAAAGGAAGCCGACTCCGCCTGCGCCCTCGTGGAGCAGGGCCTCGAAGCCGTCACCGGCTTCCTCCAGGAGCGGCAACTCGTCCACTTCGACGCCCACTTCCGCAACATCCTCACAGACGGACGACGCCTCTACCTGACCGATTTCGGACTGACCTCTTCGAACCGCTTCCACCTCACGCCGCAGGAGCGCGACTTCCACGACCACCACCGTCGCTACGACCGCGCCTACGCCCTCTCCTACCTGGTGCACTGGCTGGTCGTCGACCAGTACGGCCTCGGCCGGGACGCACGTGAGGACTTCATCCGTGCGTGCGCCGACGGCATGCGCCCCGAGGGAATCCCCGGGGCCGCGGCCGCGCTCATCTCCCGGCACGCCCGACTCGCCGTCGTGGTCGGGGACTTCAACCGGCGCCTGGAACAGGAGAGCAGGCTCACCCCGTACCCTCACGACGACGTCGACGCGCTGTCCCCCAGGACAGTCAGCGCCGGATCCAGCACGATGCCCGCGCCGCGGGCCTCGGCGCTCGACCCCTCCGAGAAGTGACAGGCCGTCAAGTGGCCCTCCGCGTCACCCGCCACGCTGGCGCGCACCTGTCCTGGGCCCTCCAGCAGCGAGTCCGGAAGCGGCAGCCGGAAGCCAGACCGACCGGGGAGGGCGGACCGAACATGGCCCCGAACACGACAAGGTCCCGTCGGCACCGCATGCCGACGGGACCTCACCCGGGCCGTCAGCCGGTCGGAACCCCGGCTTCCAGGTACAGCGCGGCCCCGCGCTCTCTGGCCCGCAGCGCCCACCGAAGCCGCTCGTAGCGCACGGGCGGCAGCAGCTCCGCGGCCTCCTCCTCGCTGGCGAAACACCAGCCGCGCAGCTCGGGACCGGGCAGCAGCACCGACTGCGCCCGAGCGGCGTCGAGCCTGCCGCCGTCGAAGAGGAGACGCAGTCCGCCGTATCCGGGAGGCGCGGGCGGCTCCCAGTCGACGACGAGGAGACGGGGGACGTCGTCCAGCCGGACACCGGTCTCCTCGGCGACCTCGCGCACGCCCGCCCGGGCAGGCGCCTCGCCGGGTTCGACGACACCGCCGGGGAACTCCCAGCCGGCCTTGTAGGTGGGATCGACCAGCAGCACGCGGTCGTGCTCGTCGAAGAGGAGGACCCCGGCAGCCACGGTCTCGGCCGTCGGCTCGGGGGTCTGCACGATGTCGCACACGGACGCGGTCCCGGCGCCGAGGGCCTGGGCGATGCGGGCGGCCGTCTCGTACGGGGTGAGCGCGCTGTTGTCGATCAGGTGGGCGTCGGCGGTGAGCCAGGAGGCGAGGGCGGCCCGGTAGGGCTCGATGTGGCCGTACGCCCACTGCTCCTGTCCCGTCCCGCCGTGCGGCGGGATCGGCGGGGTCTCCCGCCCGGTTATTCGTTCACGCAGGATCGTTTCCGCCGGAGCGAGGAGGAGATGCCGGACACTGATCCGGCGGGCGGCGAGGCCGCCGAAGATCTCGTCGCGGTACTCCTGGCGCAGCAGGGTCATGGGGACCACGAGGGTGCCGCCGAGCTCGGCGAGCATCGCGGCCGCCGTGTCGATCACCAGACGTCGCCAGATCGGCAGGTCCTGCAGGTCGCCGACCTCGGCGAGGTGCTTGGGCGGCAGCAGACGTACGACCGCCGCGCCGATGTCCTCGGGGTCGAAGAGCGCGCTGTTCGGGATCAGTTCGATCAGTTCCCGTGCGGTGGTGGTCTTCCCCGCACCGGACGCGCCGTTGATCCAGACGATCACGGACTCCCCCTCTTCTGTTTGGCCCCCTGAGGCTTGCCCGTTCCACCCTGCCACGGAAACCAGCCGCAGTTGAGGGCACATGAGCGCGACGCCGGAGCCCCCATGTGAGGGGGCTCCGGCGTCGTGGTCCGTACGGCGGGAACCGTCAGCGGTTCTGGCCGAGGGCGGTCTCGTCGACGCCGTCCAGGCTGTCGCTGGAGACGGTGTGACCGAGGGTGCTCAGGGTGTCGTCGACGTTGATGTGGTTCAGCTCCTTGCCCAGGTCCAGGGAGTGCGACGGCGTGACCGCGGCGACGACGAAGCCGGTGGCAAGGGAGGCGATGGCGAGCATGCTGCGCTTCTTCATGCGCTGATCAACGTCACCGGGCGGAATGAGTCACGCTGCCGCCCCTCGCACGGCTGTCTTCCACCACGGTCCGACACGTCCTGCCGCAACGCCCACAAGAGGACGCGGACGCGGTCGTCCCGCCGTCCGTCGGCACGGGCAACGTGACGACACTCGTCGTCACCGACGGCGGGGACGGCATCGGTCGGACCACACGGACAGGGCGGACGCGCTGCTCAGTGCTGACAGCGCCCGGCGACCGGGTCCGCGGTCCGTCTCCGGACCCGGTCGCCAAGTGAACGTTTCTGCCGACAGCGCCGACACCTCGTACCGCCCCGGCTCAGAACGCCGCGGCCGTGTCCGCCTGCCTCGCGAGCGCCGCCGCGGCCGCGCCGACCAGTCCGGCGTCCGTGCCCATCTGCGCGGGTACGATCGTCAGACGCCGGACGAAGGAGAGGGTCGCGTAGTCGCCCAACGCCTTGCGCAGCGGCTCGAAGAGGACGTCGCCCGCCTTGCCCACCCCGCCGCCGATGACGGCGATGTCGATCTCGACGAGGGTGGCGGTGGCGGCGATCCCGGCGGCCAGCGCCCGGGCGGCCCGCGCGAAGGAGGCCACGGCGACCGGATCGCCCGCCCGGGCCGCGTCGGCCACCGCGGCGGCGGAGGTGTCGCCGTCCGGGCCGGGCCGCCAGCCGTTCTCCAGCGCGCGCCGGGCGATGTTCGGCCCGCTGGCTATGCGCTCCACACACCCGCGCCCACCGCACGGGCACGGGTCGCCGTCCAGGTCGACGCTGATGTGCCCGATGTGGCCGGCGTTGCCGGTCGGCCCGGCGTGCAGCTGGCCGTTGAGGACCAGGCCGCCCCCGACGCCCGTCGAGACGACCATGCACAGCGCGTTGTCGTGCCCGCGCGCGGCACCCTGCCAGTGCTCCGCCGCCGTGATGGCCACGCCGTCGCCGATCAGCTCGACGGGGAGCCCGCCGACCGCCTCCTGGACGCGGTGGACCAGCGGATAGTCACGCCAACCCGGCACGTTCACCGGGCTCACGGTGCCGGTGGAGGCGTCCACCGGGCCCGCGCTGCCGATGCCGATGGCGGTGGCGCGTCCCCACAACGGTGAGTCGGTGAGCTCGCCGAGCGTTCCCTCGACGGCGCGCATCACGCTGTCGCCGTCCTCCTGCGCGGGAGTGGCGCGCTGCGCGCGCAGCAGGATCCGGCCGTGGCCGTCCACCAGCGCTCCGGCGATCTTGGTGCCGCCGATGTCGAGCGCAGCCACGAGGTCGGTGTGCATCAGTGTCAGTTCTCCCCGTCAACCTTGAGGAATGGACAGGCCGGTCTCGCGGTGGGGGCGCTGGCCTGCAGATTTCGATGGACAGTGTCTCCCGCATCTGACAACGTTGTCCAGGCTCTATGCTCGACGCCACATCCTCATACAAAATCATGGACCGCCGCATCCCCGTCGACGACAGGACAGGACGCCGTATAGTGCCCGACACCCACAGCCGAGCAGACCGCCTCACCGCGACGCGATACGGCAACCGCCCGACCATGAAGGACGTGGCCGCTCGGGCCGGTGTGGGGCTCAAGACGGTCTCGCGTGTCGTCAACGGCGAGGCGGGTGTGACCCCGGAGACCGAACACCGGGTCCGGGAGGCCATCGACGCGCTCGGCTTCCGCCGCAACGACAGCGCGCGCGTGCTGCGCAAGGGCCGTACGGCCAGTATCGGCCTGGTCCTGGAAGACCTCGCCGACCCGTTCTACGGCCCCCTCAGCCGCGCGGTGGAGGAGGTCGCCCGGGCCAACGGGTCCCTGCTCATCAACGGTTCCAGCGCGGAGGACCCGGAGCGGGAGCAGGAACTGGTGCTGGCGCTGTGCGCACGGCGCGTGGACGGGCTCGTGGTCATTCCGGCCGGTGACGACCACCGTTATCTGGAGCCCGAGTTGAAGGCGGGTGTCGCCACGGTGTTCGTGGACCGTCCGGCGGGCCGGATCGACGCCGACGTGGTCCTGTCCGACAACTTCGGCGGCGCCCGCGACGGAGTGGCCCACCTGATCGCCCACGGGCACCGGCGGATCGGCTTCATCGGCGACATGCCCCGCATCCACACGGCCGCCGAACGGCTGCGCGGGTACCGGGCCGCCATGGAAGACGCCGGCATAGAGGTGGCGGACGCCTGGACCTCGCTCGGGATCACCGACCCGGAGCGGGTACGCCGGGCGGCGGAGGAGATGCTGACCGGGCCCTCCCCCGTGACCGCGATCTTCGCGGGCAACAACCGGGTTACGGTCACCGTGGTCCGCGTCCTCGCCGAACACACCCGCCGGGTCGCCTTCGTGGGCTTCGACGACATCGAACTCGCCGACCTGCTGCAGCCCGGCGTCACGGTCGTGGCCCAGGACGCGGCGACGCTCGGCCGCACGGCCGCCGAGCGGCTGTTCCGTCAGCTGGACGGCACACTGCTGACGCCGGAGCGGATCGAACTGCCGACGCGGCTGATCACGCGCGGCTCCGGCGAACTGTCCCCCACGGACTGAGCGGCACGTGCGGGACGGCACTCTGGAGTCCCTCGGCCTGGCCGAGGCACCACGCGATCACCCGTTGCGCTACCCCGGCGCCTGGCCGCCGGACTCCGCGCTCCTCGACGGCGACCGGCTGCTGCCCCTGGATCGCCTGGTCCACGAGGACCGCGTCCCCGTGCTCGCGGTCGGCTCCAACGCCAGTCCGGGGCAACTGCGGCACAAGATGGCCGAGTTCGGGATCACCTCACCGATCCCGATGGTGAGGGCACGGGTGAGCGGCGTCGACATCGGCGTATCCGCGCACGTGAGCCGCATGGGATACGTGTCCGCTTCACCCTTCCACGCCCCGGACGCCGTACGGGAGTTGTTCGTCATCTGGCTGGACACCGAGCAGCTCGCGGTCGTCGACGCGAGCGAGGGAGTGCCGCTGCCGAACGGCAACTACGGCCGCGCCCTGCTGCCCGCGCCCGAGGTGCGGGTCGAGCTGCCCGACGGCGTGACGCTCCCGGCCGTGCACGCGTACGTCAACCGCCACGGCGTCCTGCACGACGGCACCGGCGCTCCCCGCACCCACCCCGGCCAGCGGGAGCTGTTGACCGAACTCCTCGTGGGATCGGCCCGGTTGAGGGAGCTGTTCGGTGTCACGCCCGAGGAGTTCGTGGCACGGGCCCGCGCCGACCACCGGCTGTGCGAGGCGGGCACCCGGCTGTTCGCCGACGAGAAGCGGGTGGCGGCGTCCGGCCTGGAGCGGTACGTGACGGTTCAGCAGGCCGGAAGCCCCGGCACCGGCTCGTCGTTGCCCCCGCCCCTGATGTAGACGTCGCTGACCCAGACACCGGTGTTGCCGCTGTCGTCGTCCGTCTTCGCCCACCAGACGTTGGTCCACTCGCCGGACGTCTCGCGGCGGCCCAGGTTCGACTGGCAGTAGAAGTAGTTGGTGCCCGCGTTGAGGACGCCTGCCTCGGCGCCGGAGGCGGTGTAGGACGTGGCGGTCTTCCAGACGCTGCAGTTGTACTTGCCGCCGCCGATGGCGGTGCAGGCCGGAGTCGGCGCCGGGGTACTGGAAGCGCCGCCGTCCCCGCCGTCCCCGCCGTCCCCGCCGTCCCCGGTGCCCCCGGAGCCGCCGTCTCCTGAGGTGCCGCCCGAGCCGCCGCCCGACGTACCGCCGCCTGTGGAGTTCGCCGTGGAGGTCGCGGAGGCGGAGCTGGAGGGTCCGGAGCCGCCGCTCCCGCCGGACGTGTTCTTCGCGCTCGGCGTCTTCTTGGCGCCCTTGTCCGTCGGCTCGGGGCTGCTGGACCGGTCCGCGTCGGTGCGGGCGGACGCGGAGGCCGTCGTGCTCGTACCGGACGCGGGCGGGCGGGCGTCCGCCTCGGCGTTGCCGGTGTCGTTGAGCAGCGCGACGGCGGTTCCGGCCACCGCGAGAACCACGGTGACGGCCGCGGCGACGAGCAGCGCGCGCCCCTTGCGGCGGGGTGGGCGGGACTCGCCCATGAGGCCTGTCTGGGGCTGGTCCTGGGACACGGGAGGTCCGAAACCGTGTGAGGGGAGCCCGGTCTGCCCCGGAGCACCGCTCTGAGCGGCAGGAGGCCCGAAGCCCTGAGCCCCCGGCACGCCCTGCCCGGGGGTGTCGAACCCGGTCGCGGCCACGGGCTCCGCCGGCCTGGCCGGTTGCGCTGCCCCCGGCCCCGCCATCCGGAAACCCGGCGGCAGCGGCGGAGTGTCGGGCTCCGACTCCGGTTCCGCCCGTCCGGCCGGAGCCGCCGCACCGCGCAGAGTCGTCGTGGCGCTGTCCGTCCCCGCCGGGGCCGCCACCGCCGTGTCCGCCACCGTCTGAAGCAGCTCGCGGGCCTCCTCGGCCCCCGGGCGGGCCTCTGGACGCTTGTCGAGCAGACGCTCCAGGACGGGGCCGAGGGCTCCGGCGCGGTGGGACACGGGGAGTGGTTCGCCGACGATCGCGGTGAGCGTGGAGAACGTCGACGTACGGCGGAACGGCGAGGCGCCTTCGACGGCCGCGTACAGCGTGGCGCCCAGGGCCCACACGTCGGACGCCGGTCCCGGATCGGCGCCCTGGGCCCGCTCGGGGGCCATGTAGTCCAGGGAGCCGACGAGGTGGCCGGTGCGGGTGAGCTGGGTGGCCGCGCCGTCGCCCGGGTCCTCCATGGTGGCGATGCCGAAGTCGGTCAGCAGGACGCGGCCCGAACGGTCGAGCAGGATGTTGCCGGGCTTGACGTCCCGGTGCAGCACGCCGGCCTCGTGGGCCGCGGCCAGCGCGTCCATGACCTTGGCGCCGATCCCGGCCACCTCGCGCGGGTCGAGCGGGCCGCGCTCGCGCAGCACGGCGTCCAGGGACGGGCCGTCGACCAGCTCCATGACGATCAGCGGACGTCCGTCGACCTCTCCCACGTCGTGCACGGCGACGACACCGGGATGGCGTACCCGGGCCGCGGCACGGGCCTCGCGCTGCATCCGCAGCCGCAAATCGGCGAGCTCGGGACCGTCGGCATCGGTGTAGGTGCGCAGTTCCTTGACGGCGACCTCGCGGCCGAGGACCTCGTCGACGGCCCGCCAGACCACACCCATGCCACCGCGCCCGAGCTGGGCCACGACCCGATACCGCCCGGCCAGCAGGCGACCGGTCTCGTCCTGGCCCCTTGCGTTCGTCTCCCCCGAAGACACAGCTGCCCCGTTCCTGTGAACACGTCAATTCGTGCGGTACAGACTACGGGGCAGGAGTGACAACTCCAGTCGGCGGTTGCGACTGTGACAGGTCCGCTACTTCTCCGGCTTTTTCGTGGAGACGGTCAGGTCACCGCGCCTGGGTGCCGCATAACTCTCCAGGTCGGCCCGGGTCAGACCGGCCTGCCGGGCCACCTCGGCGATGTCGAGGGCACCGCAGTCGAGGCCGCGCAGCAGATAGCCGCTGAGCGCCTTGGCGGTGGCGGGTTCGTCCATGACGTCCCCGCCGGTGCGGTTGGCGTAGCGGGCGAGGCGGCCGGCGGCCTGCTCGAAGCCCTCGCGGTAGAAGGCGAACACGGCCGCGTACCGGGTGGGGATGTGGGCGGGGTGCATGTCCCAGCCCTGGTAGTAGGCGCGGGCGAGTGCCCGGCGCGTCAGACCGTAGTGCAGCCGCCAGGCGTCGTGGACCTTCGCCGTCGGCCCGACCGGCAGGACGTTCGTGGAGCCGTCCGACACCCGTACGCCGGTGCCCGCGGCCGCGACCTGCATGATCGCCTTGGCGTGGTCGGCGGCGGGGTGGTCGCTGGCCTGGTAGGCGGCGGAGACGCCGAGGCAGGCGCTGTAGTCGAAGGTGCCGTAGTGCAGTCCGGTGGCGCGGCCCTCGGCGGCCTGGATCATACGGGCGACGGTGGCGGTGCCGTCGGTGGCGAGCACGGACTGGCTGGTCTCGATCTGGATCTCGAAACCGAGGCGGCCGGGGTCCAGCCCGTGCGCCTTCTCGAAAGCTTCCAGGAGCCGAACGAACGCGGTGACCTGCTCGGCGTACGTCACCTTCGGCAGGGTCAGCACCAGCCCCTCGGGCAGGCCGCCCGCCGCCATGAGGCCGGTGAGGAAGATGTCGAGGGTCCGGATACCGCGGTCACGGACGGCCGCCTCCATGCACTTCATACGGATGCCCATGTACGGCGCCGCGGTGCCGTTCTTGTACGCCTCGGCGATCAGCCGGGCCGCGCGGGCCGCCGCCTCGTCCTCCTCGGCGTCCGGGCGCGGACCGTAACCGTCCTCGAAGTCCACGCGCAGGTCCTCGATGGGCTCCCGCTCCAGCTTGGCCCGCACGCGCGCGTGAACGGGTTCGGCGAGTTCGTCGGACAGTCCGAGCACGGCGGCGAAGGACGCGGCGTCCGGGGCGTGTTCGTCGAGGGCGGCGAGAGCCCGGTCGCCCCAGGAGCGGACGGTGTCGGCGGCGAAGACGTCACCGGGGACGTAGACGGTGTGGACGGGCTGGCGGGTGCCGGGGTCTCCGGGGTAGCGGCGCTCCAGTTCGGCGTCGACCGGCGCGAGAGAGGCGCTGATCTCCTCGCTCACGGCACCCGCGAGGCTCGTCGCCACCTGCTCCTGCTGGCCCTGGCCCATCCCGCATCCTCCAGTTTTCCACTCTACGGAATCAACAATCCGTTGAACGAAAGTTATCCGTGAAGCTTCCCGACGGTCAACACCTCGTCCACAGCGTGAGCCGTCCCGTTCATCCAGGATGCCGAGAACCCCTACGCCGTCTTCCACACACCGGCTCGAACATTCATCCTGGTCCGTCGGGAGGGACACCATGCCGGACATCAACAGAATGACGCGTCGTATGGGGCTCAGAACCGCTGTGGCCGCCGCCGTCACCGTGCCGCTCATGGGCACGCTGCCGGCCTCCGCCGCCAGGTCGGCCAACCGCCGACTCGATGTCATGACGTTCAACCTACGCTTCGCCAGCACCTCAGAACCCAACAGCTGGACCACCCGCCGCCCGGTGATGCGCCAACTGCTGCGCCAGGAGGCCCCCACCGTCCTCGGCACCCAGGAGGGCCTCTACCAGCAGCTGCGCGACATCGACTCCGACCTCGGACCGCACTACGACTGGATCGGCACCGGCCGCGAGGGCGGTAGCCACGACGAGTCCACGGCGATCTTCTACGACACCCGGCGCCTGGCCCCCGTCGAGCACGACACGCTCTGGCTCTCCGACACGCCCAGGGTCGTCGGCTCCAACACCTGGGGCGCCGCGTTCCCCCGGATCGTCACGTGGGTGCGCTTCCGCGACCGGGCCGTCGGCGGACGGGACTTCTACGTCTTCAACACACACTTCGACCACGTGGGCCAGTACGCGCGCGAGCGTTCCGCGCAGTTCCTCGGCCGGCAGATCGCCTCGTTCGACCACTCACTGCCGGTCGTCGTGACCGGCGACTTCAACGCCGCGGCCCACGAGAACCAGGCGTACGACATCCTGCTCGCCACCGGACTCGTCGACACCTGGGACGCGGCGGCCGAACGCAGCCGGCTGTACGCGACCTTCCACGGCTACAAACCCCTGACCCCCGACGGCGAACGCATCGACTGGATCCTGGCCACGCCGGGCACCACCGTCCACCGGGCCGCCATCAACACCTTCGAGATGAACGGGCAGTTCCCCAGCGACCATCTGCCGGTGCAGGCCACCGTGACCCTGGGATGAGCCGAGGCCCCCGCGACCGTACCGATGGTCGCGGGGGCCTCGTACGCCCGGAACGGGATCAGCCCTTGCGGGTGTTGATCTCCTGGGTGAGGGCGGGGACGACGTCGAAGAGGTCGCCGACGACGCCGTAGTCGACGAGGTCGAAGATGGGGGCTTCGGCGTCCTTGTTGACGGCGACGATGGTCTTGGAGGTCTGCATGCCGGCGCGGTGCTGGATGGCGCCGGAGATGCCGTTGGCGATGTACAGCTGCGGGGACACGCTCTTGCCGGTCTGGCCGACCTGGTTGGTGTGCGGGTACCAGCCCGCGTCGACCGCGGCACGGGAGGCGCCCACGGCGGCGCCGAGGGAGTCGGCCAGGGCCTCGATGATCGCGAAGTTCTCGGAGCCGTTGACGCCGCGGCCGCCGGAGACCACGATCGCGGCCTCGGTCAGCTCGGGGCGCCCGGTGGACTCGCGCGGGGTGCGGCCGGTGACCTTGGTGCCGGTGGCCAGCGGGCCGAACGTCACGCTCAGTTCGGAGACGGTGCCGGCGGCAGGGGCGGCCTCCACGGCGGCGGAGTTGGGCTTGACGGTGATGACGGGGGTGCCCTTGGAGATGCGGGACTTGGTGGTGAAGGAGGCGGCGAACACCGACTGGGTGGCGATGGGGCCTTCGTCGCCGGCTTCCAGGTCGGTGGCGTCGGTGATGATGCCGGAGCCG
Source organism: Streptomyces sp. NPDC005374 (assembly GCF_042872225.1). Lineage (NCBI taxonomy): Bacteria > Bacillati > Actinomycetota > Actinomycetes > Kitasatosporales > Streptomycetaceae > Streptomyces > Streptomyces sp. NPDC005374. The sequence continues at coordinate 176,532 of NZ_JBIAKA010000007.1, read as the reverse complement.
ATGCGCAGGGCGAGGCGGGCGGCGATCTCCTTGCCCTCGGCGGAGGAGGGCACCAGCACGGCGGCCGGGGAGATCTCGGTGACGGCGGCCTGCAGGGCGTCGACCTTGGGCACGACGAGGTAGTCGGCGTACTCGGCGGCGTCGTGGGTCAGGACCTTGACGGCACCGTGCTCGGCCAGGGTGGCGGCGGTGTCGGCGGCGCCGTTGCCCAGCGCGACGGCGACCGGCTCGCCGATCCGGCGGGCCAGGGTCAGCAGCTCCAGGGTGGGCTTGCGGACGGCACCGTCCACGTGGTCGACATAGACGAGAACTTCAGCCATGGGAATGCTCTCCTGCGGATTGCGAAGTCTGAGGGGCGGTAAGGGGGTTGAGCCTCAGCGGGCCGGGAGCCCTTAGATGAACTTCTGGCTCGCGAGGTACTCGGCGAGCTGCTTGCCGCCCTCGCCCTCGTCCTTGACGATCGTGCCCGCGGTGCGCGCGGGCCGCTGGGTGGCGGAGTCGACCGTGGTGTACGCGCCCTCCAGGCCCACCTGACCGGCCTCCAGGTCCAGGTCCGACAGGTCCCAGGCCGCGACCGGCTTCTTCTTGGCGGCCATGATGCCCTTGAAGGAGGGGTAACGCGCCTCGCCCGACTGGTCGGTGACGGAGACGACGGCCGGCAGCGAGGCCTCCAGCTGCTCCGAGGCCGCGTCACCGTCGCGGCGGCCCTTCACCACCCCGTCCTCGACGGACACCTCGGACAGCAGGGTCACCTGCGGCACACCCAGGCGCTCGGCCAGCAGCGCCGGGACCACGCCCATGGTGCCGTCGGTGGAGGCCAGACCCGAGATCACCAGGTCATAGCCGGCCTTCTCGATCGCCTTGGCCAGCACCAGCGAGGTACCGATCGCATCCGTGCCGTGCAGATCGTCGTCCTCGACGTGGATCGCCTTGTCGGCGCCCATCGACAGCGCCTTGCGCAGCGCGTCCTTGGCGTCCTCGGGGCCCACCGTCAAAACGGTGACCTCGACGTCGTGGTCGGAGTTCTCCGAGATCTGCAGCGCCTGCTCGACCGCGTACTCGTCCAGCTCGGAGAGCAGACCGTCCACATCGTCCCGGTCGACGGTCAGGTCATCGGCGAAGTGCCGGTCGCCGGTGGCGTCGGGCACGTACTTCACAGTGACAACGATCCTCAAGCTCACGCCGGCTCTCCTACTGCATCGTCATTTTTCGGCTGCCTCTTGCAGGCAGCATAGGCGCCCCAAGCGGCCGATCCCGGTCAGGGCGGGCTGCGCTCCGACCGCAATATTACTCACCAGTACACCCAGCTCCTGCCCGCTAAGCAAGCGCTTTGAACTGTGACCTTCGCAACGCAGCGTAATCGGAGCTCGACGGCCTCGCACACCGGCGCAAGAGGCGCTGATCCGTTCAGTCACGCAGGCCGCTGAACCGTCCCTGGTGATAGAGCAGCGGCCGACCGGTGCCCGCGGGGTCGCCGAGCCGTACCTCGGCCAGCACGATGCGGTGGTCCCCGGCGGGCACGCGTCCGACGACCCGGCAGACCAGCCAGGCGAGGACGTCGTCCAGGACGGGGACGCCCTCGGGCCCCTCGCGCCAGGCGGTGGGTGTGCCGAAGCGGTCGGCGCCGCTGCGGGCGAAGGTGGCGGCCAGCTCTTCCTGGTGCTCGCCGAGTATGTGCACGCCCACGTGATCGGCCCGGGAGATCGCGGGCCAGCTGGAGGCGCCCGTACCGATCCCGAAGGAGAGCATCGGGGGTTCGGCGGAGACCGAGCTGAGGGAGGTGGCGGTGAAGCCGACCGGGCCCGTCTCACCACGCGCGGTGATCACGGCGACGCCTGCCGCATGCCGCCGGAAGACGGAGCGCAGGAGGTCGGGAGAGGCGAGCTGGGGGGTGCCGAGGTCGGGCGTGGCCGTCATGCGGTCGTCCTTCTGCGAGGAGTGTCGAGCTGGACCGTGGCTGCTCAACAAGCCGGACAGCGCGCGCTCGCGGTGCGGGCGAGGTCGACGTGCACTCGCCCGAACAGAAGGAGTTCCGTAGGCATACGGTCAGGCTGACGATAGGTGCGGCGCACAGTCAAGTACGTTCCGGCATCTGGGAGATGCCTCACCGTGGGCGCACTCGGGGTCAAACCGCCTCCCCGATCGCCGCTATGACGTCCGCCTTGCGGGGCTGGCCGGTGGCGCGCCGTACGACTCTGCCGCCGGCGTCGAGGACCAGCACGGTCGGCGTCTTGAGGATGTCGAGTTCGCGCACCAGGTCGAGGTTCTTCTCGGCGTCGATCTCGACATGAGCCACACCCGGGACCAGTCCGGCGACCTCGCCCAGCACCCGTCGGGTCGCCCGGCAAGGCGCGCAGAACGCACTGGAGAACTGGACGAGAGTGGCGCGCTCACCCAGTTCCCCGCCCAACTCGGCCGCACCGAGCCTCTTGTCGTCGTCGCGCCCGCGCACCCGCACCCTCCCGCTCCGCCGCCGTTGCAGCACTCCGAAGCCGCTCGCCGCCGCGAGCACCACCACGCACACCACAAGTCCGGTCATCACCTGCACAAGCATTCACGAGACTGCAAAGATTCCCGACTCCCCCCAGTCTTTCCGTTGCGGAATGCTTGATTCATGGACATTGATGCAAGGGGGCCGCGCTTCGGCGCGGCCGTGACGGCCGTCGTCCTGGCGGCCGTTCTGATCACGGGCAGCTTCTGGCTGCTGGCCTGGCAGACGCTGGCGTTCGCGCTGGGCGCGGCGGGCGGGGTGGGCCGCTCGCCGTACGGATGGCTGTTCCGCAGGCTCGTACGGCCGCGGATCGGGCCGCCGACCGAGTTCGAGTCGCCGGAGCCGCCGCGGTTCGCGCAGGGGGTGGGCCTCGCCTTCGCGGTCCTCGGGCTGGTGGGATACGGCATCGGGCCGGAGTGGCTCGGACTCGCCGCCACCGGGGCGGCACTCGCGGCGGCCTTCCTGAACGCCACGTTCGGGTACTGCCTGGGTTGCGAGATGTACCTGCTCGTGCGGCGGGTCACGGTACGCGCGGAGTAAAGACGCCGTAAAAGCCCAAGGTGGATCACCGGGTGGACGTGACGAGAATCTCGCACCGGGCGGGCACCAGGACTGGCTCCCCGCCCGTTCTTGGGGCACGATCTGCGAGATGCCGTAAACCTACGGCTGCGTAACTTAATGCCGGGACTCCCCTTCCCCGGCAGAGCAGGAAGGGCTCACCCCGCCCATGGCAGAGCTTGTCTACCGCCCCGTCGTCGGATTCGCCCAGGCCCTGTTCAAGGCCTGGGACCTCAAGATCGACTGCAAGGGTTCGGAGAACATCCCGCGCTCGGGCGGCGCCGTTCTGGTGAGCAACCACATCAGTTACCTGGACTTCGTCTTCAACGGCATGGCAGCGCTCCCGCAGAAACGTCTCGTGCGTTTCATGGCGAAGGAGTCCGTCTTCCGCCACAGGATCTCGGGTCCGCTGATGCGCGGGATGAAGCACATCCCGGTCGACCGCACACAGGGCGAGACGGCCTACGCCCACGCCCTGGAGTCACTGCGGTCGGGCGAGATCATCGGGGTCTTCCCCGAGGCGACCATCTCGCAGTCCTTCACGCTCAAGAGCTTCAAGTCGGGTGCGGCACGACTGGCCCAGGAGGCGGGCGTACCGCTGATCCCGATGGCCCTCTGGGGCACCCAGAGGATCTGGACCAAGGGCCACCCGCGCAACTTCAAGCGCAGCCACATCCCGATCACGATGCGGGTCGGTGAGGCGGTCGAGGCCTCGCGGGACAAGTACGCGGGGGCGATCACGCGGCAACTGCGGGAGCGGGTCAACGAGTTGCTGGAAGCCGCTCAGCGGGCCTATCCGGTGCGCCCCAAGGGGCCGGACGACACCTGGTGGATGCCGGCCCACCTCGGGGGCACGGCGCCCACCCCGGAACAGGTGCGGGAGACCGAGGCCCGGTAGCTGCTCGGCTGCGGAGACGTCGTGGCCGGTCGCGCAGTTCCCCGCGCCCCTGCAGGACCGATCCGCAGCACTCAGAGTGCGGTGGGGAGCTTCAGCCAGAGGGACGGGCGGTCGGGGGCCGTCTTGAGCGCGCTCAGGACGGCCGAGTGCGGTGCGGCGTAGAGCGTGGGGCAGTCCGTCTCGCCGGCCTCCGGGTCCGGCGTGAAGGCCAGCCGCTCACCGTCGAGGGAGAACTGGGCGTCCACACCGGGCTTGTTGCCGCGAGGGTCCTGACGGTGCCAGGCGCCGTTGAACCGCACCGCGACCAGGCCGTGCACCACGTCGAGCTTCTGATAGCAGAACGCGGTCGGGATGTCCTCGGCGCGCAGCAGCGCGGCCAGCGCGTGCGCCTTGGCGTAGCAGATACCGGTGCCCTGCTCCAGGACGTCGGACGCCCGCCAGGTGACGCGCAGGTCGCCGGAGTCCTGGGAGTGCGGAATGGTGTCGCGCACGAACTCGAATGCCAGACGCGCATAGGCATACGAGTCCTCCGCCTCCCTGGCGAGGCGCGCGGCCACCTCCCGGACGACCGGATGGCCATGATCGATGACCTCGTCGGCGGCCAAGTACGCGGAAAGGTCGGGGGTTTCCTGGATCAGCTCCATGCCTGCAGAGCATAGGAAGACGATCACCCCCGCGTCAATTATTTTACAGAGCTCAGTATATTTATGCGGAGTAGCAGTGCACGGCCACGAGCTGGGACGCGCTCCACCGCTGTTCGACCGTGGCCAGCCTCGTCCAGCCCAGTCGTTCGTACAGGGCCGCGGCCGCGGTGTCGGAGGCGACCACGTCGAGCACCGGGTGCAGGCGGTGACGCCGCGCTTCCTCCACCGCTCGGCCGATCAGCAGCGCGCCGATCCCGTGCCCTCTCGCCTGCGGAGCGACGAACAGCCGGCCCACCACCGCGGCCTCTTCGCTGCTCGTGCCGTTCCGCTCGCTCCACAGGACAGGGGCCAGGTCGCCCTCCTCGCTGCGGGAGAGGCTGATGTGGCCCGCCACCCGGCCGTCCGACTCGGCGACCCAGCTGCCCAGAGCCGAAGCCTGTGCCAGCCAATCACCGGGACGCGCGGGCCAGTTCACCGGGTACCCGTCGCGCCGGTGAACCTCCGCGAGCACCTGTACACATGCCTCGATGTCGTCATCGGTCCTCGGCCGGACCCGGCGCTGCGTCTTGTCCACCCCCGCATGCAAGCACAGGTGCCGTGCGGCCCGCGCTAGCGCGCCATCTCCTCCTTGAGCGCCGCCAAGAACGCGTCCACGTCGTCCTCGGTCGTGTCGTAGGCGCACATCCAGCGGACGACACCCGCGGTCTCGTCCCAGAAGTAGAAGCGGAAGCGCTTCTGGAGCCGCTCGCTCACGTCGTGCGGCAGCTGGGCGAAGACGCCGTTGGCCTCGACCGGGTAGAGGATCTCCACACCGTGGACGGCGCGGACGCCCTCGGCCAGGCGCTGGGCCATCTCGTTGGCGTGGCGGGCGTTGCGCAGCCACAGGTCCTTGGCGAGCAGGGCCTCCAACTGCACCGACACGAAGCGCATCTTGGAGGCGAGCTGCATGGACAGCTTGCGCAGATGCTTCATGTGGGAGACCGCGTCCTGGTTGATGACCACGACGGCCTCGCCGAACAACGCGCCGTTCTTCGTCCCGCCGAGGGACAGGATGTCGACGCCGACGGCGTTGGTGAACGTCCGCATCGGGACGTCGAGGGAGGCCGCCGCGTTGGCTATCCGCGAGCCGTCCAGGTGGACCTTCATGCCGTGCGCGTGGGCATGGTCGCAGATCGCGCGGATCTCGTCCGGCGTGTAGAGGGTGCCGAGTTCCGTGCTCTGGGTGATCGAGACGACCTGGGGCATCGCGCGGTGCTCGTCGTCCCAGCCGTATGCCTGTCTGTCGATCAGCTCCGGGGTCAGCTTGCCGTCGGGCGTCGCGACGGTGAGCAGCTTCAGGCCGCCCATCCGTTCGGGGGCGCCGCCCTCGTCGACGTTGATGTGCGCGCTCTCGGCGCAGATCACCGCGCCCCAGCGGTCGGTGACCGCCTGGAGCGCGACGACGTTGGCGCCGGTGCCGTTGAAGACCGGGAAGGCCTGCGCCGTGGCCCCGAAGTGGCTGCGGATGATGCCCTGGAGGTTCTCGGTGTAGTCGTCCTCGCCGTACGCGACCTGGTGGCCGCCGTTGGCGAGGGCCAGGGCGGCGAGGACCTCCGGGTGGGCACCGGCGTAGTTGTCGCTGGCGAAGCCCCGGCTGTCCGGGTCGTGGTGACGCCGGGCGTCGGTCTTCGCAGGGTTCACGGCTTCTCGGTGAGCCACAGACGGTTTCCGTTCACTTCTGCGGCGGGCTTCTCCCAGACGTCGGCGATGGCCGCCGCGAGGTCCTTGACGTCGGTGAAGCCCGCGTACTTCGCGTTGGGGCGCTCTGCGCGCATCGCCTCGTGCACCAACGCCTTCACGACCAGGATGGTGGCCGCCGAGGTGAGCTCCGCACCGGCCCCCGCCTTGCGGAAGAAGTCGGCCATGGCGAGCGTCCAGGCCTCGGCGGCCGCCTTGGCGGCGGCGTAGGCGGCGTTGCCCGCGGTGGGCCTGGTCGCGCCCGCCGCGCTGATCAGCACATAGCGGCCCCGGTCACTGCGCTGGAGCACCTCGGAGAACGCCAGGGAGGTGTGCTGCACGGTGCGGACGAGCAGCAGCTCCAGGAAGTCCCAGTCGTCGAGGCTGGTCTTGACGAAGGTCTCACTGCCGCGCCAGCCGCCCACGAGGTGGACCACGCCGTCGACCCGCCCGAAGTCCTTCTCGATGCCGGCGGCCCAGTCCCGCGTGGACTTCAGGTCGAGCAGATCGACGGGTTCCCCGGTGACGGTGGCGCCGCCGCCCGCGTCCCGGGCCGCGCCCACCGCCTCCGCGAGCCGCTCTGGATCGTTGTCCGCGCCGACGACGGTCGCGCCCGCCTCGGCGAGCCGGACGAGTGCCGCGCGCCCCGCGGGCCCGCCCGCTCCGGCCACCGCGATCACCGCACCGCTGAGAGCTCCGTTCCCCACCATGTTCTTCGCCTCCTGCCGAGCCGTGTTCCCGGTCGCGCGCGAGTTCGTGCCGCTCACGCGGCGGCCCGCGCGGCACTCTCCGCGGTGATGCCCCGAGTGGAGGCGATCACGTTCTTCAGCTTCTTGGAGAGGGCCTCATAGAACATGCTCAGCGGAAACTCGTCCGGAAGCACGTCATCGACGAGTTTCCGGGGCGGCAGGGACAGGTCGAGGGCGTCGGGGCCCTTGGCCCACCTGGAGCCCGGGTGCGGGGAAAGATAGGTGGAGACCAGCTCGTACCCGGCGAACCAGTGGACGAGCTTCGGGCGGTCGATGCCGTCGCGGTAGAGCTGCTCGATGTCGGCGCACAGCTGGTTGGTGACCTGCGGGGCGCGCTGCCAGTCGATGAACAGCTTGTTGTCGGTCCAGCGCACGACGTCGTGCTTGTGCAGGTAGGCGAAGAGGAGCTGGCCGCCGAGGCCGTCGTAGTTGCGCACCCGCTCGCCGGTGACCGGGAAGCGGAACATGCGGTCGAAGAGGACCGCGTACTGCACGTCACGGGCCTGCGGGACGCCGTCGGCCTCCAGCTTCACGGCCTCCTTGAAGGCGGTGAGGTCACAGCGCAGTTCCTCCAGGCCGTACATCCAGAACGGCTGGCGCTGCTTGATCATGAACGGGTCGAAAGGCAGATCGCCGTGGCTGTGGGTGCGGTCGTGGACCATGTCCCACAGGACGAAGGCCTCCTCGCAGCGCGTCTGGTCGTGGACCATCGCGGCGACGTCCTCGGGCAGCTCGACGCCCAGGATGCCGACGGCGGCCTCGGTGACCCGGCGGAAGCGCGCGGCCTCGCGGTCGCAGAAGATGCCGCCCCAGGAGAAGCGTTCCGGCGCCTCGCGTACGGCGATGGTCTCCGGGAAGAGGACGGCGGAGTTGGTGTCGTAACCGGCCGTGAAGTCCTCGAACTTGATGCCGCAGAACAGCGGGTTGTCGTAGCGCGTGCGCTCCAGTTCGGCCAGCCAGTCGGGCCAGACCATGCGCAGGACGACCGCTTCGAGATTGCGGTCGGGGTTGCCGTTCTGCGTGTACATCGGGAAGACGACCAGGTGCTGGAGGCCGTCCGCACGGCTCACGGCGGGCTGAAAGGCCAGCAGGGAGTCGAGGAAGTCGGGCACCTCGAAACCGCCCTCGGCCCAGCGCCGGAGGTCCTTCACGAGAGCCTCGTGGTAGTCGGCGTCGTGCGGGAGCAGCGGGGACAGTTCCTCGACGCCGTCTACGACACGCCGTACGGCGGCTTCGGCGTCCGCACGCGTGGGTGCCCCCTCGGCCCCGAAGTCGACCGACCCGTCCTTGGACTGCCATGGCCGGATCCGCTCCACGGCATCCTTGAGCACGGGCCATGCCGGGTGCTCCACCACCCTGGTCATGGGGGGAACATGGTCCCCCGAAGCCGCCTGCGCAAGAATTTCCGTCATGTCCCATCCTCCACGGGAGAACCTCTCGTATGGAGACCGTATACATACGAGCTTCCGTCCAGCAAGAGCGGACTCGGGAAGTTATCCTGCGCACCCCAAAGGTCACCGAACTTTTTCCTGTCGCGTGCCATGAACACCGCGATTCCGGGTATCCGAGACACCCGCCCCTCACGTCACCGCGATCCCCCGTGTACACACGGGTCCATCACACGGTGTAGCCGTTAGGCTGCGGCTCTGCACCGAGCCGCCGTCGACGGAAGCGAGTTGAACCTTGAACTTCCTTACCATCGGTCATCGCGGAGTCATGGGTACCGAACCCGAGAACACTCTCCGTTCCTTCACCGCCGCCCAGCAGGCCGGCCTCGACGTCATCGAACTCGATCTGCACCTCAGCAAGGACGGCGCGCTCGTCGTCATGCACGACACCGACGTGGACCGCACGACCGACGGCACCGGCCCGATCGCCGAGAAGACCCTCACCGAACTGCGCGCCCTGGACGCGGGCCGCGGGGAGCGCGTCCCGGTGTTCGAGGAGGTCCTGGACGCCGTGCACTCGCCGCTCCAGGCCGAGATCAAGGACATCGCGGCCGCCCGGGCGCTGGCCGAGGTCATGCTCCGGCGGGACCTCGTCTCCCGGGTCGAGGTGTCCTCGTTCCACGACGAGGCGGTCGCCGAGATCGGCCGGCTGGTGCCCGGCGTACGCACCGCGCTGATCGGCAGCCGGTTCGGCCCCGACATCGTGGAGCGCGCCGTCGAGGCCGGAGCGGGAACCGTCTGCCTGAACATCCGCCGGCTGACCCTGGAGGTCGTGGAGGCCGCCCGCAAGGCCGACCTGAAGATCATCGGCTGGGTGGTCAACACCCAGGACCATCTGCGGCTGGTGCGGGCCCTGGAGCTGGACGGCGCCACGACCGACTACCCGGAGATCAAACGCACCGGCCGCTTCACCGCCTGAACCACGGCGGAAACGTCACACCAGCGGCTTGACCAGCAGCTCGAACCGCAGGTCGTCGCGCTGCGGGATACCGAAGCGCTCGTCGCCGTACGGGAAGGGCGTCATCTCTCCCGTACGGCGGTAGCCGCGCCGCTCGTACCAGGCGATGAGGTCGTCGCGCACGGAGATCACGGTCATGTGCATCTCGGTGACGCCCCAGGTGTCGCGGGCGATGCGCTCCGCCTCGGCGATGATCACCTTGCCGAGGCCGCCGCCCTGGAGCGCGGGGCTGACCGCGAACATCCCGAAGTACGCGTGGCTGCCCCGGTGTTCGAGCTGGCAGCAGGCGACGATGCGCCCGTCCCGCTCCACCGTCAGCAGTCGGCTGTCGGGCGACTTGATGACCGCGAGCACGCCCTCCGGGTCCGTCCGCTGCCCCTGGAGGATGTCCGCCTCGGTGGTCCACCCGGCCCGGCTGTCGTCCCCGCGGTACGCCGACTCGACCAGCGCGACGAGCGCGTCCACGTCGGCGTCGGTGGCGTCACGGAAGGTGAGTCCGGCGGTGGTCTCCATGGTGCGCATCTCCACTTCTCGGGCACGACTCGGGCACGGCCGAGAGTAACGCCCCGGATAGGCTCGCCCGCATGGTGCACGTACTGAGCGGCCGCGTCCTGCTGCGCCCCACCGATCCGGAACGCTCCAGGCTCTTCTACGGCGATCAGCTGGGCCTCGCCGTATACCGCGAGTTCGGCACCGGGCCGGAGCGGGGCACCGTCTACTTCCTCGGCGGCGGGTTCCTGGAACTGTCCGGACGCTCGCAGGACCCCGCGGCCGCGGACGTACGGCTGTGGCTCCAGGTCGCGGACGTGACCGCGGCGCACGAGGAGCTGCTGGCCAAGGGCGTCGAGATCGTACGGCCGCCGGTGAAGGAGCCGTGGGGCCTGGTCGAGATGTGGGTGGCGGATCCGGACGGCACGCCGATCGTGCTGGTGGAGGTGCCGGCGGACCACCCGATCCGCTACCGGCCCGGGATCTGAGCCCGCTCGGGCTGCTCGCCGACGGAAGCGTCGAGCAGCCCGATCCGGGACGCGAGGCCTGTCGGCGAGCGCTCCGCAAGGTCACATGTCAGTCCTCGACCTCGACCGGCTCGTAGTCGAACCAGTCGAAGTGGACGGTGCCGACCGAGGCGTACACGCCGATGACCCGGCCGGTGAAGCCGCCCGCGACCTCGGTGGAGAGGTAGCGGCCGTCGAGGGTGGCGAGTTCGACGAAGGCGCCCTCCCCGTCCTCCACTCCGAGGGTGACGGTGTCCGGTCCCTGGCGGGGGTCGGTGACCTTCCGGGCGACGGACACCTCGATCCTGAGCACCACCGGGCCGGCGTCCGTCGGGTGGGAGGCGACCACGGTTCGCAGCGTGCCGACGCGGGCGATCACCTGCACCTGGCCGGGCGTCGCCTCGATCTCGTAGTGGTGCTGCTCGTCCAGACGGACCGCCAGGCCCCCGCCTCCTTCGGACGCGTCGGCCAGGACACGCGTACGGCACGAGAGGTGCTGCTGGCGGCGGCCGAGGAAGGTGACCTCGGGATCGTCCAGCGACGTCCCGCGGGCGCGCAGGCTCAGCCAGCCGGGCCGTTCCCCCGTGGTGTAGTTCTCGGCCGGCCGGGAGCGCGGCGAAAGCCAGCCGTGGGCGAGTTCACCGAGGTCGAAGTCGTCCCGGACGGGCACGACGGCGGGCTCCTGCAGCGGCCACGGAGGGGCGGCCATGACGGGTGCCACCTCACCGACGACCGGCCAGTCGTCGACCCAGGTCACCGGGGCGAGGAACGTCTCCCGGCCCAGCACGTGCCAGCCGGGGGTGCCGCCCTGCGGCCGGACGCCGAGAAACACCATCCACCACGAGCCGTCCGGCCCCTGTACGAGATCCCCGTGGCCGGTGTTCTGGATGGGGTCCTCGGTGCCGCGATGGGTCAGGACCGGGTTGTCCGGGCAGGGCTCGAACGGCCCGTCGAGGGTGCGGCTGCGGGCGATCGAGACGCCGTGGCACCGCTCGGTACCGCCCTCGGCGATGAGCAGGTACCAGTAAGCGCCGATCCGGTACAGATGCGGTGCCTCCGGGGCCTTGGCGCCGGGAGTGCCGGACCAGACGCGCCGGGACTCGCCGATCGTCTCCCCGGTGTGCGGGTCGATACGGACCTGGCTGACTCCCGCGAGGGTGCACCAGCAGGTGCCGTCGTCGTCCCAGGCGAGGTCCGGGTCGATGCCGTGCACGCCGGGCAGCCGGATCGGATCGGACCAGGGACCGGCCGGGTCGGTGGCCGTGAACAGCACGTTGCCGTCGCTGCTGACGTTCGTGACGATCAGCCAGAAGCGGCCGTCGTGATGGCGCAGGGTGGGTGCGTACAGTCCGCCGGACGCCGGCGTCTCGGGCGGCAGCCGCAACTGGCCCGGCCGGTCCAGGGCGTTGCCGATCTGGGTCCAGTGCACCAGGTCCCGGCTGTGGAAGACGGGCACGCCCGGGAAGTACTCGAAGCTGGAGCACACGAGGTAGTAGTCCTCGCCTACCCGGCAGACGCTCGGATCGGGGTGGAACCCCGGGATCACGGGGTTGTTGAAGGCGTTGTCCCTCGCGGGCGCGCTCGACACATCGAGTCCTTTCATGAGTGCGGCCACGCGGGCCGGGGGCGGGGGCTGGGGGTGGGGCTGGGGGTGGGGCTGGGGCTCAACGGTCGTCCCCCGGGGCGAGCGGCGTCACCGTGATCCGGTCGATGACGGGGGCGTGTGCGGAGCGCCGGCCGTGGTCGTTCCTGGTGACGCCGTCGAAGTCGGGCAGTTCGTCGGCGGTGAAGGTGAGGGTGTTCAGGCCCGGGCGCAGGGTGACGGGCACGGACAGGTTCCAGAAGTTGTTGAAGTGGAAGGTGGTGGGGAACAGGACGCGGTGCGCGGGGCCGCCGTTGACGCAGATGTCGGCGTGACGGCAGACCGGGTCCGGGTTGTAGTGGGTGGAGGGCGGCTGTTCGCCGTTGGAGTAGCGGATCGTCAGCGCATGGCGTCCGGCGCTCTCGGCGGTGACCGTCAGGGTGAGCGCGTTCGCGGGCCCGGCACCGACCCCGTCGACCGCCTTGCCGCCGGTGGCGTACGGGTATCCGGTGACCTTCGCCGTGCCGGTCAGGACGCCGGCCTCGGCGGGGTACACGGTGGCGGGCAGCAGACCGTGCGAGGCACCGATGCGCAGCCGGTCCACGATCAGACGGTCCGAGGTGCCGGTGACCGTGATGCGGTTGACGCCTCCGGCCAGGAAGAGCGGTACGGCACCGCGTTCGACGCGTCCGATCTCCTCGCCGTTGACGCTGAACACGCCCTCGCCGGGCCCGAGCAGATCGACGGTCACGGAGGCCTCCCCGTCGTCGGCCGCGTACACCCAGAAGGTGACGGTGCCGCCTCGCGGGAGCACGGCCACTCCGGGTCCCGAGGCGCCCCGGTGGGCGTGGCTGACCCGGGCCCCGCCGCCGAGGTCCGCGAACTCGGCGTCGTACAGCGCGGTTTCGTCCTCGGCGCGCAGCACGAGGTCCAGCTTGTCGACGCACACGTCGCCCTTGGTGGTGCCGAGGTCGGGGTCCTGGGCCGCGAGGGTGATCCCGTGCAGGCCGGCGGTCAGGGGGACGCGGGTGTAGGTGTGCCCCCACACCGCCGGCTTGTAGCCGAGCGGCAGCCGCAGTTCGCGCGGGTCCTCGCCGTCGACGCGCAGGAAGACGTTGGTGGGGCCCTGCTCGCGCACCAGGTCGGCGAGGTTGTGGGAGCCCGCGAAGACGACGAGGTCGTACGTCCCGTCCTGCGGGACCTCGACGTCGAAGGCGAGCACGCCGTCGGAGCCGGTGCGCAGACCGCCCACGTGGTAGCCGCCTGAGGTGGCGAACCGGTCGACGGCGGACGGGGAGCCCTCGGGCCCGTTCTTGGAGTAGCCGCTGCCCGTGTAGGTGGCGTCCTCGGCCTCGTGGGTCCGCCTCCAGCGCACCGAAGGCGGCAGGGCCACGGCCCCGTTGCCGCCCGGCGACAGGATCACCTGGTAGGCGGACATCTCGTCGAGTCCGGTCAGAGGGATCGTCACCTTCCCGTCGGACACCGGGAGTTCCTCGTCCCGCAGCCGCAACGGCTGGGCGCTCGCGCCCACTTGACCCGTCCAGGGGATCTCCACGAGCCGTACGTGGGCCACGGCACCGAACACCTCGGCGTCCACGCCCTCGAAGACGACGTCCGCCGCGCCGCCCGCACCGCCGAACAGGGCCCGCGCCTGCCGCTTCTCCCGGTCGAGGGCGGCGACGCCCTGGAGGGTGTACTGCACGTTGGGATGCGGGGCGACGACCCGGACGGTGTTCCCGGTCAGCTGTCCGTAGGCGTTGTACAGCCACCACTGCCCGTTGGCCTTGTTCGCCTCCACCGCCGAGTCGTTGAGGTTGCCGGCGATGTTCCAGTAGGCGAGGTCGGCGTCGACCTTCGACTCCTCGATCGCGGCGATCCACTGGATCATCTGGCCCGGCACGGAGACGTGGTAGTTGTGCGCGTACTCGTTGATGTTGACGGGGAGCGGACCGATACCCAACTCGCGCTCCAAGTCACGGTACTTGGCGACATTGGTGCGGACCTCGGCGGGCGAGGACAGCTCGTGCCAGGTGACGATGTCGGGCAGCACCTCGTGGGCCTTGGCGAACTCCAGGAAGTCCCTGACCTCGGGGTAGAGGATGCAGGTGTTGGGTCCGGCCACGCGGGCGTCCGGGTCGAGGTCCTTGATCAGGTGGTACGCGGCTTCCCAGGCGGCGAAGTAGTGGTCCGGTTCGGTCCGCCAGGACACCCGGTCGTAGCTCCATTCCCCCTCGCCGAACATGTTGCCCTCGGGCTCGTTGAACGGCACGTACACGATGTGCGACTTCAACTCCCCCAGCGTCAAAACGTGTTCGACCTGACGCTGGATCACGTCCAGGTGTCCGGCGAGCCGTTCCTCGCCGGTGGCGCCGGGCCACTCGTAGGGAAAGCCGCGGTAGAAGTCGGGCAGGTAGACGTAGACGTCCCGGCCGCCGGCCGCGACGAAGGGCGGCAGGATCTCCAGGGCGTCGCCGCCGGGGTGCTGGACACCGTCCTGGGCCTTGGTGGTCACCGTGCGCGGATACATGCCCTCGACCACCATGCGGCTGGGCACTCCGTCGCCGTAGAGACCGTAGAGAGTGCCGCTCGCTCCCCCGTGAAAGGGGCCGGTCTCGGTGCCGAGGTCGATGACGAGCTTCTCGGGGGCGGGGCCTTCGGCTGCCACGGCATCCATCCTTCGTTCGACATTCCGTACGACAGTCGATGATCCGCACCGACCTGGACGAACGTAGGAAGCGCAGGTGGGCCGCGTCAACAGGCACCGGGGTTCCGAAACTTCCGAAACCGCAGGTCGGGGCGGTCAGGCCCGCAGTACTCCCAGGCTGCCCTCCAGCCTGCCGAGCAGGTCTCCGAGCCGGGTGGCGAGTTCGTCCTGGGCCTCGGGAGGCAGGATGGACAGCACGGCCGACTCGTACGCCAGTTGTTCGGGCAGGATCCCGTCGACCAGGTCGCGGCCGGCGTCGGTGAGCCGGACGTGGGCGACGCGGCGGTCGCGGGCGTCGCCCCGGCGCTCGACCAGGCCCCGCTCGGTCAGCTGCTTGAGGCGTTTGGTGACGGCGGCGCCGGAGGAGAAGGTCTCACGGGCCAGGTCGCCGGGGGTCAGCTCGTGCCCGGTGCGGCGCAGGGCGCCGAGCAGGTCGAACTCGGGGCGGCTGAGTCCGGCCCGGCGCAGGGGGGGCGTCCTCGGCCTGCTGGAGGAGGGCGGCGCAGCGGTTGACGCGGCCGATGATCTCCATGGGGCCGGTGTCGAGGCCCGGGTGGACGGTCTGCCACTGCCGGACGACCGAGGCGACGGTGTCGTTCCCCGTCATGCCCGCCTGCCGTCCGTTCGGTGCCGTCATGGGCGTGCGCCCTCCGCTCTGTGGTGCCGGATCATCGCGGCGAGCGTACGGTGTCCGGCCTGCTCGGCGCGCACGGCCCTCTCCTGGGGCAGGGCCGGCTGCCGCCGTTCGCCGGGCGCGGCCTCGACGGTGGCGCGCAGGAGGGCCAGGGCGGCGGCCGGGGTGTCCACGATCTGCTCGGTGGTCAGCCGCGCGGCTGCTGGCATCCGAGGCCGGCCGGGTCGGGTCGGGCGGGGCGACCGCGACGACCGAAGCCTCTGACCTGCCGTGCTCCGTCGCACGCTCCCCGCGTACACCCTTGCGCTCGATTGCGCGCCGCATGGCCCGGGCATTCCTTGACCGACCGTCGAGCGGGGAGGTGGGCGTGCACGGACCGGCTTCTTCCGGCTGGCTGCTGGTGGCGCTCTGCGCGGCGACCGGGGCGTACTGCCTGCTGCGGATGCGCAGCAGCGTCGAGGAACAGCGCCGGGCCGCGGGCGGCGAGGCACTGATGGGCTTCGGGATGGCCGCGATGGCCGTGCCGGCGGCCGTGTTCAGCCCGCCGTCATGGGCCTGGCCCCTCTACACGGCCGTGTTCGGCGGGGCCGCGCTGCGCGCGTTGTGGGCGGCTCGCACGAGCAGCCATCATCTGCACCATCTGGTGGGCGCCTCGGCCATGGTCTACATGGCAGTGTCGATGGCGTCGTCCCCCGGGCACCACGGTGGTTCGGGAGTCCCCGTCGTGACGGGGGCACTGCTCCTCTACTTCGCGGGATTCGTTCTGCTGTCCGGTGTCCGTCTGATACCGGTGACCGCGGGCGGCGGAGCCGTCGGCTGGGGCGACCGGCCCGAACTCGCGCGCGCGTGCCGGCTCTCGATGGGCATCGCGATGGTGGCCATGCTGTTGACCCTCTGAACGACCGGGATTCGCCTCGAACCGCCCCCGTCGGCGAAAATCGCACCATGCACACCCCGTCCGTCGACTCCCTGCCCCGTCCGCCGGAGCACCGGACCGCGGCCCGTGTCACCGGTGTCCTCGCCCTGTGCTCGGTGCTGCTGCTCGTGCTGATCGCCGCCAAGTGGCATCCACTGCTCAGCGTCGACGGCGACATCGCCGACACCACCCATGACTGGGCGGTCGACGAACCCGGGCTCACCCATGTCTTCCGCATCCTCACGGACTGGGTCTGGGACCCCTGGACGATGCGCATTCTGTGTGCGGTCGCGGTGGTCTGGCTGGTGTGGCGGCACAACGCCCGCTGGACGGCCGTGTGGTTGGCGGCAACATGTGCGCTGGGCACACTGGTCCAGCAGGTCCTCAAGGCCGCGGTCGGCCGTGAGCGCCCTGTCTGGCCGGACCCCGTCGACACCGCGCACTTCGCGGCCTACCCGTCGGGTCACGCCCTGACGGCCACGGTCGTCTGCGGCCTGCTCCTGTGGCTCCTCCGGCGCTACGGCGTCGGTCGCGCCCTGCGGCGCACGGCCCTGGCGATCGCCGTGATCTCCGTCGTGGGTGTGGGGCTGACCCGCGTCTGGCTGGGCGTCCACTGGCCCTCCGACGTCCTCGGCGGCTGGCTCCTGGGCGCGATGCTGGTGACGCTGGCGGTGACGGTCCACCAGCGGTACCGGCCGTGAACGACGGCCCGGCCCGGACCTACGGGTATGTGGGCCCACCCGAGCTGCGCTCCACGGTGCGGCGGGACAGGGAGGGCCGGGCCATCCGTTCCGCCGCCGACCTCGCCGCCTGGCTGTCCGGGCCAGGGGCGGCCGACGTTTCGGAGCCCTTCACCTTCGTCGTCGCCCTCGACGGCCTGCTGCGGCTCGCGCCCCGCCGCAGTGAACACGTGGCCTGCGCGGGCGGGCATGGACGTACTGGCCGCCGGTGAGATGGGATTCGCCCGGGCCGCGGGCCGCTGGGCGGTCCACGAGGTCACCAGGCACTCCACGGGGTACTGCCCGGACCTCGACTCGTGGCAGGCGGTCGGGTGCGCGCTCGACCGGGCCGGCGTCGAACACCCCGGCCGGTTCACACACGAGGTGGTGTTCCGGCGCTGTGAGACGTGCGGGGAGCGGGGAATCGTGCGGGAGGAGGACTACGTCTGCGTCTTCTGCGGAGGTGAGCTGCCGATCGGCTGGAACGCGGGCCCGTAGGATCACCGTATGACCGCCGTGCTGTTCGACTTCTCGGGAACCCTGTTCCGGATCGAGTCCACCGAGTCCTGGTTGCGGGCCGGCCTCGACGAGGCGGAACTCTCCCTTCCCGAAGCCGAGTTGGTGCGGGCCGCGCAGGAGCTGGAGCGCGTGGGAGCGTTGCCGGGCGGGGCGGCGTCCGCAGTGGCGATGCCGGACGAGGTCGCCGCCGTATGGGGAGTCCGGGACGAGAGCGCCGCACTGCACCGGGCCGCCTACACCGGGCTCTCACGGCAGGTCGCACTGCCTGACCCCGGCCTGCACGACACGTTGTACGACCGTCACATGTCCCCCGCGGCCTGGCAGCCGTACCCCGACGCCGCCGAGGTGCTGCGTGCGCTGCGCGAGCGCGGCATCGCGGTGGGCGTGGTCAGCAACATCGGCTGGGATCTGCGGCCGGTCTTCCGCGCGCACGGGCTCGACCCGTACGTGGACGTGTATGTGCTGTCCTACGAGCACGGCATCCAGAAGCCGGACCCCAGGCTGTTCAAGACCGCCTGCACGGCGCTCGGCGTCGAGCCCGGGGACGTTCTGATGGTGGGTGACGACCGGCGGGCGGACGGCGGCGCGGCGGCCCTGGGGTGCGGTGTGCACTTCGTGGATCATCTGCCGGTGGCGCGGCGGCCCGACGGGCTGCGGCCGGTCCTCGACCTCGTGGGCTGACATCCGGATCGGCATCAGAAAGATGTCCGAAAACCGGGTGGTCACCCCGCCGTGAAGGTCGCCTGAGGACACCATTGGGGCGAATGCTCGCCCACCCTGGACGATCCCCCGCGTCGCCCAGAGCAGGCGGCAGCCCCGACCAGGCCTTTCGCGGGCCGGTCCGGACACCCTGAGTATAGTTGGCTGATAGCCAGTCAACGCAGGAGTTACAGCATGTCCCCGCGCAGCGCCTCGGTCAATGAAGAGTTGCGCCGTCGTTCCCGGGAGCGGCTCCTGCAGGCGGCCCTCGAGGTCGTCTCCGAGCGCGGCTACGAGGCCACGACCCTCGGCGACATCGCGGACCGGGCCGGTTCGGCACGCGGTCTGGTGTCGTACTACTTCCCCGGAAAGCGTCAGCTGGTGCAGTCCGCCGTGCACCGGCTCATGCACCGCACGCTCGAGGAGGCCCTGGAGCGCGAGCCGCGCACCGAGGACGGCCGCGAGCGGATGGCGCGGGCCATCGACGCGGTTCTGGGTCTGACCCGGGAACGGACGGTACTGATGCGCCAGCACATGGCGGGGCTGCTGGACACCGACGGCTTCGTGGAGTGCCCGGAGCAGCAGCGCCTCGCCGAGCTGCTGCGGGACACGATGCAACGGCACGGTTCGCAGGAGGTCGACGCCGACTACCCGATGCTGCGCTCACAGCTCATGGGCGCGGTGTACGCGATGGTCCTGCCGAACGTCCCGATACCGCTGGCGACCCTGCGCGCCGAGTTGTTCACGCGCTACCGGCTCGACTGGGAGCAGGGCGTCCCGCCGGGCACCGGCGTACCCGACGGGACGTACGACAACGATCTGTCGCGATTCTTCGAGACGGGCCGGGAGCCCCGGGGTCAGTCGAAGTAGTCCGGCTGCGTCTGGACGTTGAGCTCCTTCAGCCGCACCTTCCTGGCCGGATCCGTACGCCGGTCACTGAGCTTGAGGACGTCGAAGCCCTTGGCGATGTCGTTCGAGTAGATGTAGCCGTTGTAGTAGTACGCCGACCACGCTCCGCCGGTCTGCATGGTGGTGGTGTTAAGCGGGCCGCGCTCGAAGTAGCCGATCTCCCTGGGCTTCGCGGAGTCGGTGAAGTCCCAGACGGAGACACCGCCCTGGTACCAGGCCTGGACCATGATGTCCTTGCCCTTGACCGGGATCAGCGAGCCGTTGTGCGCAACACAGTTCTCGGTGTCGGCCTGGTGGCGGGGGATCTTGAAGTAGCTGCGGAAGACGAGCTTGCGTTTGTCGCCCTTGCCGACGATGTCGTAGATGCCGTCGGCGCCGCGGTTCGGTCCGATCGCCGCGTTGCAGGTGGCCGCGCCGCCGCCGCCCAACTCGTCGGTGAAGACGACCTTGTTCGCCTTCTGGTTGAAGGTCGCCGAGTGCCAGAACGCGAAGTTCACGTTGTCCTGCACGCGGTCGATGACCTTCGGGTGCTCCGGGTCCTTGATGGAGAACAGGATGCCGTCACCCATGCAGGCGCCCGCCGCCAGGTCCTTGTCCGGGAGCACCGTGATGTCGTGGCAGCCGGTGGTCTTGCTGACGCCCGGGTTGGTGGGCGAACCGGGGTTGCCGCCGCCGTCGGGCCCCTCGCCGGGGAAGAGCACCGGGAAGTTCACGACCGCCGCCTTCTCGGGGGCGTCGCGGGGCACCTTGATGACGGAGATGCCGTCGTGCGGCGGCTGGCAGTCCGGGTACGTGGCGCTGGGCGAGTACGAGGAGACGTAGAGGTAGACGTTCCTGCGCTCGGGGACGAGCGTGTGGGTGTGCGAGCCGCAGGCGGTCTCCACGGCGGCGACGTACTTCGGGTTCTTCTTGTCGCTGATGTCGAAGACCTTCATGCCCTCCCACGACGACTTCTCGGTCGCGGGCTGCGTGGTGCTGCTGCAACTGCTGTCGCTGCGCGAGGAGTCGGTGGACAGGAACAGCAGGTTCCCGGAGACGGAGATGTCGTTCTGCGAGCCGGGGCACAGGACCTGGGCGATCGTCTTCGGCGCCTTCGGGTTGCTGATGTCGAAGACGCGGAAGCCGTCGTAGTTGCCGGAGAAGGCGTATCGGCCCTGGAAGGCCAGGTCCGAATTGGTGCCGGGCAGCGCGTCCTTGGGGATGTTGACCAGGTGTTCGATGTTGCCGGAGTGGACGATCTCGTCCTGGCCGGGTATCTCGCCGTCGGCGATCGCGGCGCGCACCTCGGCCGCGGTGCTCTTGGACACTCCCTCGCTCGCGGTCGGGCCGTCCCCGGGGTCGGGGGTGGCGGCGGCCGGTCCTGCGGTCAGCAGCGCGGCCAGGAGACCCGCGGCGGCCGCGGCAACTCCCAGGCGTCTGTGCCGGGTTCGGGGGTTTCTCGACAGGATCACTGTTTCCTCCCTGTGCGATTCTTGTGGAACGCTTCACGCACCCCCGCAGTATCGTCTTCACCATGCACAGATCAACAGAGGGCAACGAGACTGTAATGAAGGGACCATGGATGACACCTGTGCTCTTCCGCCGCGCGCCCCACGCGACGGTCACCCTGGTCGCTCTGGCAGCCCTGGCCCTCGGGGGCTGCGACTCCGGCGCGGATTCCGGGGCGGCCCCGGCGACCGGGCCTTCGGTCCTGGTGCCGGGAAAGCCTGGCGAGGCGAATCAGACCCTGTCGGCCCAGGACGCGCAGGAGCAGCGGGCCGACGACGACACGCCCAACTCGGCGGACGTCTCGTACGCGCGGATGATGATCGAGCACCACACCCAGGCACTGGAGTTGACCGAACTGGCTCCGGAGCGGGCCGAGTCGGCGAAGCTGAAGGCCCTCGCCGAACGGATCTCGGCCGCCCAGGGGCCGGAGATCGACGCGATGCGGGCCTGGCTGAAGGAGCACGGCCAGTCCGGGAAGAGCGGCGCCCACGAGCACGCGTCGATGCCCGGCATGGCGACCGAGGCTCAGGTGAGGAAGTTGCGTGCGGCGAAGGGAACGGCGTTCGACCAGCTCTTCCTCACCCTGATGATCACTCACCACGAGGGAGCGATCACCATGGCCACGGACGTCAAGGGCCAGGGCAACAACATCAGGATCGAGGAGATGGCCGACGACGTGGTCGCCCAGCAGACGAGCGAGATCAACCGGATGCGGGGCATGTTGTGAGCGGGGCCGTTCCGCGAACCGGGCTGCTCCGACAGCCGGTTGATCCTGCGAACCGACAGGTCCCGGCGAACCGCCTTGTTCAGCGCCGTGCGTGACGTGGTGTCAGAAAGCCCGCGTCGCGCGCCTGGGAGATGAGCCTGAGCGACTTGCGGCGGCTGTGTCCGGTCGCGCACATCACCGCCAGGACCGGATCGACGCCGTCGTCCTGAGCCGCCCGGTACTCCAGGGCGATCAGCCGGCGCCCCTCCATGCCACGCGGCCAGGCCGGGCGAGCACGACGCGGTCCGGCTCCCGCCTCGGCCTCCGCCCCGGGCTCCAGCCCGCAGGCCTCGAAGAGCGGCTCCTCGATCCAGTCCGCGAGCGCGCCCAGGTCGTCGAGCGACAGTGCGGGCATCGCCCGTACGTCCTCCAGGCAGACGCCGTCCTCGGCGACCACGGCGAGCGCGTCGACCCGCGCGCCGTCGGAGAAGACCAGCCGGACGTTGAACCACGTCATGGAGTCCGCGTCCTCCCGCACTTCCCACGCGGGCCACACGGACACGCTGCCGTCCGTCGGACAACGATCAGAAAGATTAAAAAAGGATGTTTCCAGCACACACGCAAAGTAACCGCATGATCACATTCCATACGAACGGACACGCACGCCGGGATGACCCCGGCACCCTGTCAGAGCAGCACCGGCGGTGCGATCCTGGAAGTGTCAGCGACTCCTAGGTCAAGGAGTTCCGCCGTGTTGCGTGTCGCCGTTGTCGGCTCCGGGCCGAGCGGGTGCTACACCGCCCAGAGCCTCGTCCAGCAGGATCCCGATGTGCTCGTCGACGTCCTGGACCGGCTGCCGTGCCCCTACGGACTGGTGCGCTACGGCGTGGCACCGGACCACGAGAAGATCAAGTCGCTCCAGAACAACCTGCGGGGAGTCCTGGAGCACGAGCGGGTGCGCTTCCTCGGCGGGGTCGAGATCGGTCCGGGCGGGGTGCCGGCCGGGCGGCTGCGCGAGCTGTACCACGCCGTCGTGTACTGCGTGGGCGCCGCGACCGACCGGCATCTGGGCATTGCGGGCGAGGATCTGCCGGGCAGCTGGTCGGCGACCGAGTTCGTGTCCTGGTACAGCGCGCACCCCGACGCGACGGCCGACGGTTTCGTGGCCGGCGTCCGGTCCGCGGTGGTCATCGGAGTGGGGAACGTCGCGGTCGACGTGACGCGGATGCTGGCGCGCGGGGTGACCGAGCTCAGCCCCACCGACATTCCCCAGCCGGCACTGACCGCGCTGGCGGCCGGCCGGGTGGCGGACGTCCACATGGTGGGCCGGCGCGGCCCCTCCCAGGCCCGTTTCACCACCAAGGAGCTGCGCGAGCTGGGTTCGCTGCCGGACACCGAAATCGCCGTGGACGCCGAGGAGTTGGCGCTGGACCCGGCCTACCTCGACCCCGCCGCCCTGCCCGCGCCGCAGCGTCGGAACGTGGAGGTGCTGCACGGCTGGGCGGGAGCCGGCCCACGGCCTTCGCCCCACCGGATCTCGCTGCGCTTCTTCCTGCGTCCCGTCGAACTGCTCGCCGACGGCGGGCGGGTGGGCGCGGTCCGCTTCGAGCGGACGGCACCGGACGGACTCGGCGGCGTGACCGGCACCGGCCAATTCGAGGAGATCGAGGCCCAGTTGGTGCTGCGGTCGGTGGGCTATCTCGGAGTCCCGCTGGAGGATCTGCCGTTCGACCCCGCCACCGGGACCGTGCCCCATCTCGCCGGGCGGGTACTGCGCGAGGGCGTGGTCGCACCGGGCGAGTACGTGGCCGGCTGGATCAAACGGGGCCCGACGGGCGTCATCGGCACCAACCGGCCGTGCGCGAAGGAGACGGTGACATCTCTGGTGCAGGACGCCTCCGCGCTCGTACACAAAGATCTGCCGGGCGATCCGCTGGCCGCGCTGCGGGCAGCGGGGATCGAGCCGGTGGAATGGGCAGGGTGGTGCGCCATCGAGCAGGCAGAGGCAGAGCTCGGCGCATCCCTGGGCCGAGGCGTGGTGAAGCTCCCCGACTGGCAGTCACTGATGAACGCCGCCCACGGCACTTAGGGGCGCGGGGAACTGCGCGAGCAACCACCGACAACCCGCACCCGGCAACGAACCCGCAACACCTCGGAAATCAACATTCTGTTCAACACCTCTACGGTCTCGGACATGGCCCAAACCACCCCTGTGCACCCCGTGGACGAAGTACCCCCCGTCCGCCAGCTCGCCGCCTTCGGCCTCCAGCACGTCCTCGCGATGTACGCCGGCGCCGTGGCCGTCCCCTTGATCGTCGGCGGCGCGATGAAACTGTCGCCCGCGGACCTGGCGTACCTGATCACCGCCGACCTCCTGGTGTGCGGCATCGCCACGCTCATCCAGTGCGTCGGATTCTGGCGTTTCGGTGTACGGCTGCCGATCATGCAGGGCTGCACCTTCGCGGCCGTGTCACCGATGGTGCTGATCGGGACGACCGGCGGCGGACTGCCCGCGATCTACGGCTCGGTGATCGTCGCGGGACTGGCGATCATGCTGCTCGCTCCGGTCTTCGGGAAGCTGCTGCGCTTCTTCCCGCCGCTGGTCACGGGCACGGTGATCCTGATCATCGGTCTCTCCCTGCTGCCGGTCGCGGGGAACTGGGTCGCGGGCGGCGTCGGCTCCGCGGACTTCGGCGCGCCGAAGAACGTCGCACTGGCCCTGTTCGTACTGGCGGTGGTGCTGGGTGTGCAGCGGTTCGCACCCGCCTTCCTGAGCCGGATCGCCGTACTGATCGGCATCGTGGTGGGGCTGGCGGTGGCGATCCCCTTCGGGTTCACGGACTTCGGCGGGGTCGGCGACGCCGACTGGGTCGGGATCAGCACACCGTTCCACTTCGGGGCACCCACCTTCGAGTTCTCGGCGATCGTGTCGATGCTGGTCGTGGCGCTGGTGACGATGACGGAGACCACCGGTGACCTGATCGCGGTCGGCGAGATGACGGATCGCGGGATCGAGCCGCGCTCCCTCGCGGACGGCCTGCGCGCCGACGGCCTCTCCACCGTGCTCGGCGGGGTGTTCAACACCTTCCCGTACACGGCGTACGCGCAGAACGTCGGCCTCGTCGGGATGACCCGGGTGCGCAGCCGGTGGGTCGTCGCCACCGCCGGCGGCATCCTGGTCGTGCTGGGACTGTTGCCCAAGTTGGGCGCCGTGGTCGCGGCCGTACCGGCGCCGGTGCTCGGCGGGGCGGGTCTGGTGATGTTCGGGACGGTGGCGGCAAGCGGCCTCAGGACCCTCACCCAGGTGGACTTCAAGGGCAACAACAACCTGACGGTGGTGGCCGTCTCGGTGGCCATGGGCGTGCTGCCGGTCGGCGTCCCGACGATCTACGCGAAGTTCCCCGACTGGTTCCAGACGGTGATGAACAGCGGGATCAGCGCGGGCTGCCTGACGGCGATCGTGCTGAACCTGCTCTTCAACCACCTGCCCTCGAAGGCCGGTTCAGTTGCTCCGGAGGCGGGCGGCCTGCCGGGCGGCGGCGTCGAGGAGGGTGTCGAGAAGCCCCGGGAAGAGATCGTCTAGGTCGTCCCTGCGCAGGCCGTTCATCTTGGCGGTGCCCCTGTAGTCCTGCCGGAGCACTCCGCTCTCGCGCAGCACCCGGAAGTGGTGGGTGCTCGTCGACTTGGTGACGGGCAGATCGAAGTGCGAACAGGAGAGCTCGCCGCTGGCCGCGGCGAGCTCTCGCACGATCTGCAGGCGCAACGGGTCGGACAACGCGTGCAGCACTGATTCCAGCCGGATCTCCTCGCGCACCGGATGCGGCAGGTCACGGCTGCTGACGGCGGGGGTGGTCACGGCGACTCCACTGCTCGGGGACCTCCATTGTACGAGAGGTATCGTAGTTTGACACATGACGTACTACGATGCCTATCGTACGAGTCGACCCACCGGTCCCGTGACGAATGGAGCCCGCCGTGAGCGCACTCTTCGAGCCCTTCACCCTGCGCGACGTGACGATCCCGAACCGGGTGTGGATGGCGCCGATGTGCCAGTACTCGGCCGCGTCGGAGGGGCCCGACACGGGGGCACCGAACGACTGGCACTTCGCGCACTACGCGGCCCGCGCGGCCGGCGGCACGGGCCTGGTGGTCGTGGAGGCCACCGGGGTCAGCCCCGAGGGCCGCATCTCCCCCCAGGACCTCGGCATCTGGAACGACACCCAGGTCGAGGCGTTCCGCCGCATCACACGCTTCCTGGTCTCCCAGGGCACGATTCCGGGAATCCAGTTCGCCCATGCGGGCCGCAAGGCCTCGACCGACCGGCCATGGAAGGGCGGCGCGCCGCTCGCCCCGGACGCGGGCGGATGGCAGCCGCTGGGCCCGAGCGCGCTCGCCTACAACGAGGACCACCCGGTCCCGACCGAGCTGACGACCGATCAGATCAGGGAGATCGTCGGTCAGTTCGCGGACGCGGCCCATCGCGCCCTCGCCGCCGGGTTCGAGATCGCCGAGATCCACGGCGCCCACGGCTATCTGATCGGCAACTTCCTCTCCCCGCACTCGAATCGGCGGACCGACGAGTACGGCGGCTCGTACGCGAACCGCACCCGTTTCGCGCTGGAGGTCGTCGACGCCGTGCGCGCGGTGTGGCCCGAGGACAAGCCCCTCTTCTTCCGCGTCTCGGCGACCGACTGGCTGGAGGAGGGCGGCTGGACGCCGGACGACACCGTCCGCTTCGCCCACGACCTCCAGGCTCACGGCGTCGACCTTCTGGACGTCTCCAGCGGCGGCAACGCCTCGGGGGTCCGTATCCCGGTCGGCCCCGGCTACCAGGTCCCCTTCGCCGCCCGCGTCAAGGCGGAGACCACCCTGCCGGTCGCCGCGGTCGGCCTCGTCACGGACGCCGAGCAGGCCGAGAAGATCCTCTCCAACGGCGAGGCGGACGCCGTTCTCCTCGGCCGTGAGCTGCTGCGGAACCCGTCCTGGGCTCGGCATGCGGCGCGGGAGCTGGGCGGGGACGTGCGGGTGCCGGACCAGTACCACCGGTCGGTCTGAGCCGGGCGCCCCGCCGTCCGGCGGGGCGCCTGCACACTGCGCGGCAGGACCGTGATGACGGGTGAGCGCTCAACTCGACGTGCAGACCTTCCCGTTGAGCGTGAAGCCGCCCGGCGCCGCACTGTTCCCGGTGTGGTTCGCCTGATAGCCGATGGAGACGCTCGCGTTCGGCGCGATGGTGCCGTTGTACGACGCGTTCGTCGCCGTCACCGCTCCGGACGTCGGGGCGTACGTGGCACCCCAGCCGTTCGTGATGACCTGGCCGGCGGGCAGTGTGAAGCCGAGTTGCCAGCTGCCGATGGTGGTCGTCCCCGTATTGGTGAGCGTCACGGAGGCCGTGAGGCCCGTGTTCCAGGCGTTCGTCGTGGCCGTCACCTTGCAGGCGCCCGGCGGGGGTTGGGGTGCCGGGCCCGAGCTGTCGAGGCCGAAGAAGGTGAGTGCGCGGGCCGCCATGCCGTTGGCGTAGAGGTTGTGGCCGACGCCCTGGAGGCTGATCGCCTCGACGGGGGCCCGGTCACCGGTGGCGCCGTAGCGGGTGCGGGTCCAGCCGGAGACGGGCGAGTCGGTGGCGGCCGGCGTCTGGCCGACTCCGAGGACGTTGGTCCACTGCTTGATCTCCTCCCCGAAGTTGGGGTAGCGCAGCACGTCGTCCTCGGTGCCGTGCCACACCTGCATGCGGGGCCGGGTGCCGGTGTAGCCGGGGTAGGCGGCGCGCACCAGGTCGCCCCACTCCTGTGGGGTGTGGGTGATGGTGCCGCCCGAGCACGCGCTGTTCCACTCCGAGCCGTCCGTCGTCGCGAAGCAGCCGAAGGGGACGCCCGAGAAGGCCGCGCCCGCCGCGAACACGTCCGGGTAGTCGCCGAGCAGGACGTTGGTCATCATCGCGCCGGAGGAAATGCCGGTGGCGTAGATCCTGCTGGTGTCGGCGGAGTACGCGCTGACCGTCCAGTCGATCATCGACTTGATGCCGACGGGGTCGCTGCCGCCGCCCCGCTTCAGCGCCTGGGGCGAGGAGACGTCGAAGCACTTGCTGGACCGGGTGACCGAGGGGTAGATCACCACGAAGCCGTAGATGTTGGCCAGTTGGGCCCATTCCGTGCCGTTGTACATGGCCGGTCCGGAACCGGTGCAGTAGTGCACGGCCACCACGACCGCGGGATGCGCGGTGACGTTGTCCGGCACGTACAGGTACATCTGCAGGTTGCTGGGGTTCGTGCCGAAGCCGGTCACCTCGGTGAGGGTCGCGGTGGGGACCGCCCCGGTGCGGGCCGAGGCGGAGGGTGCGGTGAGGAAGGCTGCCGCCAGTAACGACAGCAGGGCCAGCAGCACCGAACTCAGCGGTCTGCTCGTCGTGTTGCGGGGGGTGGTGGACACGGCCTTGCCCCTTTCGTTCAGCAGGAGGAGTTGGTCAGGGTCAAAACGGCGAGAGACGCCGCGGACAGAGGTGCGGCGGTTCTTGTGCGCGATTCTTGGACCCGGTTCTTGTGCGCGGTTCTTGGGCACGGCCTCTTGTGCGTGGTCTCTAGTGCCGGAAGTCCGTGGGTCCTTCACGGAGACGATCGGGTGGTCGGCGCCGGGCTCGGAACCGATCAGCCGGCCGGTCGAGGGCCAGGTGAAGGAACCGGGCAGCGGGTCCGCCCGCTCGACCGGGGCGGCCGGTCTGTGGGCCGAGGCAGTGACTCTTGGTTCAGGCAGAGTGAGCACCAGCCCGGTGATGAACGTACGCATGTGTGGGATCGCCACCGACTCGCCCCTCTCGGAAGTCCGCGGAAATCTCTCGGAAGGGAAGCGTCCGGCGAGCATCGTGGCATGCACATGGCCGCCATGGAAGCGCTCCCATGCGTCGAAAGAATTCGCTCGCACGGGGCCCCTGTCGCTCACCCGGGTCGCGGAATGTCTTCTGCGCAAAGCGTTGACTAGAAAGCGCTTGCCCCCTACGTTCCGTTCAGTGATGTGACCAGTCCGTGGCGAACGGACTGGACATCACTGTCCTGCACTGCGCATGTCGTTCAACATGGCGAACATTCTTCACGTACATGTCCGACCAAGTACCACGCAGGCACCACGAAGGGACGCACCCGCATGCGTACTCGCCCCCCACGTACACACGCGCAAAGATCTGCCCTGGCCGCCGGTGCGGCCGCGCTCGCGACGGCGGCCGCCCTGGCCGTCCCGCAGCCGGCCGGGGCCGCCGAGACCTCCCCCATCGGTTTCGGCGCCGGAACCACCGGCGGCGGCAGCGCCTCCGCGGTCACCGTCTCCACCCTGAGTGCCTTCAAGACCGCCGTCACCGGCAGTACGGCGAAGGTCGTCAAGGTCAGCGGCCTGATCACCCTGAGCGGCTCGGTCGACATCGGCTCCAACACCACGGTGCTGGGCGTCGGCTCCTCGTCCGGGTTCACCGGCGGCGGGCTGCGGCTGAAGAAGGTCACCAACGTCGTCGTCCGCAACCTGAACATCAGCAAGCCGCTCGCGCCCGCCGACGGCATCGAGGTGCAGGCCTCGACGAAGGTGTGGATCGACCACAACTCCTTCTCGGCGGACCGTGATCACGACAAGGACTACTACGACGGTCTGCTGGACATCAACCACGCCTCGGACAACGTCACGGTGTCCTGGAACACCTTCAAGGACCACTTCAAGGGCTCGCTCGTCGGTCACAGCGACAACAACGCGAGCGAGGACACCGGACATCTGAAGGTGACCTACCACCACAACTGGTTCAACAACGTCAACTCGCGCATCCCCAGTCTGCGCTTCGGCACCGGGCACTTCTACGACAACTACGTCGTCGGGGCCGAGACCGCCGTCCACTCGCGCATGGGCGCCCAGATGCTCGTGGAGAACAACGTCTTCCGGAGCACCGGAGTCGCTGTCACCACGAACCGGAACAGTGACGTCGACGGGTACGCCAACCTGCGCGGCAACGACCTCGGCGGAGCCGCCACCGAGGTCTCGCAGGTCGGCACCTTCACCACCGCTCCGTACGGCTACACCGCCGAGCCCGCCTCCTCCGTCGTCGCCTCGGTGACCGGCGGCGCGGGCGCCGGAAAGCTCTGACCACCCCCCACCCGTCCACCCCCCGACATGGAAGAAGGATTCGGGACATGACTTCTTCGGTACGTCCACGCGCGCGTACGCGCGCACTGACAGGCGCCGCGGCCGCACTCGGCCTCTCGGTTGGCATGATCATGACCCTCAATGCGCCGACGGCCACCGCCGCCACCTGGCCCACCGCCAACGGCAGCCAGGCGGTCTCCTCGACCATCGAACTGTCCGGCACCAAGGACTACGGGATGAAGCGCCTGTACGGCACGGGCGACCTGGGCACGGACAACCAGGACGAGGACCAGGGGCCGATCCTGAACCTGGCCGCGGGCACGGTCCTGAAGAACGTCATCATCGGCTCCCCCGCCGCCGACGGCATCCACTGCGCGGGCAGCTGCACCCTGCAGAACGTGTGGTGGGAGGACGTCGGCGAGGACGCGGCGACGTTCCGCGGCTCCTCCTCGTCCAACGTGTACACCGTCTCCGGCGGTGGCGCGAAGTCGGCGAGCGACAAGGTGTTCCAGTTCAACGGCGCCGGGACGCTCAACATCTCCAACTTCGCGGTGCAGGGCTTCGGCACCTTCGTGCGCTCCTGCGGCAACTGCTCGACGCAGTACAAGCGGACGATCAACCTCAACACCATCGAGGCGACCTACTCGGGGAACAAGCTCGTCGGCATCAACACCAACTACGGTGACAGCGCGACCCTGAAGAAGATCACGATCGTCGGCGACTCCGGCAAGAAGATCATCCCGTGCCAGAAGTACATCGGGAACAACTCCGGCAAGGAGCCGACCACGAACGGCTCCGGCCCCGACAGTACTTACTGCAAGTACGCGACGTCCGACATCACCTACAAGTAACCCTTCGCAGGTGAAGGCGGCCGTACGAAGCGTCCCCGCACGGCGCTTCGCACGGCCGCCGTGTCATGTGCGGAGCGGGGCCTGGGGCACGAAGTGCGACAACTCGCCCTGACGCAGGGCGCGGACGGTCGTCCGGACGCGGCCGTCGCCCGGCTCAAGGACCTGACGCTCCAGGCCTCTCTCCTCGTCCGGCACGCCCCGTCCGCCGCCGCTCGGCGAGAACGGAACCGCTCCCCTGTCCGGATCGCTCACAGTCACCTCCTGATTCCGGTTCGTTGTCAGTCCCGTGGTGCAGACTCCGATGAGTTGGCACTTCGCCTGGGGAGGACAACGTGTTCACGGGGATCGACGAGGTCGACTGGGCCTCGCTGCGGCATGCGTACGGCAGCGCGGAGGATGTGCCCGGGCTGCTGCGGGGGCTCGCCTCCGTGGACCCGGTCGAGCGGGAGAGGGCCCTCGACGGTATGTACGGCGCCGTGCACCACCAGGGAGATGTGTACGACTCGACGCTGGCCTGCGTGCCCTTTCTGCTCGCGCTCGTGGCGAGCGGGCAGGTGGCGGACCGGGCCGGCATCGTCGAACTCGTCGTCAGTATCGGAGCGGAGTGCGAGGGCCGGGGCAGCGCCGTCGAGAGCGGCCTCTACGCGCGGGCCCGGGTCGGCGTGCGCGCCGGCGCCGAGGTGTTCGTCCGGCTGACGGGGGACGCCGACGCCTCCGTCCGCCGGGCCGCGCCCGGGGCACTCGTACGGTTCCTGGACGAACCGGACCGCGTGCTGGGCCTGTTGCGAGAGCGCTTGGCACTGGAGCGGGACGAACGGGTCCTGCTCGCTCTCACCGAGAGCCTGGGCCTTTTCGTACGACGGCGTCCCGAACACGCGGCCGAGGCACTGGAGTTGCTGACTGCGCGAAGTTCCGCGCCCTTCGACCCGGGGCTGCGGCTCGCCGCCCTCGGCCAGCTCGCCGTCTGTGCTCCCGACCGGCTTCCGCCCGACCTGGTGCCGGTCGCCGTCGGGCTGCTCAGGGAGCGGTCCGCGCGGCCGGTCCACCGGCGTGACGGCGTCGACTGCCCCCACTCCGGCACCCTCGTGAGCCGGCTGCGACGACTGCGGCCCTCGGACGAGGAGGGCTCGCAGTTGCTGCGGACCCTGCACCGCGGGCTCGGTGACCGGCTCGACGCGCGCAAGGCCCTCCTCAAGGGCCAGTTGACCAGTCCGGACTCTGTCGACCGCTGCAACGCCGTGTGGATGGCGGCGGGGCTCCTGCGCGAATGGCGCGCCGACTGGACCGAGCCGGTGTCGCTGATCGGCGCCCAACTGGGCGCCGACGAGGGCAGGTTGCGTGATGCCGCGGTGTCCGTTCTGGAGGATCTCTTCGGCCTGGCCGCTCCCGCCGCCGACGATCTGGCAGCCCTGGTGACCTCCCGGCCCGATCTGTGGGTACGGCGGTGGGAGCGCGGGGCGCCGACACTGGGCGGCGCACTCAAAGCCCTTGCCAGGAGCGGGGATTCCCGTGCCACGCCCGTCCTCGCGGAAGTGCTGGCCGGGCCTGTCGTCCCCGACGACCTGGGGCAAGTGATCGGCCATCTCGGCCCGGCCGCGGCACCGCTCGCGCCCGTGCTGCGCCGCAGGCTGGGCGAGGTTCCGCGGGACTCCTCCAGGATCTTCGAACGGGCTGTGCCCCTGCTGGCGGCGCTCACCGCGCTGGGTGACGAGGGTGCCGTACCAGAGGTGCTGAGACTCCTGCGTGGGCTGCCGGCGGGTCTGCGGCAGCGGGACGCGGTGGTGGAGGCGGCACTGCACGCGCTCGGCAGGATCGGGGGAGCGGCGGCCTCCGAGGTCATACCGGTCCTGCGTGGGCTGCTGGAGACAGCACACGCGGCCGTCGCCGCGAGCGCGCTGTACGCCGTGGAGGGGGACGTGACGGTCGTACTGCCCGTGCTGATCGGCGAGTTGGCGCAGGGGCGGCCTCGGCGCCGGGCGGCCTCGGGGGCTCTGGCACGGCTCGGGTCGGCGGCGGGTCCGGCGCTGCCGGGGCTGCGACCGCTGCTCCGGGCCGAGGACCTGTGGGAACGCGTGTCCGCCGCGGACGCGGTCTGGCGGATCTCCGGGGACGGGGACCTGTCCGCGCCGGTCCTGCGAGCGGCCTGGACGGAGGATCCGTCCGCACGCCGGACCGTCACCTCCTGCCTCGCCGCCCTGGGGCCCGCGGGAGCGCCGCTGCACGATCTTCTGCGTGCGGAACTGGCCGCTCGTCGACGGCATCTGGCGTCGCCGTCCGGTGGGCACGGCAGCCATGACGTACTGGAGGACGAGCGGCTGGTGCGGGCCTGCCGGGAGGTGCTGGCCGGCCGGTAGGGAGCGCCGCGGGCAGGAGGCGGCCCGTCGGCGGTGACTCACTACCGGTCGAACCCCCGGCAGTGAGTCGCCTTCGGCCCGCCGGTCCTATCTCCCGTCGGCCCGCCTTCCGCCCCACAGCGGCCCGAAGTACGCCCAGTCCGCGTTCCACTGGTCGAGGCGGCGGCGCTCCATACGGCCACGGAGGACTCGGCCGCCCACGAAGGGAATGGCCGCCGTACTGACGCCGACCAGGATGCCGATCATCGCGGCACGGATCTGAGCCTGGCCCTCGGTGGCGGGCTGGGTCATCAGGCGGCCCTGGGCATCGGTCCAGACGGTGACCGGGGTGCCCTGCGTACTGCCGGGGTCGACGCGGACCTGGCCCGTGTGAGCCGAGCCGTCGGCCCCGGTCCAGGCCACCTCGCCCCACACCCGCTCACCGCTCGACGTGCCCGGGTCGGCCGTACCGGGTGCCTGCTCGGACAGCCGGGCCACGACGGGCCGCCATTCCACGCGCTCCAGTGCCAGCTGGTGCTCGACGGACCGGCTGACCGCCAGACCCGCCACCACCCCGGCCAGCACGGTGAGCAGCCAGGCACCGAGTACGACCCACGCCTCGACGGTGTCGGCGCGGCGTCTGAGCGGGTTGCGCCGCCACCGCCACAGCCAGACCTTGTGACCACGGAACGCCATCGAGGGCATCCTCCTCATGAGCGACGGGCGCATGAACATGCTGGACCGACCTCCCATACGGGAGAGTCGACCCCGATGCTCACGGCTCACGGCGAGTTCTCCGTCACGACGGTCCCACCGGCCGGCCGGCCCCGCGGCAATCTTTTCGAAAGCCGCCCCCAGATCGCCGCGGCCCGTTACCCTCGCCGCCCTGACCTGCGGTGAAGCCCTTTCCAGAGGTGACTGTCAGTGCCGGGGTGCAGACTGGCCGGTGCTGGGACAAAGACGTCACGGAGGAGATCGGCATGACCGGAAAGCTGCTTGCCGTGGGGACGCGCAAAGGTCTGTTCATCGGGCGTGAGCGCGGCGGCACCTGGGAGTTCGACGAGAGCCCGTACTTCAACGCGCAGGCCGTGTACTCGGTCGCGATCGACACCCGGGGAGCGCGTCCGCGGCTGCTGGCCGGCGGCGACAGCGCGCACTGGGGACCGTCCGTGTTCCACTCCGACGACCAGGGCCGCACCTGGACCGAGCCCGCCCGGCCCGCGGTGAAGTTCCCGAAGGACACCGAGGCCTCGCTGGAGCGGGTCTGGCAGCTGCACCCGGCGGCCGCCGAGCCGGACGTGGTGTACGCGGGCACGGAACCGGCCGCGCTGTACCGATCCGAGGACCGCGGGGAGAGCTTCGAGCTCGTGCGGCCCCTGTGGGAGCACCCGACCCGTTCGAAGTGGGTGCCGGGAGGCGGCGGTGAGGGCCTGCACACCGTCCTGACGGACAAGCGGGATCCGCGCGCGGTGACGGTGGCCGTGTCCACGGCCGGGGTGTTCCGCACCAAGGACGGCGGCGAGAGCTGGGAACCGGCCAACTCCGGTGTCTCAGCGGTGTTCCTGCCCGACCCGGACCCGGAGTTCGGCCAGTGTGTGCACAAGGTCGCCCGCGACGCGGCTGATCCGGACCGGCTGTATCTCCAGAACCACTGGGGTGTGTACAGAAGTGACGACGCGGGGACGCGCTGGACGGACATCGGTGAGGGGCTGCCCTCCACCTTCGGATTCGCGGCGGTCGCGCATCCCCACCGTGGTGACACCGCGTACGTCTTCCCCATCAACGCCGACGCGGACCGGGTCCCCGCCGACCGCCGATGCCGGGTCTTCCGCACGGCGGACGCGGGCAGGAGCTGGGAGCCGCTCACCGCCGGGCTGCCGCAGGAGGACCACTACGGCACGGTGCTGCGGGACGCGATGTGCACGGACGACGCGGACCCGGCCGGCGTCTACTTCGGCAACCGCAACGGCGAGGTGTACGCCTCGGCCGACGACGGCGACAGCTGGCGGCAGTTGGCCTCCCATCTGCCGGATGTGCTGTGTGTGCGGGCGGCGTTGGTCGAGTGACCCGGACCGGGCCATGGGCGGGCCGACAGGTGCGGCGCCCGCCGTGGCACCGGGGTCGAGGCTGCCTGCACTCGGCGACCGGTGTGGTGACGCGGTCGGGGGGGGCGGCCGACGTGACCACCCGGCTCCCGGTGGACTTCTGCCCCTGGCTAAGCCCTGCTCCTGCCGAAGTAGCGGGCGCGTGCCCGGTCGAGCAGGATGGCGACGCCGAGGACCGCTCCCTGCACCACCTGCTGGTCGTACGGGCTGACCTTGAGCGCGAGCAGACCGTTGGTGATGAACTCCAGCAGGATCGCGCCGGCCGCGAT
Source organism: Streptomyces sp. NPDC005374 (assembly GCF_042872225.1). NCBI lineage: Bacteria > Bacillati > Actinomycetota > Actinomycetes > Kitasatosporales > Streptomycetaceae > Streptomyces > Streptomyces sp. NPDC005374. The sequence goes on along the minus strand of NZ_JBIAKA010000007.1, from coordinate 141,526 downwards.
ACCGGCGATACGGCCCTCGCCGCCGGAGAGCGACATGCCGCCGACCACCGCGGCGGCGATCGCGGTCAGTTCCCAGCCCGCGCCGACCGAGGGGTCGGCCACGTTCATACGGCCGATCACCAGGATGCCGACCACACCGGCCAGCGCGGCGCTGGCGATGTAGGTAGAAGTGATCCGGCGGGCGGTCGGGATTCCGGCGAGCCGGGCGGCCTCCCTGTTGCCGCCGACCGCGTAGATCTGCCGGCCCACGTAGGTGCGCTCCAGCACGAACCAGGCGACGGCGGCCGCGCCGACGAAGAACAGTGCGGGGACCGGCACTTCACCGACGTAGTACTGGCTCAGGTTGCTGAACAGGGGGTCGAGGTTGTTGATGGGTGAGCCACTGGTGATCGCGAGCGCCGTGCCCTGGGCGACGGTGTAGGTGACCAGTGTGATCACGAAGGGGGGCACGTTCAGGCGGGTGACCATGACGCCGTGCCACAGGCCGACGCAGGCGGTGATCACCAGTGTGAGCAGGATCGCGACGGGCGCGGGCAGACCCTCGTTGACGTTCATCCAGCCGGCCAGGATGCCGGCCAGACCGGCCAGCGCGCCCACGGACAGGTCGATGCCGCCCGTCAGGATGACCAGGGATTCGCCGATCGCGAGGATGCCGACCTGGGAGAGGTCGCGGCCCATCACCTGGAGGTTGCCCACCGCCGTGTAGGTCTCCGCGTTGGCGGCGATCGACACGAACACCACCACGCAGGCGATGATCACGCCGGCCTCCGGGGAGGCGGCGAGTCTGCGGGCGAGGGTCTTCACCGCCGAACGGGACGGCGGCGCGACCTCGTTCGGGACGAGCGTGCTCTGCGCGCTCATGCTGTGGCTCCGTTCGTCACTGGGTGTGTCTCAAGAGGAGCGGTGCCGGCGGCGGCCGTCATGATCCGTTCCTTGGTGGCGTCGGCCCGGTCGATGACCGTGGCCACCCGCCCGTGGTTCATCACCGCGATGCGGTGGCAGATCCACAGCAGTTCCTCCAGCTCGGAGGAGGCGACCACCAGCGCCATGCCCTGCTCCGCCGCCCGGTCGATCAGCTTGTAGATCTCCGCCTTCGCGCCGACGTCCACACCGCGGGTCGGCTCGTCGAGCAGCAGCAGACGCGGTTCGGCGGCGAACGCCCGACCGAAGATGGCACGCTGCTGGTTGCCGCCGGACAGCGACCCGATCGGCTGCTCCACCGACTGCATCCGCACGTTGACGTTCTCGGTGATCTTCCGTGCTTCGGCGCGTTCCCGGCCCGGCCCGAGCAGGCCCCGTGTGCTGATCCGTCTGAGCACCGAGACGAGGACGTTCGCCCGGATCGACGCGAACAGCACCAGGGACTGTTCCTTTCGGTCCTCGGGGATCAGCGCGATCCCGGCCGCCACGCCGTCCCCGGCGCCTCGCGGTCGGTAGGACTCGCCGCCCAGCCGCATCCGGCCGCCCGTGGAGGGCTGTGCGCCGGCGATGGTGTGGACCAGGCGGCTGCGGCCCGAGCCCATCAGCCCGGCCACGCCGAGGATCTCGCCCTCGCGTACCTCCAGGTCGACGGGTCCGAGACCGTCCGCGGTCAGGCCCTCGACCTGGAGCAGGACCGGGCTCGTCGCCGGCGGCGCCTTCGGCTCGCCCTGCGCGACCTCGCCGCCGACCATCTCCCGGATCAGCCGGTCCTCGGTGGCCTCGGCCGGTTCCAGGTCGGCCACCAGCCTCCCGTTGCGCAGCACCAGGACGCGGTCGCTGATGTCCCGCACCTCGTCGAGTCGGTGCCCGATGAACAGCACCGTGCCGCCGCGTGCGGCGAGTTGCCGGGCGAGGCCGAGCACCATCGCGGCCTCGACGGGACCCAGGGACGAGGTCGGCTCGTCCAGGATGAGCAGTTTTGGCTCGCGGCCCCAGGCCTTGGCGATCTCGATCATCTGCCGGGTCGGCACCGGAAGGGTGCGTACGTCCCTGCTCACCGGGATCGTCGTGGCGGACAGTCCGATCTCCGCCAGCATGGCCTCGGCCTCGGTGCGTTGCGCCGCCCGGTCCACCAGGAACCGGCGCTTCGACGCGCGCGGGCGGCGCCCCAGCAGCAGGTTCTCGGCCACCGAGAGCTGTCCGACCAGCGGGAACTCCTGGGAGACCATGGCGACACCGAGCTGCCCGGCCGCCTCGGTCGAGCCCGCGGCAAGGGGTTCGCCGCCGATCAGGATCTCGCCACCGTCCCGGTGGACCGATCCGGCCAGGGTGCCCATCAGCGTGGACTTCCCGGCGCCGTTCTCGCCGACCACGCCGACCACCTGCCCGGCGTACAGGTCGAGTTCGGGCAGGTCCAGGACGCGTACGGGACCGTAGGACTTGTGGACTCCCCGTAGCCGCGCGGTGATCGCGCGGCTCGGGGTGTTCTTCGTGGCCGTCATCCTCAGCCGATCCCGAGCTGTGACTCGAGGGACTGGTAGGCGCTCAGGTCGGACTTGGTGACCAGGCCCACGCCGGAGCTCAGGGTCGAACCGTCCTTCTCCAGGTACGGCTTGACGATCGCCATCGTCCTGTCCTTGCCCAGCACCTTCTCCGCGGCCAGGATGTACGCCCCGGTGTAGCCCTGCTGGTACGGCATCTGCACGACGGTGCCGGAGATCACGCCGGACTTGATGAACTTCAGCGTCTGGGCGTCGGAGTCGTCGGACACGATGTGCACGGAAGCCGTCTTGCCGGCCGAGGTCACGGCCTGGGCCAGCGCGGGACCGTCGTAGGAGTAGACGCCGTAGAGGCCGTTGACGTCCGGGTTGTTGGCGAGGATGGTCTCCGCGTCCGAAGTCGCCGTACTGGCCTGGAGGTTGTCGTTGACCTTCTGCGCGACGGTGATCTTGGTGCCCTTGAGTGCGGCCTCGAAGCCCGCGATGCGCTGGGTGGCGTTGGAGGCGGTGAGCGAGCCGACCAGGATGGCCACCTTGCCCTTGCCGCCGAGCACCTGCTTCATGGCGGTGCCCGCCTGGAAGCCGGCGGTGTAGTTCGGGGTGCCCAGGTACAGCGAGGCGGCGTCGGTGCCGGGCAGCGGCGAGTCGATCGCCAGAACGCCGATGCCCTTGTGGACGTCGGTGTGGATGGTTCCCGCGGCCGAGGTCGGGTCGATCGCCGAGATCGAGTAACCGGTGACGCCCTGCGAACGTAGCGTCTCCAGCTCCGAGTTCTGCTCGGTCAGCTTGCCGCCCGGCGGGGCGAAGTAGGTGCACTTGCTCTTTGCGACGCCGAGGTCGGAGCAGCCCTTGAGGAAGCCGACCTGACCGGCCTTCCAGTAGTCGGCGGCGACGTTCACCACCATCGCGATATCGACCTTGGACAGGTCCTTGCCGGACAGGGCGGACTTCAGCGCCGCGTCGAGCTTGGCGAGGTTCGTCTGGTTGAAGGTGACCGAACCGGCCAGGGCGACCGGGGCGGCGCTGGAGCCCGCCGAGTTCGAATCGGCGGCGGAGGAACTGCCGTTGGCGTTCTTTGAGCAGCCCGCGGCGGTGAGCGAGATGAGCACCGCGGTCGCGGCGACGATGGTGCGGGACCTTCTGCTACGGAGCATTGCTGATCAGCGTCCTTCTGGGCGTGTCGAAGTGGCGGAGCCCACGGCCGGAAGCAGGTGTGGGCGGATCGGGGATGACGGGATCGGGGACCGGCCGAGGCGTACCGGTGCGTCCGGGGCCGGGGCCGGGAATGCGTGAGGTCCGCTCCGGAGCGGTGTGCGGCTCAGGAGGGGGTCGTCGCCGTGGTGATCGCGGACGGCGATGCGGGATTGTCTGACGGGGAGCCAGGACCATAGGTCAACTGCTCCGCATGTCAGCCGAGTTGAGGCTGGTGGCGGGCCCCCGGAAAGGGGGTGTACGACGTTGCTGTGATCACATTCGACGGTGGCGGCGCTCGGAGTGACCGATGGCAGCCCATGCCGGACTCCCTCTTTCAGGGTCGGGGCGGGTGGCCGAGGTTCGCACCACGAGCGTGGGTGGGATGACGATGTGAGGTGTCTCGTCGGCGGCCGGGAGCCGCGCACCGGGGTCGCCGACGATCTCGATCAGCATGCGCAGGGCGCGCCGCCCGAGTTCGTCGAAGTCCTGGCGGACGCTGGTCAGCGACGGTCCGAAGTACTCGGTCTCCGGCATGTCGTCGAAGCCGACGACGCTGATGTCCTCGGGGACCCGGAGTCCGGCCTGTTGCAGGGCCCGCAGCAGGCCGAGGGCCATGTGGTCGTTGGCGCTGAAGACCGCCGTGACGGCGGGGTCGGCGCCGATCCGTCTGCCGAGCTCGTATCCGGTGCGGACCGTCCAGTCCGCGCCGACGAGCGGTTCGGCCACCAGGGCTCCCCGTTTCTCCAGGGTGTTGCGCCATCCGGTCTCGCGCTCCTGCGCGTCGAGCCAGGAACGCGGCCCGGCCAGGTGGTGCACCGTGCGATGGCCGAGGTCGAGCAGGTAGTTGGTGGCGAGTTGTGCGCCCGCCTCGTTGTCCACGGCGACCGAAGCCAGTGCGCTGTGGGTGCCGCAGCCGACCGCGACCAGGGGCACGTCCGCCGGTACGTTCGCCGGCGCCCCGATCGCCCCGATCGCGGCGGTCTGCGGGGCGATCACGATGATTCCCTCGACGCCCTGGTCCCGGAGCCGGTCGACGGCGTCCAGTACCGACCGCCGGTCGAGCGTGCCGACAGCGGCCACGGTGACGAAGTAGTCGTGCTGTCTGGCCGCCTGCTCGATGCCGTAGAGCATGCAAGCCGGTCCGTACAGCGTGGTGTTGAAGCTGATCACGCCCAGGGTGCGGGTGCGGCGGGTCGCCAGGGTGCGGGCGGCGGCGTTGGGGCGGTAGCCGAGTTCACGGACCGCGGCGAGCACCCGGTCCCGGGTGACGGTCCGCACGTTGGGGTGGTCGTTGAGGACCCGCGAAACGGTCTGGTGCGAGACGCCCGCGAGCCGGGCCACGTCCGCCATCACCGGTGCGCGATCCGCGTCCATGCCCCAACTCCTGACGTGCCGTCAATCTGTGGATGGAGCGCGCATTTCCGGTGGGAGCGGCACGCCGTGACGAATTGTTAACGCACACATTCCGCGGGGGTCAAGGCTGTTCGGGCCCCGCCATTTCGCAATCCGGCAACAATCCGCACACCGCAAAGTCCCCTCCGACCTGGCCATATCGCTCATCGGAGGATCCCGTGCGGCCCGGCCGCGACCCCGGGTAAACAGACTGCACAGCTTTTGTTTCCGCACTCTTGACTGTTCGACAGTGTTGACCGGGCATTCATACCGCCGTAAAAAGAGCGGGGTCGCGAGACCAGCCGTTCGCTCCCCCACCACGCGAGAACGGCATGCGCACAAGTCCTCAGTCCGGACCGAGTCGCCGCTCCCAACTGCGGCGAAGCTCTCGGCAACACCGCTCGACCTGAGCAGCACTCGGTCCGGCCCACCCCCACCGCCCTCCCCCATGAGCTCGGACCGAGCGAGCGACGGCACCCGAGGGCCGGGGATGTTAGCGCTCACAATGAATGACGGAAGAGGTTCACCGTGAAAGGTCGAGTGACAGACCGGCGTCCACGAGGGCTCCTGCTGACATTGGGGGCGGTCCTCACCCTCGTCGCGGGCATCCTGGCCGGGATCGTCGGCGTCGCGGGCACGGCCCAGGCCGCGTCAACCCTGCCCTGCGACATCTACGCCTCCGCGGGGACCCCGTGCGCGGCGGCGCACAGCACCACGCGGGCGCTCTACGGCAGTTACAACGGCTCTCTTTACCAGGTCAAGCGCGCCTCGGACTCCGCCACCACCGACATCGGCGTACTCAGTGCCGGCGGCTACGCCAACGCCGCGGCACAGGACTCCTTCTGCTCCGGCACGACCTGCGTCATCACCAAGATCTACGACCAGAGCTCCCACCACAACGACCTGACCATCGAGGGGCCCGGCGGCAACGGCGGACAGGACGTCGGCGCGATCGCCAACGCCCTCCCGGTCACGGTCGGCGGCCACGCGGCGTACGGCGTCTTCGTGTCCGCCGGCGTGGGCTACCGCGACAACAGCACCACGGGCGTCGCCACCGGCAGCTCCCCCGAGGGCGCGTACATGGTGACCAGCGGCCACCACGTGAACAACCGCTGCTGCTTCGACTACGGCAACGCCGAGACGTCCGGCAACGACACCGGCAACGGCCACATGGACGCGATCAACTTCGGTACGGAGTGCTGGTTCTCCTGCTCCGGCGCCGGATCGGGCCCCTGGGTCGAGGCCGACCTGGAGAACGGGCTGTTCTTCGGAGGGAACGGAGCCAACTCGAACAACAAGGGCAACTCCAGTGAGTTCGTCACCGCCCTGGAGAAGAACAACGGTACGACGACCTACGCGATCAAGGGCGGCAACGCGCAGTCGGGCTCGCTGACGACCTGGTACAACGGGGCCCTCCCCAACCTCGGCGGATACACCCCGATGCACCTGGAGGGCGCCATCGTCCTCGGCACCGGCGGTGACAACAGCAACGGATCCGACGGCTCCTTCTTCGAGGGCGTCATGACCTCCGGCTACCCGACCGACGCCGCCGACAACGCCGTGCAGGCCAACATCACCTCCGTCGGCTACACCACCCCGGCCGCGTCCTTCCCCGTCGCCGGCACCGCCTACCGCCTGACCAACACCAACTCCGGCAAGGTGTTGGACGCGGTGAACTGCGGTACCGCCAACGGGACTTCGATCGACCTGTGGGCCTCGCTCGGCAACACCTGCCAGCAGTGGAAGTTCGCGAGCGCGGGCAACGGCCACTACACCGTCACCAACGTCAACAGCGGCACGGTCCTGGACGACAAGAACTGCGCGCAGAGCAACGGCACAGCCGTCCAGTTGTGGGCCTCCCTCGGCAACACGTGTCAGCAATGGGACGTCACCAGGGCCGGCAGCCACTACACCCTCACCAACGTCAACACGGGCATGACGCTGGACGTGGCGAACTGCGGAACGGCCAACGGCACCGCGGTCCGCCAGTGGCAGCAGCTCGACAACACCTGCCAGCAGTGGGACATCGCCCCCTGACCAGAGGACCGGCGCCCCCACGGCCTCTGCTCACACGATCGTCCTCCTCCCTTGCCCGGTCGTCCCGACCGATCCGCCTCGCATCCGCCTCGCAAAGGAACTCCCGCATGCCTTCAGAAGCCGGACTACCCCGCAGAACCGTTCTGACAGTCCTCGGTGCCGCGTCCCTCGCCGGGACCTTCGCCGCTTCCGCCCCGGCCCTGGCCGCGGAGCGCTCCGGCACGGCTGCTGACGCCACTGCCTCGGACCTCCCCGCCGCAGCAGCGCACTGGAGTTTCGACGAGGGCTCCGGAACCTCCGCCGCCGACTCCTCCGGCAACGCCCGCACCGCCACGCTCGAGGGCGCGGCCGCCTGGGACTCCGGCAAGGTCGGGGCCCACAGTCTGAGCCTCACGGCGGGCGGCGACGCCACCGCTTCCGGGCCCGCCGTCGACACCTCCCAGGCGTTCTCGGTGGCCGCCTGGGTCAACCTCGGTCAGCTGGGCGGCTACCAGACCGCGGTCAGCATCGACGGCAAGGTCGTCAGCGCCTTCTACCTGGGACTGCGCGACGACACCGGTACCTTCGCCTTCGCCCGGCTCGACTCGGACGCCACCCAGAACGCCGCCGTGGCGGCCGCCGCCTCCGCGCCCACAACCGGCACCTGGACGCACCTGGTCGGCGTCAGCGACCCCGCGGCCGGTGTCACCCGCCTGTACGTCAACGGCGTACTGGAGGGCCAGGCCGACTACACGGCGGGGTGGGCCGGCACCGGTGACACCGCCATCGGCCGGGCACTCTACGGCGGCGGACACGTCGACCAGTGGCACGGCCTGATCGACGACGTGTGGATGTTCCCGACCGCCCTGACCGCCGACCAGGTCGCGACGCTGGCCGGGGTGCCGGTGGAGACCACGACACCACTGCTGAGCGTGGACGTCGCGCACCCCGCACACGCGGTGTCTCCGATCCTCCCCGGCCTGATGTTCGAGGACATCAACCACTCCGGCGAGGGCGGCATCTACGCCGAACTGGTGCAGAACCGCTCGATGATGGCCGACGACAGCTCGCCCGTCCACTGGTCCGCCGTCGGTGGGACGGCCCTGGCGCTCGACACCGCCACGCCCCTCAACAAGGTCCTCACCCGCTCCCTCAAGGTCGTGCTGCCGAGCGGCACCGGGGCCGGCCACCGGGCAGGCGTGGCCAACGACGGGTTCTGGGGCATACCCGTGCGCCCCCGGACCACCTATACCGCCCGCCTGTTCGCGAAGGCGTCGCGACGTATCGGTCCGCTCACGGTGGCGCTCGAGTCGGCGGACGGCGCGACCGTGTACGCGTCGGCGAGGGTGCCTCACATCGGCACCGCCTTCGCCGACCGCCCCTTCGAGCTGACCCTGCGCACCGGTTCGGGCGCACCCGTGACCGGCGACGCGCGACTGACGGTCACCACCACCGACCCCACCGCCGGGGGCGAGACCCTGTGGCTCCAGCATGTGTCGCTCTTCCCGCCCACCTACAACCACCGCCCGAACGGCCTGCGCGTCGACCTGATGGAGAAACTGGTCGCCCTGAAGCCGAAGTTCCTGCGCTTCCCCGGCGGGAACTTCCTTGAGGGCAACACCATCGCGACACGTTTCAACTGGAAGAACACCATCGGTCCGGTCTGGGAGCGGCCCGGTCACATGGACGACGCCTGGGGTTACTGGTCCACGGACGGGCTCGGACTCCTCGAGTACCTGCAGTGGGTGGAGGACCTGCACGCCCAGCCGGTCCTCGCCGTGTTCGCCGGTTACACGCTGAAGGGCGAGCACGTCACCGGCGCCGCCCTCGAGCCGTTCGTCCAGGACGCGCTCGACGAGATCGAGTACGTCACCGGCCCCGTGACCAGCACCTGGGGTGCGAAGCGGGCCGCCGACGGACACCCGAAGCCGTTCCCGCTGGAGTTCGTGGAGATCGGCAACGAGGACTGGTTCGACTCCTCGGGGTCCTACGACGAGCGGTTCACGGCCTTCTACGACGCGATCAAGGCGAAGCACCCCCAGCTGAAACTGATCGCCACGACGTCCGTGACGAGCCGTACGCCGGACCTGATCGACGAGCACTACTACCTCGCCCCGTCCGCCGCCCAGGCCTCCACCCACAAGTACGACAACCGGGACCGTGGTTCGACCAAGGTCTTCGTCGGTGAGTGGGCCGCGCAGGAAGGCCGTCCCACACCCGACCTCAACGCCGCGCTGGGCGACGCCGCCTGGCTGGCCGGGCTGATCCGCAACTCCGACCAGGTCCTCATGGAGTGCTACGCCCCGCTCTTCTCCCACGTCAAGAACAACGTCTGGGCGACCAACCTGATCGCCTACGACAACCTCACCAGTTATGTCTCACCCAGTTATTGGGCGCAGCAGATGCTGACGAGCAGGTCGGGCGACACCGTGCTGCCGGCCACCGCGCGTGCGCTGCCCGCCGTCGCCACGGTCGCCACCCGCGCCGGGAACCGTCTCTACCTCGCGGTCGTCAACTGCGGGACGGAGAAGGTGGATGTGCCGGTCGAGTTGAAGGGCCTGGCCAGGGGAGTCAGGAAGAACGCCACCGCCACCGTCCTGACCGGCCCCTCGCGAACCGCCACGAACACGCTGACCGACCCCGCCGCACTGGCGCCCAGGACGCGCACCGTCACCGGCGCGGCGCCGACGTTCACCAGCACCTTGCCGCCGCTGTCCGTCACCGTCCTGGAACTCCGGCTGACCTGACAGGCGGAGCTTCACCGTCCGGGCCCTCCCCGCGTACTCCGGGGAGGGCCCGACGTTTCTCCGTCGGACTCTCGCAGGTCACGTCCATGTCAAGGGACGGACACGATGTGGTCGGCCGGTATCTGCTCGCCGCGGCCCCCACCTGCACGTACAGCCGTGATGCCTGCTTTTGCGACCTCACCCGCCCCACCGGCCCCCGGAAACCCACAGGAAACAAGGTCTTGTACCCCGGTTAAAACGACGGTTAGTTTAACCGCCATTCGAAGTCCGGCCTGATCACCCGGGCGACCTCCAGGGCGTGTGCATGTCTCAAGGAAGGGCAATGCCATGACGCTTGACCGAGCGCAGTTCTCTCGTCGGGGTTTTCTGGGTCTGGGAGTCGCGGCGGGAGTGATCACGCTGACGGCGTGCGGCTCCGGCAGCGGTTCGGGTGACGGCCCGCTGGTGATGACGGTGTGGGGTGGCGAGACCGACCGGGCGGCCTACCAGAAGCGCATCGACCTGCTGGTGAAGAAGTACCCCGAGCTGAAGGTGAAGCTCCAGCTGATCCCGTCGGACTCGTACGCGCAGAAGGTGCAGACGATGATCGCGGGCGGCAGCGGCCCCGACATCATGCAGGTCGCGGAGAACGTCAACGTCTACTCCAGCAAGAACCAGCTCCGGCCGCTGGACGACCTGGCCAAGAGCGCGGGTCTTGACCTGACACAGCGGTTCGGGACGATCGGCTCGCTGTACTCGTACGAGGACAAGGTCTACGCGGTACCGGACCGCTCCGGCGCGATGATCATGTACTACAACAAGACGCTGTTCGAGAAGAAGGGCATCAAGGCCCCCACCGCGGAATGGACCTGGGACGACGCCCTCGACGCCTTCAAGGAGCTGACCGAGAAGGGCAAGACCTGGGGGTACGCGGGCGCGGGCTGGTGGCCGGTGTGGTGGAGCTTCGCGTACCAGAACGGCGGCGCGATCATCGACGCCGACGGGAAGCCGACGGCTGACAGCGACGAGGTCGTCGAGGCCCTGCAGTGGGCGGGCGACCTGCTCTTCAAGCACGGCGTGACACCGTCCAAGGCGGAGTACGCCGACATGGGCACGGACGTCGGCGGCGACCAGGCCTTCGCGGCCGGCAAGGTCGCGGTGGACACCACCGGCTTCTGGGCCATCGCCGGCCAGGCGAAGTCGACGTTCGAGTGGGACATCGCCCCGATGTGGCGCGGCAAGAAGCAGGCCGTGTCCTCCTTCGGCAGCGGTCTCGCCATCTCCCGTACCGCGAAGAACCCGGAGAACGCCTTCAAGGCGATCGACTTCCTCACCTCGCCGGAGCCCCAGCAGCAGATCATCGCCACCGCCGAGGACGTACCGGCCAACATCGAGGTGCAGAAGAGCGAGGCGTTCCTCAAGCCGGCCTGGATGAAGACCCCGCTGAGCATGGGTGTGTTCGCGGAGTCCAGCGAGTTCCTGTTCAAGGCGCCGTTCATCCCCGAGTGGAACGAGATGCAGGCGGCCATCGACACCACGACCGCCGACTTCTGGCTCGGCAAGGAGAAGAGCGCCAAGAAGGTGCTCACCGCCCTCCAGAAGAGCCTGGAATCCATCGTCAAGTCCGCGGGATGACCGGCCATGGCAATGTCGCGGATGCGGCGCCGTGAGGCGCTCTCGTTCTACCTGTTCGTCTCGCCCTGGGTGATCGGCTTCCTCGCGTTCCTGCTCGGGCCGATGATCTCGTCGATCTACTTCTCGATGACGGACTGGGACTCCTTCACCCCGCCCAAGTGGGTCGGCCTGGACAACTACACCAAGCTGCTCACCGAGGATCCCGTCTTCTGGAAGGCCCTCGGGAACACCCTCTTCTACGCGGCGGTCTCCGTGCCGCTGGGACTGCTGGCCGGCCTGTGGCTGGCGAACCTGCTCAACAAGCAGGTCCGGGCGCGCAAACTGTTCCGCACCCTGATCTACCTTCCGACACTGGTCCCCCTGGTCGCCGCGTCGCTGGCCTTCCGGGTGGTGCTCGCCCCCTCGGGTCCGCTCAACGACATCCTCGGCTGGGTCGGGATCAAGGGGCCGCAGTGGCTCCTCGACCCGTCCTGGGTGAAGTACGCGCTGATCCTGCTGTCCTTGTGGGGCGCCGGCAGCGCGACCGTCCTGCTGCTGGCCGCCATGAAGGGCATTCCGCGGGAGCTGTACGAGGCGGCCGAGATCGACGGCGCGGGACCGGTGCGGCAGTTCTGGAGCATCACGTTCCCGCAGCTCACCCCGGTCATCTTCTTCAACCTGGTGATGGGACTGATCGCGGCGTTCCAGGTCTTCTCGCAGGTGTACATCCTCACCCCGAAGTCCTCCCAGCCCGGCACCTACAACGCCAGCCAGACCACGGTGCCCTTCCTCTTCGACCAGGCCTTCTCCTACTACCACATGGGCTACGCCTCGGCGATCTCCTGGCTGCTGTTCGCCGTGATCCTGGTGTTCACCCTGGTGGCCTTCCGCACCACCCGCCGCTGGGTGTTCTACGAGACCGAGGTGAAGTGATGGCGACCCTCGCACCCCCCGTCGCACCGCAGCAGGGCGGCCACGCCTCCAAGGACGAGGAGCGGCCGGGCGGTTCGCGCCGCGTCCTGAAGGTCTTCAGGGCGACGCCGTTCACCTACGCGACCCTGATCATCGTGTCGGCGGTCCTCTCGGTCCCGCTGGTGTTCGCCGTGTCGATCGCGCTGTCGAGCGACCACACGGTCACCACCAACACGTTCTCGATCCTTCCGCACGAGTTCGAGTGGCGGAACTTCACGAGGGTCTTCAGCAGCGATCTGCCGATGGGCCGGTTCCTGGTCAACTCGCTGCTGATCTCGCTGGGTTCGGTCATCGGCCAGATGGTCTCCAGCGGCCTGGTCGGCTACGCCTTCGCACGTCTGAGGGCTCCCGGCAAGAATGTGATGTTCCTGGTCGTCATCGCCACGATGATGATCCCGACGCAGATCACGATGATCCCGCAGTTCATCCTGTTCAAGGACCTGGGCTGGGTGAACACCTATCTGCCGCTGATCGTGCCGAACTTCTTCTCCAACGCCTTCAACGTCTTCCTGGTACGGCAGTTCGTCTCCCGGCTGCCCAGCGAGCTCGACGAGGCGGCCATGGTGGACGGGCTCGGGTTCTTCGGCATCTACCGGCGCATCATGCTCCCGATGCTGTGGCCCGTGCTGATCGCGATCGGCATCTTCACCCTGACGTACAACTGGGGTGACTTCATGGGGCCGTTGATCTACCTCAACGACGAGTCGAAGATGCCGCTGGCCCTGGGCGTGCAGTACATCACCACGACCGCGGTGGCGGGCCAGCCGCCGCCGTGGAACCTGGTGATGGTCGGCTCGATCCTCCTGACGCTGCCGATGATCGCCGTCTACTACCTGGGCCAGCGGTATCTGTACGAGATGGACATCAGCGGCGGAAGCGCGGGAGTCAAGTGAGCCACCCCACGACAGTCGGCACCGGCGTCGCCCTCGACGCCCGGGGCATCCACACCGAGGGCGGCCCGCGGGTCGTGCTGTGCGCGTCGCTGTTCTACTTCCGCCTGCCGCGGGAGCAGTGGCGGGCCAGGCTCGAACAGGTCCGGGCCTCCGGGTACACCTGCGTGGACGTCTATCTGCCGTGGAACTTCCACGAGACGGCGCCCGGCCGCTGGGACTTCGAGGGCCGGCGCGATGTCGCCGCCTTCCTGGACCTCGCGCAGGAGGCCGGGCTGTACGTCATCGCTCGGCCCGGTCCCTACATCTGCTCGGAGTGGGACGGCGGTGCGCTGCCGGCCTGGCTGCGCCTCGACCCCGACCTGCGCGTACGGCAGCACGAGCCGCGCTACCTCGCCCAGGTCACCGCCTGGTTCGACCAGGTGCTGCCGCTGCTGGCCGAGCGCCAGTACCCGGCCGACGGACCTGTCGTGATGGTGCAGTTGGAGAACGAACTGGACTTCTTCGACTGCGAGGACCGCACCGGGTATGTCACGGCCCTGCGCGACCAGGCCGTCCGCCACGGCATCACGGTGCCGCTGATCGCCTGCTCCGGTCAGGGCGACATCGAGGGGGCGACGGGCGACGTCCCCGGCGTGGTCCCGGCGTGCAACTTCTACCCGGACGACGACTCTCCGGACATCGAACCCGAAGTCCGGCGCTACGCCGAGGTGTTGGCGGAGCGCGGCCTGCCGCTGCTGATCACCGAGACCAACCGGCGCCATCGCACCCTGCGGCGCCTTCTGGCGAGCGGCGCCTCGTTGATCGCGCCCTATCTCCAGTCGTCCGGCTGGAACTTCGGGTACACGCCGTCCACGGGGAACTGGGGCGACCCCGGCAACTTCATGAGTCACGGATACGACTTCGGCGGCTACGTCTCCTCCACCGGATCCGAACGTCCCGAGTACGCTCAAGCGCAGTTGCTGGCGCGGGTGATCGACACCCTGGGTCCTCAACTCGCCCTGGCCACCTCGGCGTTGCCCCGGGTGCCGGTGTCGGCGGACTTCCCGACGAGTTCGTCGCCGTCCGCCCTGGACCTGGACGGGGGCGGCCAGTTGATCGCCGTGCCCCATCTGGGCAGCGCTTCCGGCACGGCCGTTGTGAACGGTGTGCCCGTCGCCGTCGCCCCGGACTCGTGTCCGCTGATGCTGGTCGACGTGCCCCTCCAGCCGTGGGGTCACGACGGGACGCTCGGCCTCGCGTCGGCGGATCTCGTCGCCGCGAAGGACGGCGTACTGACGTTCTCCTCCGAGGTGCCGGTCACCGTCGTCCTCGGGGACACGCGGGTCGAGATCCCGGCACCGGGGGCCGGTGTGCCCGAGCGGGTGGCGGCCGAGGGGCTGATCCTCGTCGCGCTGGCGCCGCAGGACGCCGTACGTCTGCGGGCGACGGACCGTGACGGCACGGCGCACCTGGCCGACGCACGGTCCGCACCGAGCACGACACCACCGGTCGCCGTACGGGAGGCGCGGCGGCGGTCGACGCCGGCTCCCGAGAAGTCGGCGGGGGCCCACGAACTGCCGCCGCCACTGGAGGCGTTGGGTGTGTACCGAGGGCGTGGGGCCTACCGGTCGACGGCCGATCTGACCGGTGTCGACGAGCTGCTGCTCGTCGGTGCGGCGGACATCGTCGACCTGTCCATCGGCGGGCGGACGCATCCGACGGTCGCCGGGTTTGGCGCCGCCGAGCGCATCGACGTCCGCGAGACGACGGGCCGGGTCGACGTCGAGGCCGTCGTGGAGATCTGGGGGCACGCCAACTTCGACGACGCGCGCTTGCCGGCCCTGCGTCTCGGCGCGCTGCGGGGACTCGGCGCGCTGTGGGCGGTCCGGGGGCTGACGGACGTGTCCGCCCTGTGGTCGGTGGAGGGCCACTGGACAGGTCGGCCGGCGCCGTTGCGGGTGCTCGGCGGGTGGAGCAGCACCCGTGTCGGCGTGCCCGTCACCTATACGCGCCGGATCGGGTCGGCGACCGCGTCGGCGCTGCACCTGCGGGGTGTGGTCGAGCCGCTGCGGGTGAGCGTGGACGGCGGTGAGCCGCGGACCGTCCATGCCGAGGACCCCTATGTGCTGCTGGCCGCCGGGACCCATCGGGTCTCGGTCACGCTGCCGCACCACCCGAGCGGCGGCGGTCTGCGTGCCGAACTGCTCGACCTGGAGCCGGTGACGGACTGGTCGTGCGCCGCCCAGGACGACGATCTGCTGACCGGGTTCGCCGCCGCGGCCGACACCGCACAGGCGCAGGCCGTCCAGTTGCCGCTGGCCCTGGAACCGGGGGAAGAGGTGTGGCTCGACGTCGACCTGCCGGCGTCCGAGCACGGCCGTCTGGTGCGGGCCGAGGGGTCGCAGATCCGGGTGACCGGATGGGCCGCCGGGGAGTGCGTGGGCCGGGTCTGGGTCGGCGACCGGCCGGAGTTCTCCGGCGGGGATTCGAACATACTATGGATCCCGGCTGGATGGCCCGGACTCACCCTGCTGGTGAAGGGCTCGGCCGGACCGGGCGAGCCGGAGCTCCGTACGCTGTGGCTGGAGTCATCCGACGACTGAGGGAGCATGGTGGCGCGGCACACGGCTCGAGATCTTCGCAGCGAGAACCGCTTCAAGGTTCTACAAGCTTTGTTCGAACTCGGGCCGTCCACCCGCCAGGAACTCGCCCGGCACACGGGACTCAGTCCGGCGACCGTGGCGACCCTGGTCACCGAGTTCCTGGCCGAGGCCGTCCTGCGGATCGCGAGCGTGGAGCGCAACACCGGGGGCCGTCCGCAGGAGCGGCTCACCATCGACCCGGACCGCGGCCGCATCGTGGGCGTCGACGTGGCCGAGACATACGTCGACGCCACGCTGTACGACCTCGCGCTCGGCGTGCTCGGCCACGGCGAGGTCGCTCTGGACGAGGAGGAGAACGACCCCGGCTACGTCATCGACGGGATCGTCCGCGCCGTCGGGACCGCTGTCGGAGCCGGCGGCCTCGACCGTGAGCGCGTCATCGGCGTCGGGGTCAGCATGCCGGGACATGTCCATCCGGACGCCGGTGTCTCGGTCTTCGCGCCCAACTGGGACTGGCACGACGTTCCCGTCGAGAAGATGCTGGAGAAAGTCCTCCCGGTCCCGGTGTACGTCGACAATCCGCTCAAGGCGGTCGTCCTGTCCGAGATGTGGTTCGGCGTCGGCAGCGTCGTGGACAGCATGGCCGTCATCAACCTCGGCACCGGCGTCGGCGCGGGTGTCGCCGTCGACGGGTCGCTGATCCGCGGGACCACCAACAACGCCGGTGAATGGGGCCACACACTGCTGCAGTTGGACGGCAGACAGTGCCGCTGCGGTCGGCGCGGCTGCGTCGAGGCGTACGTCGGCGCCCCCGGCCTGCGCGCCACGCTCACCGAGATCGATCCGCGGCATCCCGCGCTACGGCGGTCCGGTCAGCGGGACTTCGTGGCGGCGGTCGCCGACGGCCTCGCCGCGGACGATCCGGCGCTGTCCGCGCTGGCCCTGCGTACCTCGCGTTATCTCGCCGCGGCCATCGGTGACCTGGTCAACCTGCTCAACATCCCCCATGTGACGCTCACCGGCTGGGCGTCCCACGCCCTCGCCGAATGGCTCGTGCCGGCCGTGTGCGAGGAGCTCCCCCGTCATGTGATGCCCGGCTCCCTGTCCGCGCTGACCGTCGAGCCCTCGCAGGTCTCGGGCAACGCCGTCGCCCTCGGCATGGCGGCCTTCACGCTCCAGCGGTTCCTCGACCGGCTCGGCCTGGCTGGCCCGGCCGGGACCCGGCCCCGGCGGGACCCGGAGCACATCGGCTGACCCCGGTGGCGGCGGCGTTCTACGGCAGTTTCCAGTCGACCGGCTGCACGCCCTGGCCGACCAGCAGGTCGTTGGCCCGGCTGAACGGGCGCGAACCGAAGAAGCCGCGGTCCGCCGACATCGGCGAGGGATGAGCCGACTCGATCGCCGGGAGGTCCCCGAGGAGGGGACGGCAGTTGCGGGCGTCACGCCCCCACAGGATCGACACCAGCGGCTTCCCGCGCGCCGCCAGCGCCCGGATCGCCTGCTCGGTGACGTCCTCCCAGCCCTGCCCGCGGTGCGCCCCGGGTTTGCGCGGGGCCGTCGTCAGGGCTCGGTTGAGCAGGAGTACGCCCTGCTCGGCCCACGGGGTCAGATCGCCGTTCGACGGCCTGGGCAGCCCGAGGTCGGAGTGCATCTCGCGGAAGATGTTCTCCAGGCTCCCCGGCAGCGAACGCACTTCGGGCGCCACCGCGAAACTCAGCCCGATCGCCATTCCCGGCGTGGGGTAGGGGTCCTGGCCGACGATCAGGACGCGGACATCGTCGAAGGGCTGCTGGAAGGCCCTCAGGACATTCGCGCCGGCCGGCAGATAGGTCCGGCCCGCCGCTATCTCGGCCCGGAGGAAGTCCCCCATGACGGCGATGCGTTCGGCCACAGGTTCAAGAGCCTTCGCCCAGCCTGCTTCGACAAGTTCATGCAAGGGTCGTGGTGCCACGGCGCGTCACTCTACTGGCACGCATCGGCACGCCGCATACGCGGGGAAGCCTCCACCCGGAGGCCGCCCCCCGGGCGCTACTCTTCCTCCCCACCGAGGTCTACGAAGTCTTCGAGAAGGAGCCGCGCTTGTCCGGGCCCGCGCCGGTGTCTGCCGTGACCGATCCGGTGGGATCCGGTGCCCGGGAGGGCTTTGTGGCCGTCGACTCCGGCGGCTCCGGTCTGCGGGTCGTCCTGGGCGCCCCCGGCCGGCCGGCCACGGCCCCGCGGGAGTCGCGGATTCCCGTGCGTACGGGACCGCGCGGCATCGAACCGGGGCACCTGATGGAGCAACTGGTTCCCATGGTCCGGGCGTTGCTGCCCGAGGCGGAACTGACCGGGCTCGGTACCGCCGTGGTCGGGGCGGCCGGTCTCGCGACCCTGGGTGATGCCCTGCGGGCCGAGCTTCCCGGTGCGCTGGAACGGGAGTTCGGTGTCCGGACCGTCGCGCTCGCCGCGGACGCCGTGACCGCCTACACCGGTGCTCTGGGAGTGCGCCCGGGTGCGGTCGTCGCCGCCGGCACCGGTCTGATCGCGGTCGGCACCGACCTGAAGTCCTGGCGTCGCGCGGACGGGTGGGGTCATCTGCTGGGCGACTGCGGGAGCGGCGCGTGGATCGGGCGGGCGGGACTGGAGGCCGCGCTGCGGGCCCACGACGGCCGGCCCGGGGGCTCGACGGCACTGCTGGCCCTGGCCGAGGAGTCGTTCGGACCGGTACGGGAGCTGCCCGGCAAGCTCTATCCGCGTACGGACCGTCCCGCCGTGCTCGCCTCCTTCGCACCTCAAGTGGCGGCGTGTGCCGAGGGTGACCCGGTCGCCGACGGCATCCTGCGCCGGGCGGCACAGGAGATGGCCGGGTCGGCGGCCGCCGTCTGTCCGGCACAGGGTGAGCCGTGCGTGAGCCTCACCGGTGGCTTGTTCCGGACGGGTGCCGCCCTCGTCGTAGCGGTGGAGGAGGAGCTGAAGCGACTGCTGCCGCATGCCCGGCAGGTCGCCGCGGCGGGCGGGCCGTTGGAGGGATCAGTACAGATCGCCACAGAACTGGCGCAGGGATCGTTCACCCTGCCGAGTGACGAGTCGATGGTGTACGTGGTGACCCCAAAGAGGGGCTGAAGCGGACGTAACTCATCAGACAAAACCGGACGGATACCGCTCACCTGCACCCTCCCCGAACAGGGGAGCCCCGGAAGCCAGTAACATGCCTCGCCATGAGCTCCCCCACTGGGCCCGCGTCCGGCCTGCCAGTACGAATGCCGCGACCTCGCCAGCCCGGGCGGCACCGCCGACCCGAGCCCCTGGCGGCTCCCGAGGGCGCGCCCGCGCTCGTCCTCGCGGTGCCGGGCACGCCCGCGGCCGCCACGCGCAGTCTCGCCGAGGAGGTCGTGAGCATCGCCCGCTCCGAGCTTCCCGGCCTCGACGCCCGGATCGGGTATCTCGACGGGGACGACACGGAGTTCCCCACGCTCCAGGCCGTCCTGGTGCATGCCGCGCAGGAGCGCGCCTCCCGTTACGAGCAGGCCAGGGCCGCCGGCGCCGACGTCAAGGAGCCCGAGGGCCCCGTCGCCGTCGTCGTACCGCTGCTCGCCGGCCCGGACAACGCGCTGCTGCGCCGGATCCGCCAGGCCGTGATGGACAGCCGGATCGCGGCCGACCTCACCGATGTGCTGGGCCCGCACCCGCTGCTCGCCGAGGCGCTGCACGTACGGCTCTCGGAGGCCGGTCTCGCCCGCGCGGACCGTGCCCGGCTGTTCACCGTGGCGACGGCCGCGGACGGCATCGTGCTGGCCGCCGTCGGCGGCGAGGAAGCCGTGCAGGCGGCCGGGATCACCGGCATGCTGCTCGCCGCGCGCCTGGCCGTGCCGGTGATGGCGGCGGCACTCAACCAGGACGGCTCGATCGCGTCCATCGCCGAGCAGCTGCGGTCCTCCGGTTCGCAGCAGCTGGCGCTGGCGCCGTACCTGATAGGGCCGGAGATCGACCCCGCCGTGATCGAGGAGGCGGCCAAGGAGGCCGGCTGCTCCGCCGCCGAGCCGCTCGGCCCCTACCCGGCGATCGGCAAGCTCGCTCTCGCCAAGTACACGACCGCGCTGGGCATCGCCCCGCAGCAGGCGCAGGGCGCACCGGTGCGCTGACCGCACACCACTGCACCCGTGACGCCGAAAGGGCCCGCTCCACGACACGGAGGGGGCCCTTCGGCATGCTGAGGGTGCCGGTTCAGTCGAAGACCACGCAGGACGCGGCCGGTACCTCGATCGCGCCCTCGTAGCGCGGAAGACCCGTCTCCGGATCCACCGCGAACCAGGTCACCTCGCCGGAGCGTTCGTTCGCGACGTAAAGGAACCCGCCGGACTCGGCGAGGGCGCGCGGCCAGTCGCCGCCGCAGTGGACCGTGCCGACCAGACGCAGGCCGTCGTCCTCGACGGCGAACGTGGACAGGACGTCCTCGCCCCGGGTGGCGGTCCACACGAAACGGCCGTCGGGGGACGTGACGACACCTGACGGGTACGCGTCGCCGGAGGGAGCGCCGGCCAGTACGTGGGCCTCGCTCAGCGGCTTCAGGGACCCCTCCTCGGCGTCCCAGCGGCAGACGGTGAGGGTGGGGGTGAGTTCGTTGAGGACGTAGGCGCGGCTGCCGTCGGGGTGGAAGGCGAGGTGGCGCGGTCCGGAGCCGGGGCGCAGGGCGATCTCGCGGTGCACGTCGAGAACGCCGTCCGTCAGTGCGCACACCCGTACCGAGTCCGTGCCGAGGTCGACGCTGACGATCCACCGCCCGCTGGGGTCGGGCTGCACCTGGTGGGCGTGCGGCCCCTGCTGGCGGGACGGGTGCGGGCCCGAGCCGGAGTGCCGGAGCACGCCGGAGGGGGCACCCGCGAGGGTGCCGTCGGCGCGCACGGGCACGATGGTGACGCTGCCGGAACCGTAGTTGGCGGTCAGGACGTGCCCGGCGTGCACGGCGAGGTGGGTGGGCCCGTTCCCGTCCACCGGTACCGGCGGGCCGGCCGGCTCGGGCCTGTCACCGGTCACCCGGTACGCGACCACCGCGCCCTCGGCCTTCTCGCTCACCGCGTACAGCATGTCCCCGTCGGCCGACAGGGCCAGGTACGACGGGTCGGGTACGCCGTTCAGGGCGCCCAACGCCTTCAGCGCGCCCGTGTCGGGGGCAACGGCCGCCATCACGATGCCGGGGCCTCCTGCCGCTGTGAACGAGCCGATGTAGGCCCGTCGCCGTGCGTCGCCGTCTGCCACAGTCGTCCCCTCTCGGTCTGTGCGGTTCGGGGCGACGGTAGCAGCGATCACCACCGGTCTAGACCAACCTTGGCCCAAATCACCGGGCTCACGGCCTCGGCCGGGCGGTCAGGCCCCCACCAGCGGTGACCCGGAGGGCGCCTTCAACGGCGCCGCCAGTTCCGCGAGCGCCCGTTCCAGTCCGTGCAGATGGGCCAGCGCGGGTCCCTCGGCGAGGGGACGGTCCGCGAACGGAAGGCCCCTGCCCTGCGTGAGGGCCTCCACGGCGGCCTCCACCCGTCGGCACGCGGCGGTCAGGCGGTCGTCGTGCGAGGCCTCGGGGTCGGCGGCGACGGCGACCAGCCCGCGGATCTCCCGTGCGCAGTCGTCGAGGAGGGCGAGCACCCGGCGGGCGCGTCGCCTGCGGCCCCGCACGGGGTTGAGCGGGTGGACCAGCGGGGCCACCGCGAGGCGGACCCTGCCCAGCAGTTGCTCCAGTTCGCTCACCCGACCGACCGGGTCGGCCCCCGGCACTCCGGCGAGCCGGGCCGCGGCCTCCGTGGTGCAGGCGTGGACGCAGCGCAGGGCACGCCGGATCCAGGCGTCGGTGACGGTGTGGGTGGTGATCGGCAGGACGAACAGCACCGCCAGCACGGCCCCGGCCGCGCCGACACCCGTCTCCGCGAGCCGCAGCGTCAGCAGCCCGGGGTCCAGGACGCCGAGGAGGCCGTAGAGGAGCCCGGCGAGCAGGGTGACCCAGAGCATCATCCACGTGTAGGAGACGGCCGCCGTGTAGAAGATGCCGAAGACGCAGACGGCGACCAGGGCGGCCGTGGGGGCCGGGGCTCCCCGCAGCGGCACGGCGACGATCAGGCCGAGACCGATCCCGATCACCGTGCCGAGGATGCGGCGGAATCCGCGCACCAGGGTCTCGCCGCGGGAGGTGGTGTTGACGAAGATCCACCAGGTGGCGCCGACGGCCCAGTACCAGCGCTGGCCGGAGATCAGCTGGCCGACGACGAGGGCGAAGCCCGCGCCGGCCGTGGCCTGGACCGCCTGGCGGGTGGTCGCGCGGGCGAGTCCGGTACCGGCGGGCGGTGCGGGCACGGGGACCGGGGGCAGCCGGCGTTCGTAGCACCACAGGCCGAAGCGGACCGCGGCGGCGGCGAGCAGGGACAGCAGGACGGCGGCGTACAGCTCGGGCAGTCGGCCCGTGGTCGCGTGCAGGAACTGCGCCACGAAGAAGGTCATGAACGCGAAGACACCGAGGCTGTGCCCGCGCGGGCCCCAGCGCCGCACGTACACGCCCGCGCCGACCACCGCGAGGAAGGTGAGGTCGCGGGCGACGGGATGGTCGTGGAGTGCGGCCGCTGCGGTCAGGACGGGCAGGCCCACGGCGGGCAGCAGCGCGGTGGTGACCGCCTGCCCCCGCACGGTGGCGTCGGTGACGGTGAATAGGGCGAGCAGCGCGGCGAGGCCGCCGGTGACGGCACCGGCGAGCGAGTGGCCCGCGAGGCCGCACAGCACGACCGCGAGGCCGATGCCGAGCACCGCCCGGGCGGCGAAGCGCAGCCGGACCCGGCCGGGGTCCGGCGCCGTGAACACCCTCTTCAGCACGTACCGCCCCCTGAAATCTCTGACCGCCTCGGACGCCGGCATGGAAAAGGCGCCGCGGGGTCCGCAGCGCCATCGACGGGCTCATTGCAGCACCCTCGCCACTATCGGCTCAAGCGAGGCCGAATATGCTGAGCCATTGGCACAGTAGAAGCGGTTCCGGGAGGTCCGGCGACGGGCCAACGGACCATGCGCGAGGAGGCCGTACGCCATGGCCGTGGACGAGCTCGACACCCGGATCCTGCGGTTGCTGCTGGAGCAGCCGCGCACGAGCGTGCGTGAGTACGCCCGGCTTCTCGGGGTCGCGCGCGGCACCTTGCAGGCACGGCTCGACCGGCTGGAACGGGACCGTGTGATCACCGGCACGGGGCCCTCGCTGTCGCCCGCGGCGCTCGGTCATCCGGTGCTGGCGTTCGTGCACATCGAGGTGACCCAGGGGCGGCTCGACGACGTGGGGGACGCGCTGGCCGCCGTACCGGAGATCGTCGAGGCGTTCTCGATCGCGGGCGGCGGGGATCTGCTGACGCGGGTCGTGGCGCGGGACAACGCACATCTGGAGGACGTGATCCAGAAGGTGATCAGTCTGCCGGGCGTGGTGCGGACACGCACCGAGGTGGCGCTGCGGGAGCGGGTCGCGTACCGGCTGCTGCCGCTGGTGGAGTCGGTGGGGCGCGCCGTCCGGAACTGATCGTCCACATCCGTCGGCGCGCCCCACCACCCCTTCGCCCAGCCCTACGGCCGCGCCCCGTGCGACGGCTTCGGTGCCGGCTGGATGTTCTGGTTGAGGCGGAACAGGTTGTCCGGGTCCCGGTCGGCCTTGATGCGGGCCAGCCGGTCGTAGTTGTCGCCGTAGCTGGCGCGGACGCGCTCCTGACCCTCGTCCATCATCATGTTGACGTAGGCGCCACCGGCCGCATACGGGTGCAGCGCGTCGAAGTAGTCGACGGTCCACCGCTTGATCAGTTCGGCGTTGGCCGGGTCGGGGTCCACGCCGGCGAAGACCGACGCCCAGTTGGCGTTGCGGTAGGTCCAGGGGGTGTCCTGTCGGCCCACGTCGTGGGCGGCACCGTCGATCGGGTAGAGGTGCATGGTCGACTGCATGGTCGGTACCTCGGCGCCGAACTTGGCGTGCAGTTCGACCGCGTCGTCGGGGATGCTCTCGACGAAGTCGGCCCGCCAGTACCACTGGTGGCCGGGCGGGTACAGCCCGTCGAACATCGACTGCAGGTCGGGGTGGGGCATGACCATGGGCGCGTGCAGCAGCGGCTGGGGCAGGGCGTCGAGCAGCGGGGCCATCTCGCGGGCGGCGGCCTCGGGGTCGTCGCCCGCGTAGCACCACACCACGCCGGCCGTCTTGCGGAGTTGGATCTCCTCGGGGAACGGCGGGGCGGGCGGGACCGTGCCGTGCAGGAAGAAGCCGCCCAGCTCGCGGGGTGCGGTCAGGATGAAGTCCCGGTAGGCGGCGAGGACTTCGGCACTGTCCTCGACGGGCCAGAAGGTCGGTCCGGCGACGACCGTACTGATCTCGTGCAGCCGGAAGAGGAACGATGTGACGACGCCGAAGTTGCCTCCGCCGCCCCGGATCGCCCAGAACAGGTCGCTGTTCTCGTCGGCGCTCGCCCGTACCCGGCGGCCGTCGGCGAGGACGACGTCGGCCTCCAGGAGGTTGTCGATGGTCAGCCCGCACTTGCGGGTCAGGTGGCCGAGCCCGCCGCCGGTGGCGATGCCGCCGACGCCGGTCGTGGAGACGATGCCGCTGGGCGTGGCCAGGCCGTGCGCGTTGGTGGCGCGGTCCACCTCGCCCCACACGCAGCCGCCCCCGACCCGCACGGTGCGGGCTTCGGGGTCGACCTGGATGTCCTTGAGGGGGGACAGGTCGGCGACCACTCCCCCGTCGACGGTGCCGAGTCCGGCGCCGTGGTGGCCGCCGCCGCGCACGGCGAGCCGGAGGCCGTGGGTGCGGGCGAAGCCGATGGTGCGGGCCACCGCGTCCGCGTCACCGCAGCGGGCGACGAGGGCGGGACGCCTGTCGATCATGGCGTTGTAGACGGTGCGGGCCTCCTCGTAGCCGGTGTCGTCGGGTCCGATCAACTCCCCGGTGAATCCGGTCAGTTCACGGCGTGCGGCCTGTGCGGGTGTGCTGGACATATGGTCCCCCGGTTTCCGAATCTTTTCCGAATCGGGCTGATTCGCCCGTTCTACTCGCGTCGTGCGCAAGCGGGCATCCGTGACCGTCACCCAGCTCGGCGCCCCGGGATACCTACGTCGGAGAACCGTCGGCGAGCAGCCCGAGCTCCGCCGCGCGCACGGCGGCCTGCCGTCGGCTCGGGGCGCCGAGTTTGTCGAGCACCGCCCGCACGTGGTTGTCGACCGTCCTGACCGACACGACGAGCCGGGCGGCGATCTCCGCGTTGGTCAGCCCTTCGGCGAGCAACCGCATGACCTGGAGCTGGCGTTCGGTCAGACCTGCGGGGTTCTCACGGGTCACGGCGAGGGGCCCGCGGGGGATGCGGCGCACTCCGAGCCTTCGCAGCTCGACGCGGAGCAGCCGGGCCGCCGGTTCGGCTCCCAGGGCGTCGAAGGCGACGAGAGCCGTCAGCTTGTCGGCGGGGTCCGGGCTCTCGGCGAGCGCGGCGGCGTGTTCGTAGGGGCATCCGGCGGCCTGCCAGAGCACGGCGGCCCGGCGCCACCGGCCACGCGTCTGCAAGGCGTACGGATGGTCCGAGTCGTCCGGCGCGACGCGGTGGCCCGCTTTGGTGAGCCAGTAGCCCAGCTCGGAGCGGTAGGGGGCGCCGGGCAGCCGGCTCGCCTGGGCGTGGACCGGTTCGGCCGCCTCGATGACCGCCTTCGCGTCCCCGCGCAGCCAGGCCGCCTCCGCGCGCGCCACCGCCACCGGACCGGTGCGCTGGAGCTCCTTCGTCTCCACGGCCATCTCCCAGGCCTCGGCAAGGAGTTCACCGGCGCCGGGACGGCCGCGGCGGATGCGGACCCGGGCGAGGACGGTCAGGGCGGGACAGCGGGCGGGGACGAAGTCGTGCATGCCGTACTCGGCGTGCTTCTCGGCGTCGTCCCAGTCGGCGGCGGCGAATCTACGCATGGCGAGTTCGACGTGGAGGTAGTTGAGGAAGCCCAAGTGCTCGGCGCGGTCGGCGAGTTCCATCGCCGGGGGCAGGAACGTGTCGGCCTCGTCGTACTGGAGGTTGTCGAGCAGGGTCCAGATGATGTTGGCGTAGGAGCGGCAGGCGTGTTCGACCTCGCCGGCGGTGAGCGCGACCTCGAGGCTCTCCTCCAACTGGCCCCGCCCGCCGGGGTCTCCGGAGCGCCAGCGGGCGGTTCCGACGTTGTTGAGGGCGTGCGCGAGGATCGCGAGGTCCCCGGCCTTGCGGGCCAGAGCGATCGCGCGCTCACCGTGTTCGACGGCCTCGGCGTAGCGCTCGGACAGCATGCGCAGCTGGGCGGTGTTGCTGACGGCGAGGGCCAACAGCCTGTCGTCTCCCGCGTGTTCGAGGACGGCCACCGCCTCCCGGGCGGCCTCCTGTGCCTGGTCGGCGTTGCCGGCCCACCAGTGGATACGGGACAGCCAGCGCAGATCGGCTCCGAGGGCGAGGGTGTCACCGAGGGAGCGGCGCAGGGCGACGGCCTCACGCTGGGCGGCGACGGCGGCGGCCGAGTCGGCGATGGTGTAGCTCTCCACGGCGTAGCGTTCGAGCAGGTCGGCGAGTTCGTCGGGGGCGTAGCGGTGCCGTCCGCGCAGCACGAGCCGGAGGTGGGCGGCGGCCTCGCGGTGGGCGCCCGCCAAGGAGGCGTCCTTCGCCGCGTCGGGGCCGTAGCGGGCTATGGCGTCCTGGTCGCCCGCCTGTGCCGCGTGGTGGACGATACGGGCGGCGTCGGAACCCGGACGGGCGACGAGGGCCGTGAGAACGGCCCGGTTGAGGCCGATGCGCCGGGCGGCGGGCAGGGAGTCGACGACGGCCCGGCGGATCAACTCGTGCCGGAACGCCACCCGTTCCGGAGTGACGGTGAGCAGGCCACGCTGTTCGGCGGCGGCCAGGACGGCCACGCCGTCAGCGGGCAGGACGGACACTCCGGCCGCGAGCGGGTCGTGTCGCTCGGGCGCCGCCGGGACGGGCGTCCCGCCTGTGAGCAGCGCGTCGACCAGGGGGCGTTCGACGGCCGAGGGGACGACGGCCAGTTGCTCCAGCGCGTCCACGGTGGCCCCGGGCAGCCCCCGCAGCCGGGCGAGCACGGCGTCGACGACGGTCGGGGGCACGCTCCCGGTGCCGCCGGCGGCGACGATCTCGGCGACGAAGAAGGGGTTGCCGTTCGTGACCGCGTACACCTGGGCGGGGTCGGCCCGGCCGGCACTGAGGGTGCGGACGGCGGCCAGGGAGAGGCGGGCCAGGGGCAGCCGGTGCACCCGGGGCGACCGGGACACCTGGCCCAGCAGATGCCGCAGAGGATGCTCACGGCTCAACTCGTCGTCGCGGTAGGTCAGGACGAGCAGGGCGGGCAGCCGCTCCATCCGCCGGACCAGGAAGCGCAGGGCGTCCAGGGATGCCTCGTCGGCCCAGTGGACGTCCTCGACGACGAGTACCGTTCCGCGCAGCTCTTCGAGCAGTGCCTCGTGGACGCGGTGGCGGTCGCCGCCCTCCGTGACGGCGTGAGCGAGTGCTCCGCCCACGCTGCCGATGAGATCGCGGAAAGGGCCGAGAGGCCTGCGCGTGGCAAGGTCGTCGCACTCGCCGACGAGGACGCGGACGCCGTCCGGCAGGTGGTCCGGGAGCGCCTTCACCAGGCTCGACTTGCCGATGCCGGCCTCGCCGGAGACGAGCACCACGGATCCGGCCCCGTCCGCCGCCTCCCGCGCGGCCGAGGCCAGTCGCGCCAGCTCGGGCTCGCGCTCGAGGATCCCCCAATCCACGGGCCCGATTGTGCCACCGGGGGCGCCGGAACGGCCCTGTACTACTGGCGGTCGGATGCCCACGGCGGGACGTCGGGCAGGTCGTCGACGGCGACCGCGCTTCTTCGGCAGAGCCCCGAAAGGGCGCAAGCCGTCTCGGTGTACGGCTCCACCATGAGCCCTCGACCAGCCGCGATGTGCCGCAGACGGCCGACGGGACCTCACGGTTCCGCGTGCCGACCCGGTGACCGCGCCCTTCGAACCGCCCCGCGGAATCGGGTGACTTCGGACTCCGCTGCACGATCCGGGACGTTCGATCGGAATGAGCCGCTTCAGACCCGTTGACCGTCACTCGCCTCCTCCTTATCGCGGTCGGCAACTCGCACACCGTTCGGGATACCGGCCGGCACCGAGTTCGTGCCTTTCCATGAGGGGGCCGAGGACCCGACCCATGCCTACTTCCGGGCTCGGAGCCCGAGGTCGCCTTCGGTGTGGCCAACCCCGTACGGCCCGACGGCACTTCGCTGTGGCAGGGCTGCTCAGCCGGGCGGACGATGTGACGGGGTGAGTACGACACAGCAGGCGACGTACACGGCCTGAACTCCCGGTGGGCCAGGGGGCCTTACACGGCCCCCGTCACACGGCTCCCGTCACCTTGGCGACGAAAGCGGCGACGTTCGTCACCGTGCGCCGGATCTTCTCGTCCAGGGTGAGCGTCTCGTGGAGCCGTGCGCCGGCACCCGCGTCCCTCTTGCCCCGCACGTACAGCGAGCAGGCGAGGTCGTCGCACATGTAGGCGCCGACCGAGTTGCCCTGCTGCCCTGCCTTGCCCGCCCTCGGTGCGACAAGCAGGGAGACCCCTCCGGCATGGGTGGTCAGGCACATCGAGCACATGCTCCGCCGCGTCTGCCAAGACCCGGCGGCGGAGGCCCGCAGCGCGATGGCCGTCGGGCGGCCGTCCAGGACGGCGACGAGGTAGGCGCGGTCGGGGGCCTGCGGGTCGCGCCAGCCGAGGTAGTCCAGATCCTTCCAGGGCCGGTCGGCCAGATCACGCGGGACGGACAGCCGCTTCGTCTCGCCCTTGGTGCAGTTCACGAAGGCGGCACGGATCTCTTGTTCGGTCAGCGGTTCCATAGGTTCACGCTAGATTGCCTAAACCTCTTAGGCAAATGCATAATTACTTCAGGCTCACGAGAGGACGGTCATGGCACGAGCGGGGCTGACCACGGAACGACTGGTCCTGGCGGGCGCCGAGCTCGCCGACGAGGTGGGCTTCGAGCACGTCACCGTCTCGGAGCTCGCCCGGCGGTTCGACGTCAAGGTCGCGAGCCTGTACTCGCACGTCAGGAACTCCCAGGACCTGATGACCCGGATCACGCTGTTCGCCCTGGAGGAGCTCGCCGACCTGTCCGCCGACGCCGTGGCCGGACGGGCCGGCAAGGACGCCCTGACCGCCTTCGCCAACGTCTACCGCGACTACGCCCACGCACACCCCGGCCGTGCGGCCGCGGCCCGGATGCGGCTCGACGCCGAGACCGCGGCCGCGAGCGCCGGCGTACGGCACGCGCAGATGATGCGGGCGATCCTGCGCGGCTACGACCTGCCCGAACCCGACCGGACCCACGCCGTACGGCTGCTGGGCAGCACCTTCCACGGCTACGCGAGCCTGGAGGGGGCAGGAGGGTTCAGCCACAGCTCCCCCGGCTCCGAGGAGTCCTGGACCCGCATCCTGGACGCCCTCGACGCCCTGTTGCGCAACTGGCCCACCCGCTGACCGACAGGCTGAGGACATGCACGACTGGATCACCACACCCGTCACCGCCGAGCTGCTGCGCGGCGCCCTCGACGTGGAGCGCACCGAGCACGGGGTGCTGCCGCACCGGCTGCCCGCCCGGGCCCGCGCCCAGAACACCGACGGACAGCTCGCCATGGCCGAGTCCCAGCCCTCCGGCGTACGGCTGGCATTCCGCACCCGGGCCACCGCGGTGGAACTGGACACGCTCCCCACCAAGCGGGCCTACGTGGGCGCCCCGCCCCGCCCGGACGGTGTGTACGACCTGGTCGTCGACGGCCGTCCGGCCGGGCAGGGCAGTGTGCGGGCCGGCCATGTCATCACCGTCGACATGACCGCGGGGACCTCCGAGGTCCGGCCCGGCCGGCCCGGCACCGTCCGGTTCGACGGACTGTCCGGCGAGGTCAAGGACGTGGAGATCTGGCTGCCGCACAACGAGACCACCGAGCTGATCGCCCTGCGCACCGACGCACCCGTCGAGCCCGCCCCTGCCCATGGCCGCCGGGTGTGGCTGCACCACGGCAGTTCGATCAGCCACGGATCCGACGCGGCGAGCCCCACGCGCATATGGCCCGCGGTCGCCGCGACGCTGGGCGGTGTGGAGCTGATCAACCTGGGACTGGCGGGGAGCGCGCTACTCGACCCGTTCACCGCGCGGGCGGTCCGTGACACCCCCGCCGACCTGATCAGCCTCAAGATCGGCATCAACCTCGTCAACCACGACGTGATGCGGCTGCGCGCCTTCGGGCCGGCCGTCCACGGCTTCCTCGACACGGTCCGCGAGGGCCACCCCGACACACCCCTGCTGGTCGTCTCGCCCATCCTGTGCCCCCTCCACGAGGACACGCCGGGCCCGTGCTTCCCGGACTTCGGTGAGATCGGCGAGGGCCGGCTGCGGTTCCTGACGATGGGCGACCCCGCGGAGAAGGCGAGCGGGAAGCTGACCCTGCGGGTGATCCGCGAGGAACTGGCACGGATCGTGAAGCAGAGGGCCGAAGACCCGGACCTGCACTACCTGGACGGCCTCGAACTGTACGGCGAGGCCGACTCGGCGGAGCTGCCCCTGCCGGACGGCCTCCACCCGGACGCGGCGACGCATCGGCTGATCGGGGAACGCTTCGCCGGGGCGGCTTTCGGTGCGGACGGGGCGTTCGGCAGCGACTGAGGCGACGGGCCCGCGCGTCCCGGGGCAGCCTGATCACCGGGTGGGTCCGCCTCGCGCGCCAGAAGCACCACGGCCCGGGCTCCGGGCTCCGGGCTCCGGGCTCCGGGCTCCGGGCTCCGGGCTCCGGGCTCCGGGCTCCGGGGAACGCTAGCCCCTGCGCTTGGGTTTGCCCCGTCGGGCGCCCGCGCCCTTCGAGCCACCGGACCCGCCGCGGGAGCCCTTCGCTGCGCCGGAAGATCCACGCGCCGCGCCCTTGCGGGCACCCGCCGCCGGTTTGCGTCCGTCGCCCTTCTCGGACCGCTGCTTGCGCTCCGGCTCCGGCTGGGTACGCCCCCGCGAGCTGTTGACGGTCCGCCCCCGCACGATCCCGATGAAGTCCTCGACCATGTCCGTGGTCGCGTCCTCGCGCCAGGAAAGGGCGACGCCGGACTCCGGGGCGTCGGTGACCGGGCGGTAGGTGAGGTCGCGGCGGTGGTGGAGGCGGGCCAGCGACTGCGGGACGACGAGGACACCGATGTTCGCCGCCACCAGTTCGACGGCGTCCTCAGTGGTGGCGGGGCGTTCGAAGGCAGGCTCGCCGGGAGGCCGGTCCCAGCCGATCACGTCGTCGAGCGGGTGGATGACGACCTCGTCGGCCAGGTCCGCCAAGGTCACCTCTTCCGCCGCGGTCACCACGTGGTCCTTGGGGACCACGACCACCGTCGTCTCGGTGTAGAGGGGGATCGCGCTGAACACCGTACGGTCGACCGGCAGCCGGACGAGACCGGCGTCCGCGCTCCCGTCCCGCAACGCGTCGAAGGCCTCGGCGACGGAGACCTGGAGGAGCTGCAGGGGGACGTCCGGGAGGCGTTCGTTCCAGATCCGCACCCATTTGGCGGGCGTCACCCCGGGGACGTACGCGAGCCGGAAGGAAGGGGAATCTGGCGAGTCTGTCACGCGGCAAGGCTACCCACTGTGGTCGGCGGCCCCGTGCGCGGCCGATAGTCTTGATTCCATGAAGTCGCACCAGAGCGCCCAGACGATGAAGCCCGCGACCGCGGCGAAGAAGCTGGGTGTGTACCTCCCCGCCACCCCCGCCGAGTTCCAGGAGGGTGTCGTCTCGCGCGCCGAACTGGACGAGTTCCAGGCGAACCCGCCCCAGTGGCTGCAGGACCTGCGGAACAACGGCCCGCACCCCCGCCCGGTCGTCGCGGCGAGGCTGGGTGTGTCCATCGCGGGACTCGCCCGTGGCGGGGTCACCGAGGCGCTCACCACCGAGCAGATCGAGGCGCTGCGCCAGGACCAGCCGGAGTGGCTGGAGAAGGAGCGCGCCACGCAGGCGGAGGTCCGCAAGGAGACCGCGCGCATCAAGGAGAAGAACCAGGCCAAGCAGGACTAGGGCCTGTCCGGCGGATCATGCCGGCGGCGCGGGGCCTGATCCGCCGGACAGGCCCTGGCGAAGGGGCCTCCGGGAGCCGGGGCACGCGCGGAAACTCCCGTGCGCAGAGTCGAACACCTCTGCGAGCATGCCGGAATGGTCCACCGTCTGGAACGCCTGGTCATCCGGCACACCCTTCGCATCCCCTCCCCCGCGGGACCCGTCGGGCAGGGTGACGTCGTCGCGCGGCAGTTCGATGCCGCGCTGATGTCCGTCGGCTTCAAGCTGTCGGCGGACGCGCTGAAGCGGTTCTCGGGGCTGTCCGAGGGCACGGTCGTAGACACCGCCGCGCACACGCTGGACACGGTGCGCGAGCTGGTCGGCGACCATGTGCGGCACAACGTCTACTTCAAGGACTTCCCGGCGAACGTGCCGGACACCTTCGACTTCTGGATGCGCTGCGTGACCGAGGCGCTGGAGGACGACAAGGCCCGCCCCGGCGTACTCGCCCAGCTCCGCTCCGGTGTGGTCAACCTGCTCACCCTGCCGTCGTACGGCACCTACCGGCACACCTACGACGAGATGCTCGCCGCCCATGACGAGCTGACGGCCGCGGTGGGCGACCGGCTGACCGTCCTGCACCTGGGCGGCGCCGTGGACGACGAGGTCACCGCGCTCTACCTGGCGCTGGCCGGCAGCACCACGCCGCTCGGTGACGAGCACCTGGCCGACCTCGGGGTCCTCGCCGGGCACTGTGCGGACGGCCCCCAGCCGGAGGCGATCCCGGTGCGGGAGAACCGGGCCGTCGTCAACGCGGCCCGGCTGAAGGCGGGTTCGACCCCGCTGCTCGACACCGTCACCGATGTGCTGCGGCTGGCCTGCGCGTTGTCGGGCGGGGACGTGTCCCTCCAGGAGCCGACGCGGTTCCGGGCGCTGTCGCGGCCGGCCCGCCGGGCCCTGCTCGCGGGGCTCGACTCGGTCGTGACGGCGGCCCCGGCCAAGGTGGCCGACGTCCTCACGCACCGCGAGGCGTTCAAGCGGCTCGGCGAGCGTCTGCACCCGCACGAGTACCCGGAGTGGCCGGGCGCGGCCGAGGTGTTCGCGGTCGCCCGGGGCGAGAAGAAGGCGTACACGTTCGACGGCCGGGTCGAGGCACTGCTCGGCGCTGACGACGTCACCGGGGCGGCGCAGCTGCTCACGTCCGCGCCCGGCAGGCTCTTCCGTGCGCTGGACCGGCTGCTGCGCACCGCTGCCACGCCGGAGGAGCGGAACGCCGTGGTGACGGCGGCCGAGCAGGTCGTCGGGCAGGTCTCCGGGCGGGTCGTGCTGTCGGTGCGCGAGTACCTGCACAACCGGGGCGAGGAGACGGGCCGTCGGCGGGTGTTCATCAACCGGGGCGGCCGCGCACATGTCGTCGACGACACGCGTGCGGCCCTACCGGAGGCGGACCGGGAGCGGCTCATCGCCGCGCTCGACGCGGAGATCAGCCGTCGACTCCCGTCTCCGGAGCGGCTGTTGGTCGACCCTGACGTCCTCGACGTGGCGCTTCCGCTCAGCGGGCGGGCGACCGCCGCCGGGCTCGGGGTGCTGCCGCGCGGGTCGGTCTCGCCGGTCGACGGGGAGCTGCTGCGGTTCTTCGTGTACTGGAAGCAGAAGCAGCGCGTCACCGACTACGACCTGTCGGCGCTG
Organism: Streptomyces sp. NPDC005374; assembly: GCF_042872225.1. NCBI lineage: Bacteria > Bacillati > Actinomycetota > Actinomycetes > Kitasatosporales > Streptomycetaceae > Streptomyces > Streptomyces sp. NPDC005374. The sequence goes on along the minus strand of NZ_JBIAKA010000007.1, from coordinate 107,986 downwards.
CTGCTGGACGCCCAGTACGACACGGTGTCGTGGCTGTCGTACACCAACCTCAGTGAGGTGGAGGGCGAGCACTCCGGGGACATCACCGACGCACCCGACGGCGCATCGGAGTTCATCAACCTCCGGCTCGGGGCGGTGCGGAGCACGTACATCGTCCCGCAGGTCAACATCTACTCCGGGGAGGGGTTCGAGGACGCCGAGGAGTCGTTCTTCGGGTTCATGCTGCGTGAGGGCGAGCAGCGGGGGCGGCCCTTCGAAGCGCGTACCGTGCGGATGAAGTCGGAGCTGCGCGGGCCGGGGCGAGTGGCGCTGCCGTTGGCGTTCCGGCGTGCGGAGGACGGGAGTTGGCACGCCCGCTGGCTTCACCTGTATCTGAAGGGCAGTCCGTCGCAGAACCGGGTCGAGGGCAACCAGGCGTCGGTGGCGACGCTGGTGCGCGGCATCGTCGAGCGCGAGCAGCTCACGGTCGGGTATCTGACCGGACTGATGGCGAACGGCGGGACGGCGGTGGCGACTTGGGACGCCGAGTCGGTCCCGGACGTGCCGGTCACCTACATCGGCCTGGAGCGTCCCGAGGGGCTGCATCCGGACTCGGTGGTCATCACCCCGGAAAACCTGCGCGACTTGATCCCCGAGTGACTGTTACGGTTGCTCAAGGCGAGGCCATGGAAGGGCTTCCTTCTCCAAGGACGAGCCCCTCGGGGTGTTGACTTCTCCTCCAGTCCTTCCGCTTTCCTCGCCCTCGACGTCACACCGGGCGACGAGGCCATGAGGGGGCTTCCTTCTCCACCACTCTCCAAAAGTCCAGCCCCCTCGCTTTCCTCGCGCTCGTAGGCGGTCCCGGACCGGTTCTCACCGTTCCAGGGCCGCCTTCGCCGTACTGAGCGCCTGTTCCGCGTATCCCCGTCCGAACAGCACGGCGTGCACCAGCAGCGGGAAGAGCTGGTGCAGTCCGATGCGGTCGGCCCGGCCGTCGGCGAGGGGCGCCACCTGCTCGTAGCCGCGCAGCACCTCGTCCAGGTGCGGGCAGCCGAAGAGGTGGAGCATCGCGAGGTCGGTCTCGCGGTGGCCGCCGTGCGCGGCCGGGTCGATCAGCCAGGCGTGGCCGTCGGCGCCCCACAGCACATTGCCGTTCCACAGGTCGCCGTGGAGCCGCGCGGGCGGTTCGGCGGGGCCCGAGAGGTCCGGCAGCCGGTCGCAGAGCCGCTCGATCACTTCGGCCTCCGCGAGAGCGACCGTGCCGTCGTCCACCGCGCGCCGCAGATACGGCAGGACCCGGTGCTCGGCGTACCACTCGGGCCAGGAGACGCCCTCGGCGTTGCGCATGGGCGCCCGCCCGATGTACGCCTCGCGCGGACCGTCGGGCGGTGCCGAGCCGAAAGCGGGCGCGCCGGTGGCGTGCAGTTCGGCCAGGGACCGGCCCAGGTCGAGCGCCGCGTCCCGGTTCGGCCGGCCCCGTGGGACCAGGTCGGTCACCAGGAGACGGGCCTCCTGTCCGTGCACCGTCGGCAACCGGACGGTCTCCGCCTCGGCCAGCCAGCGCAGCCCCGCGGCCTCCGCCCGCGCCTCCCCGGCCGTGTCGGCGCGCTTGACCATGAGCACGCGCCCGTCGTCGAGCGTGACCTCGGTGAACACGTCGGACAGGAGGCGTACGGAGGTGACCGGGCGGCCGGTGAACCGTGCCGCGGCGGCGCCGGGCCCTTCGTCGTCGTACACGCTCGTGTTCATGGTCAGCCACGGTGGCCCACCCTCCGCTTGTGCGCAACAACGTTGTCAGTGGCCTTGTACAGCCTCGGTGAAATCTCCCGGCCATGTCTTGACATACGGCCGAAACGATTCGTAGCTTGGGCGATCATTTAGATTCGTGAAGCGGGTTCACGAATATGAACGGAGAGTACCCATGGGCGATCGCCGACGACGACGCCGCCTGGCCGCGGCGGCCACCGTCGCGGGATTGATGTTCGGGGCGGCCGCCTGTGGCTCCGGCTCCGGCAGCGCGGGCAGCAGCGATCCGAACACGCTCGAGGTCTGGACCCGGAGCAATCCGGACTCGGCCGCCACCTACGACCGGGTCTTCGCCGCCTTCACCAAGAAGACCGGCATCAAGATCGACTACCAGCCGGTCATCAACTTCGACCAGCAGCTCCAGAGCCGCGCGTCCACCAAGGACCTGCCGGACGTCATGATCAACGACACGGCGCTGATGGGCAGTTACCAGAGCCAGGGCCTGCTCAAGCCGATCGATCCCGCCTCGGTCACGGGCGGCGACCAGATCACCGGCAAGTCCTGGGCGTCCACCGTCGGCATCGACGGGAAGCACTACGGCATCCCGTACTCCCGTCAGGCCCAGACCCTGATGATCCGCACGGACTGGCTGAAGAAGCTCGGGCTCAAGGCACCGAAGACCTGGCAGGAGATGCTCTCCGTCGCCAAGGCCTTCGCCACCGAGGACCCGGACGGTGACGGCAAGGCCGACACCTACGGCATCGTCGCACCGGGCAGCGCCCAGAACGGCTACGCCGCCTGGTGGGGCTCGAGCTTCCTGTGGCAGGGCGGCGCACAGATCATCGCGTCGGACGGCAAGGGAAAGTACAGCCCGGCCATGGAATCCGCCGCCGCGGTGAAGGCCGTGACCTGGATGAAGGACAACCTCTTCTGCGGCAAGAAGGGCGTCCTCCAGCCCGGCGCGATCACCGCGGTCACCGCGACGGCCACCAACTTCCAGGACGGCAACGCCGGGATGTACATGACCGGCCCGTACAACATCACCACCTTCGACGCCACGCCGGGCAAGGACAAGTACGAGGTCGTCCCCGCCCCCGCGGGCCCGGCCGGCGGCGATGTGCTGGCCGACGGTGAGAACGTCTACCTCGGTGCCAAGACCGGCAAGGACAAGCAGGAGCTGGCGCTGGCCGCGTTCCTCGTCTCGCCCGAGGGCCAGAAGATCGCCATGACCAGCGTCGACGGCCACCAGCCCGTCGTACGCATCCCCGTGAACTCCACGCTGGACGCCGCGAAGGTCAGGAACGACGCCCGCTGGAGCGTCGTACAGAAGGCCTACGAGGACGCCTCCCAGCAGTTCCCGAACGCGCCGGACTTCGCCCCGATCAAGCAGGACACCGCCGACGCGCTCAACTCGATCTTCACGTACTGCGGCGGTGACGTCCGCTCGCAGCTGCGGGAGCTCAACGACACCCTCGCCGGTGACCTCAAGGACCAGGACCTGCTGAAATGACCGCTACCGTCTCCGCCCCCGCGGCGCGCAAAGGCACGGGCAGGAGGGCCTTCGACAAGAGGGCCGTCGTCCCCTGGCTGTTCCTGGCTCCGGGGCTGCTGCTCGCCCTCGTGTTCAAGTTCTGGCCGATGGCCAAGGGCGTCTGGCTCAGCTTCTTCGACGTGCGGCCCTTCCTCGGCGACAAGTGGATCGGCCTCGACAACTACACGAGGGTCCTGACGGACCACCGCTTCCAGGACGCCATCGGGCACACCCTGATCCTGGGCATCGGCCAGGCGGTCGGCGCGATCCTGCTCGGGTTCGCCCTCGCCCTGCTCCTGGAGGGCCAGGCCCGCTCGCTGAAGTTCCTGCGTACCGCCGTCTTCCTGCCCGCCGTCACGGCCACCGCGGTCGTCGGCGAGCTGTGGCGGCTGATGTACTACCCGACCTCAGACGGCCTGCTCAACAGCGGGCTGCACCTCCTCGGGCTCGGGCCGGTCCAGTACCTCGACAACCCGGACATCGCGCTGTACTCGACGATGGTGATGGGCATCTGGATCTGGGCCCCGTACAACATGGTGATCTTCCTCGCCGGCCTCGCGGGCGTGGACCGCTCGCTGTACGAGGCGGCGGCGATGGACGGTGTCTCGCTGTGGCAGCGGCTGCGGTACGTCACGCTGCCCGCGATCCGTCCGGCGCTCATGATCGTGCTCACGCTCGCCACGATCCGCGGACTGCGCGTGTTCACCGAGGTCTACGTCCTCACCGGCGGCGGCCCCGCCGGGTCCACCGACGTCTGGATGACCCGCGCCTACACCCTGGGCTTCACCCGCAACGACATCGGCGGCGCCTCCGCGGCCTCGGTCGTCCTGCTGTGCGTGACGCTCCTGCTCACCGTCATGGTCAACCACCTCCGCAAGAGGGGAGAAGCGCGATGAGCGCCCCCGTCATCGACTCCGTCCGGCCGGCGGCCCCTGACACCCCGGCCGGACGGAGCACCAAGGCGCAGCGGACCACCCCGGCCCGCTTCGACACCGCCCTCGGCTGGAACGACAGGCCCGGTGTCGCCTGGGGCCTCAGGATCCTGCTCTGTGTGATCGCCCTCGCGGTCTTCGCGGCGCCCTTCCTGACGATCTTCTCCGGCGCCTTCACCACCAACCCCAGCGGCTCCTCCCTCTCCTTCCTGCCGCACGACAGCACGCTGTCGAACTTCACGGTGGCGGGCGAGCGCGGCATCTGGGACTACCTCGGCAACTCGCTGGTCATCGCGGGCGGCGGCCTGCTGCTCCAGCTCGTGGTGTGCACGCTGGCCGCGTACGCGCTGGCCAGGCACCGGTTCCGCGGCCAGGCGCTGATCATGATGCTGTTCATGATGACGCTGATGCTCCCCGAGGAGGTCATCGCGATCCCCCTGTCGCTGGTCCTCGGTGACGTGCCCGTCGTCCACATGGACCTCAAGGGCACGGTCTGGGGCGTGATCCTGCCGCTGGGCGCCTGGGGCTTCTCGGTGATGATGCTGACCGAGTTCATGCGGGACATCCCCACCGAGATCGAGGAGGCGGCCCGCCTCGACGGCGTCGGCGAGCTGCGCATGCTGTGGCAGATCATCCTGCCGCTGTGCAAGCCCGCCCTCGGCGTGGCGGGCGTGCTCGGCTTCATCATGATCTGGGACCAGTACCTGCTGCCCCTGATCGCCGCCAAGGACCCCACCGACTACACCGTCACCGTCGCCCTGTCCATCCTGCGCACCGACCCCGAGGTCGGTTCCGGTGTGGTCCTCGCCGGTGCGGTCATCGCCCTGATACCCAGCCTGATCGTCTACCTGCTGCTCCAGCGCTCCCTGGTCACCGGCATCGCCGCCGGTGCCACGAAGGGCTGACCGACCCCCCACGTTTGAGGGAGACATGAAGTTCCAAGGAGTGCTGTTCTTCCCGGTGACCCCGTTCGCCGCGGACGGCTCGCTGGACGAGGAACGGCTCGCCCAGCACATCGAGAACGGCGTCGCGGCCGGTGCGGGCGGCGTGTTCGTCGCCTGCGGCACCGGTGAGTTCCACGCGCTGACGCCCGACGAGATCGAGCGGGCCACCCGGGTCGCCGTCGAGACGACCGCGGGCCGGGTACCGGTCCTGGCTGCGGCCGGCGGCCCCACCCCGGTCGCCCGCGACCACGCCGACCGGGTCGCCCGCGCGGGCGCCGACGGCATCCTGCTGCTCCCGCCGTACCTCGTGACGGCCCCGCAGCGGGGCCTGGTGCGGTACGTCGAGGAGGTCACCGCCGCGAGCGACCTGCCCGTGATCTTCTACCAGCGCGGCACCGCCCGCCTCACCGCGGACACGGCCGCCGAGATCGCCGCGCTGCCGAAGGTCGTCGGCCTCAAGGACGGCCTCGGCGACATCGAGCGGATGCACCGCATCGTGCGCGCGGTGCGGGCCGTGCCCGGCACGGAGAACTTCCAGTTCTTCAACGGCCTGCCGACGGCGGAGATGACCGCGCCCGCCTACCACGGCATCGGCGTCCCGCTGTACTCCTCCGCCGTGTTCGCCTTCGCGCCCGAGATCGCCCTCGCCTTCCACCGGGCACTGGCCGAGGCCGACCGGCCGCTGCTCGACACACTCCTCGACGAGTTCTACGGCCCCCTCGTCCAGCTCCGCGACGAGGTACCGGGGTATGCCGTGGCGCTCGTCAAGTCCGGAGTGGCCCTGCGTGGACTGGACGTCGGTGGCGTACGGGCGCCCCTCGTCGATCCGAGCCCCGAGCACATCGCGCGGTTGGCGAAGCTCATCGACCGCGGTCTGGAGGTGGTCGCCGCATGAGCGAGCCGACCCGTATCAAGGAACTGATCGTCACCCCGATCGCCTTCCGCGACCCGCCGCTGCTCAACTCCAACGGCGTGCACGAACCCCTGGCCCTGCGGATCATCCTCCAACTCGTCCTGGAGGACGGCACGGTGGGCCTGGGCGAGTCCCCCGGCGGGGTCGCCCGCCTGGAGCGACTCGAGGCGGCGGCCAAGGTGGTCGTCGGCATGGACGTCTTCGACACCACCGCCGTCTCGGCCGCGATCGACGCCGCCCTGCTGCCCACGGTGCCTTCGAGTCACGAGGGCGGCTGGACCTCCTCGGCCGTCGAGGTGGCCTGCCTCGACGCCCAGGGCAAGCTGCTCGGCCGCCCGGTCAGCGACCTGCTCGGCGGGACGGTCCGGGACTCGGTGCCGTTCGCCGCGTACCTCTTCTACAAGTGGGCCGAGCATCCGGCCCTCGACGGCCGTGCCGCCGTCGGCGACGACTGGGGCGCGGCCCTGGACCCGGCCGGCATCGTGGAGCAGGCCCGGCTGATGCAGGAGCGGTACGGGTTCAGGTCGTTCAAGCTGAAGGGCGGTGTCTTCCCGCCCGACGAGGAGATCGCCGCGATCAAGGCGCTCGCGGAGGCCTTCCCCGGCCAGCCGCTGCGCCTGGACCCCAACACGGCCTGGACGGTGGAGACTTCCGCGTACGTGGCCCATGAACTCGACGGTGTCCTGGAGTACTTGGAGGACCCGACCAAGAGCATCGAGGGCATGGCCGCGGTGGCGAAGGACGCGCCTATGCCGCTGGGCACCAACATGTGCGTGATCGCCTGGGAGCACCTGAAGCCGGCGATCGAGCAGAACGCGATCCAGGTCCTCCTCACCGACCACCACTACTGGGGGGGCCTGCGCCGCACCCGTGAACTGGCCGCGGTCTGCGAGGCGTTCGGGCTCGCCCTGTCCATGCACTCCAACTCGCACCTGGGCATCAGCCTGGCCGCCATGACCCATGTGGCCGCGGCGATCCCGAACCTCGACCACTCCTGCGACACCCACTACCCGTGGAACTCGGCGGACGACGTCATCCTCCCCGGCGTCCTGGAGTTCCGCGACGGTGAGGTCAGGGTGCCCACCGGACCCGGCCTCGGTGTGGAACTCGACCACGACGCCCTGGACCGGCTGCACCGCCTCTACGTCGACTCCGGGGTACGCAGCCGCGACGACACCGGATACATGCAGCGGTTCCAGCCCGACTACCGACTCAGGCTTCCCCGTTGGTGACAGGACCCCCATGAGGCAAGGCGCCCGGCGAACCCGGGCGCCTTGCCTTTTCCGACTCCCGGGAAGGCCGACCCGCAACTCCTCTCCGCACACACAGTGCTTCAATGTCAGCCCCCTGGATGGAGGAGTGACGTCATGGGCACGGGTGCGCGGTCGGGCAGAGTCCTGGTCACGGGCGGCAGCGGATTCGTCGGCAGCCATCTGGTGCGACGGCTGCTGGAGCGCGGCTACGAGGTGCACACCACCGTACGCAGCCTCGCGAACACGGCGAAGACGGCGCCGCTGCGGGAGATGGAGGCGGAGTTCCCCGACCGCCTCGCGCTGTTCCAGGCGGACCTGCTGACCGAGGGCTCCTTCGACGAGGCCATGGCGGGCTGCCGGGTGGTCTTCCACGTGGCCTCGCCGTTCTTCATGCCGGAGCGGATCAAGGACGGCCAGAAGGACATGGTCGACCCGGCCCTGACCGGCACCCGCAACGTCCTCGCCGGCATCGAACGGACCCCGACGGTCGAGCGGTTGGTGTTCACCTCCACCGTCGGCGCGATCTTCGGCGACTACGCCGACGTGCGGGACATGGACGACCAGGTGCTCTCGGAGAGGTACTTCAACACCTCCAGCACGGTGGAGAACAACCCGTACCACTACGCCAAGACGGTCGCCGAGCGTGCGGCCTGGGACGCGGAGGCCGCGCAGGACCGCTGGCGCATGGTGTCCGTCAACCCCGGTCTGATCCTGGGCCCGTCGCTCGCGCCCGCCTCCGAGTCCGGCAGCCTCTTCCTCCTGGAGGAGCTCTTCAAGGGCTACTTCTTCTACGGCGCCCCGGACTTCAGCTTCACCACGGTGGACGTCCGTGACGTGGCCGACGCGCACATCGCGGCCGCGGAGAGGCCCGACGCGAAGGGCCGGTACATCCTGGCCGCCCAGACGATGACGTCGTTCCACGACATGGCCCGCATCATCCGCACCCGCCACCCCCGCGGCCTGCGCATCCCGCGCACCGCGCTCCCCCACTGGCCGGTGCGCGTCCTGGGCCCCGCCTTCGGCCTCACCCAGGACTACATCCGAAAGCACCTCGGTATCCGCTTCAAGGTGGACAACAGCCGCAGTCGGAACGAACTGGGCATCACCTACCGCCCTGTCGAGGAGACGATCCTCGACCACTACGAAACCTGGCGCCACCAGCGCGGCAGGAGCTGATCTTCACCGGGAGCGCCTGCCCGACGCGACGAAGGTCACAGTTACATCTCACACTTTTCACACTTCAATCTTCACGTGAGCCTCACAAGTTGGCTAAGTTGACGGGCGAGCAGCACGACGGAAGGGGCACGTCTTTCATGGCGCCGGATCGAACTTCGCGCAATGGAGGGTTCAGCCTCCCGGCCAAGCGCAACTCCGCGCTCGCCACGGCCGCGATGGCCTCGGCGGCTCTCCTCTCGCAGACCGGGAACGCAGCCGCGGACGAGGGACCGAGCCCCGACGAGGTGAGCCGGCGGATCACCAACCTCTACGACCGGGCCGAGAACGACTCCGGCACCTACAACGCCACACGCGCGGCCGCGACGGCGTCGAGCGCGCGCAGCCGTAGCGGTTCGGGTACGGACGGCGGCCGCGGGTCCGGCAGCGAGCCCGGCCTGGATGCCATCGCCCGGCAGTGGTACGGCGTGGCCCGCGCGAAGTTGGGACCGTTCGTCGCGGCGACCCTACCGGCCGACCGGGTCGCGGCCCGCCCGGCCGAGACACGGCGCCCGCGCCAGACGGACGCCCCCGTGGCACGTGCGCTCCAGCCCGCCGAACGGCCCGTTCCGGAGCTGGCCGCGCGGCCCGTGCTCGCCCTGCCCAGCGCACCGGAGACAGCTCCGGCCGCGCTCACCGCCGCGCCGGACCCCGCGCCCATGTGGACACCGGAACCCGCCCCGCAGAACCTCACCGGCACCGGCGAGATACCCGTCGTGGGCACCCCGCGGCCCGACACGGGTTTCCCGGAGTACCCCGCGCAGAGCAGCACGGGCCTCCCGGAATACACCAGCCAGGTCGGCACCGGTTTCCCGGAGTACGGCGGTCAACTGGGCACGGGCCTGCCGGAATACACCGCACAGACCACCACAGGCTTCCCGGAATACCGTGCACAACTCGGCACGGGCATGCCTGAGTACACCGCGCAGGTCAGCACGGGGATCCCCGAGTACAGCGGACAGCTCGGCACGGCGACGCCCGCCGGGTACGCTCCGCAAAGCACCGGATTCCCCGAATACTCGGGCCAGTTCAACACCGGCTTCGCCGAGACCACCGGCCAGTTCAGCACCGGACTTCCCGAATCCAACGGCGGATACAGCGCGGGACTTCCCGAAACCACCGGCGCATACAGCACCGGACTTCCCGAACACAGCGGCCAGTTCAGCACCGGTCTCCCCTACACCACCGGCCAGTTCAACACCGTCGCGCCCGACTACACCGCACAACCCACCGCGGTCCTCCCCGAGTACACCGCCGGTTACGGCACCGCGCTCGCGTCCCCACCGGTCGATTCCAGCCAGGGCGTCCCGATCGTCACCCAGGCCATCCCGTTCATCCCGGCCCCCCGCGCCCCCGAGCCGGAGTGGCAGGCACCGCAGCAGACCGCGGCTCCCGTGGACCCCGCCTCCGCCCTGCCCTCTGCCGACCCCGGCTACGACTCGAAGGTCATCCAGGTGCTCGCCTTCGCCCGCTCCCAGATCGGCAAGCCCTGCGTCTGGGGCGCGGCGGGCCCGGGGTCGTACGACAACTCGGGTCTCACCCAGGCCGCCTGGAAGGTGGCCGGCGTCTCCCTCCCCCGCACCTCCGTCGGCCAGGCGAGCTACGGCACGGCGGTCGCGCTCTACGCGATGCAACCCGGTGACCTGGTCTTCTTCCACGACGACTTGAGCCACGTCGGCCTGTGCACCGGCAACGGCATGATGATCCACGCGCCGGGCCCGGGATCGTCCATCCGCGAGGAGTCGATCTACCCGGCCGGCGAGTCGATCATCCGCGGTGCGGTACGACCCGCCTGACCCACAAGGCCGTACGGTCCGCGGTGACCCGAAAGGCCGTACGGTCCGCCTGACGCGGAGGGCCGTACGGTCGGCGCCCGACCGCGGCCCATCCCGGAACACCCGACGCCACTCCCCTCACGCACGCCTCTGGACGCCCGACAGCCCCTCCCCTAGGGTTCCCGAGAAAGCGCTTTCTGGCCTGACCATGCCAATCTGGGGGAGCGTCTCGTGCCGCACCAGCAATGGACCCGCAAGTCCTTCCTCCGGGGAATGGCCGCCGTCGGCGCGGCCCCCTTCCTCCCCGTACTGATCCCGGCGGACGCCCACGCGGCTTCGTCGGACCGTCCCGACTTCCCGCTGGCGGCGGGAGGCGCCGCCGTCGCCGTCTTCGTGGACGCGGCGGACGACCCCGCCGTCGTCCGCGCCGCGGGCGACCTCCAGGCGGACGTGGAGCGGGTCTCCGGGGCGAGACCCGACCTGCTGCGCACGCTGCCCCGGAGCACCCCCCTGCTCGTCCTGGTGGGCACCCTCGGCGCGAGCCCCGCCATCGACCGCCTCGCCGCACAGGGCCGCCTGGACGTGTCCCGGGTGAAGGGCCGCTGGGAGGCCTCGGTGACGCAGGTGATCGAACACCCGGTACCCGGTGTGGACCGCGCGCTGGTGATCGCGGGCAGCGACCGGCGCGGCACCGTCTACGGGATCTACGACACCTCGGAACGCATCGGCGTCTCCCCCTGGTACTGGTGGGCCGACGTCCCCGTCGAGCGCCGCGACACCGTGACCGTGCCCGCGCACCGCTTCGAGCGCCGGGAGCCGTCGGTCCGCTACCGCGGCGTCTTCATCAACGACGAGCAGAACCTGACCACTTGGTCCCACCGCACCCAGGAGCCCGACAAGAACATCGGCCCCGAGACGTACAAGCGCGTCTTCGAGCTGCTGCTCCGGCTGAAGGCCAACTACCTGTGGCCGGCCATGCATCCGTACTCCGACTTCTTCAACAAGTACCGGGAGAACCCCGAACTCGCCGACCGCTACGGCATCGTCGTCGGCTCCAGCCACCCGGAAGCCCTGCTGCGCAACGGCGTCCACGAGTGGGAGCCGTGGATCGCGGAGCACCCGAACGCCGACGGCACCGCCCCGGTCTACGACTACACCGTCAACCCCGGCGTGATCTCCGACTACTGGAGGGCCCGGGCGAGGCAGAACGCCGCGTACGAGAGCAGTTGGACACTCGGCATGCGCGGTCTGCACGACAGCGCGCTGGAGACGAAGAACGCCACGACGATCCCGGAGAAGGTCGTCGTCATGAACGACATCATCGCCGACCAGCGCCGCATCCTCGCCGAAGAAGTCGGGCCCGCGGCCGAACCGCAGATCTTCATCCCGTACAAGGAGGTCCTTGAGCTGTACAACGCGGGCGTCCGGGTCCCCGACGACGTCACGCTGATCTGGCCGGACGACAACTTCGGCAACATGCGCCAGCTCCCGAACGAGGCGGAACGGGCACGCCCTGGCGGCAACGGCATCTACTACCACCTCTCCTACTGGGGCCGCCCCAAGAGCTACCTGTGGCTGGACACCACGCAAGTGGCCAAGGTCTGGCAGGAGTTGCGGCGGGTGTACGAGCACGGCACCGACCGTATGTGGATCTTCAACGTCGGTGACCTCAAGTCGATCGAGACCGGCCTGTCGTTCGCGATGGACATGGCCTGGGACGTGGACCGCCGGGAGGCCGGCGAGCTCGAGGACTTCCTGGCCGAGTGGGCCGGGAAGCAGTTCGGGCGGCTCCACGCCCGGGAGATCGCCGAGATCCGCACGGAGTACTACCGTCTCGCCGGGGAGCTGCGCCCCGAGTTCATCGCTCCGGGCATCCTCTCGGTCGTCCACCACGGCGACGAGGCCGGGCGCAGGATGGCGGCGTACGACCAACTGCTCGCCCGCGTCCGGACGGTGGGCGCCGACCTGCCCGAGGTATATCGGGACGCCTTCTACGAGCTGGTCGAATACCCGGTGCACGGCGCGTACTTGATGAACCTGAAGTACTACTGGGCGGACCGCAACGCGCTCGCCGTCCGCCAGGGCCGGGGTGCCGGGGCGAACCGCCTCGCGGATCTGGCGCTGGCCGCGCACACCGCGGAGGCCGCGCTCACCAGTCGGTACAACACCCAGGTGGCGGGCGGGAAGTGGGACGGGTACATCAATCCGTATCCGTCCCAGATACCCAAGGCCCCGGGACGCCCGGCCGTCACCAGGGTGGCCCGGCAGGAGACGTCCGGGCTCGGGGTCGCGGCCGAGGGCAACGAGACGGGGGCGGACCGGCCCCTGTCGTTCTCCTCGTACACGCGCGACCGGCGCTTCGTCGACGTCTTCAACACCGGGTTCCTGCCCCTGGACTGGACGGCCGAGGCCAGTCACCCCTGGGTGGTGCTGAGCACGGCGGGCGGCTCGCTCACCGAGCAGCGGCGGGTGTGGGTGGAGGTCGACTGGGACCGCGTTCCCGAGGGGGCGCAGGAGGCCGTCGTGGTGTTCGCGGGCGCCGGGCAGCGCTTCGACGTGCCGCTGCGCGTGGTCAACAGCCGTCGACGGGCCCGTGGTTTCGCCGAGGCCCACGGGTATGTGTCGATCGACGCCGCGCACGCCGACCGGAGGGTGGCGCGAGGGGGCTGCCGCTGGCGGACCGTGCGGGGCCTCGGACGTCGTACCGGAGCCGTCGAGGCAGCTCCCTCCACGGCGGTTCCCGTCACCGGTGACTTCGCCTCCCGTGCGCCCGAGTTGAGGTACCGGGTGCGGTTCGACAGCACCGGTACCTTCCCCGTGACCGTCTTCCGGCTGCCCTCCCTCGACGAGCGCGGGCAGCGCCGGGTGGCCGTCGGGCTCGACGACCAGCCGGTCACCGTGCTGTCGGGGCAGGCCTTCGCGACCGGGAACCGGGGGGACGCCTGGGCCCGCCAGGTGGAGGACGGCGTCGAGAAGCTGACCACCACGGTGACGGTCGCCGAGGCCGGCGAGCATGTGCTGCGGATCTTCATGGTCGATCCCGCGATCGCGGTGGACCAGATCGTGATCGACACGGGCGGACTGCCCGCAACCTATCTCGCACCGTCGGAGAGCTTCCATCCGGTGTTCAACCCCGAACCCGCTCCGAGCCCGGTCCTTCAGGCGCCGGACCAGTAGGTCCGATGGTCCGTGCGGGCCGCCGGTCCCCTGTTCCGGCGGCCCGCACGAGTAGCGGCCGGCGCGGTCGTCCGGTACGGGGACAGGCGTAGCCGGCGGGCCGCCTCCCCCACCGCGGCCCGCCGGAGCTTCAATGTGCTGGAGTACATGCGAGAACTTCGATGTTGCTCGGATGAAGTGTGGGTCAGCGAGGTACTGGGCCGGTATGGGTACAACTGCGTATGAGCGGGTGCTGTCGGTCGCCGTGGCCGCCCTCCACGAACGCGACCCCGAGCAGCTGTGGCCCCTGCTGGCGGACCGGTTGCCGGTCCTGTGCGGGGGTGACGCCCTCATCTACAAGCTGGACAACTGGAACGAGAGCGAGGGCACGCTCGGGCTGTCCCCCGGTGCCACCGCGGAGTTCGCCGCGCTCACGGAGGACGACATGGCTCTGTTGCGCGAGGGATACCCGTTGGCCCGGCACTACGCGGACCGGGCCGGCCGGGCGCCGGTCACCGCCCGTCGGGTGGCCGGTCGTTCCTGGCCGGGGAGCCCGACCGCGCGGCTCCTCGACGACCTCCTGGACGTGGATCACGTCCTCGGGATTCCGCTGCCGCAGTCGACCACGCCCGTCACGGGCTGCATGGTCTACCGCTCCGGCCGGGACTTCACCGACGACGAGGTGCGCCTCGCCGAGCAGTTGCAGCCCCTGCTGTCCGCTGTCGAGCAGCAGCGGCACCTCCTGCGGCGGCTCGGCTCCCCGTCCGAGGAGGTGGCCGACCTGGCGCTCACGCCCCGCGAGACAACGGTGCTGCTCCTGCTCGGCGACGCCCTGACGGCCGGGTCCATAGGCCGCAGGCTCGGCATCTCCGAGCGCACGGTCCACAAGCACATCTCGAATGTCTACCGCAAACTCGGCACCCACGACCGCGTCAGCACGGTGCTGCACGCGCAGCGGCTCGGGCTCGTCCCTACGGCAACGGCGGCCCGCCCTTGAGCCGTTCCAGGTCGGAGGGGCGCACCTGGATCACCATGACGGCGATGATCGCGGCGAGCACGGTGAAGATCGCGGCCATGACGAAGGCGGCCGAGGCACCGGCGGTGAGGACCTCGTCGGACCACGGCCGAGGGAGTACACGGGTGCGTTCGAAGAGCGCGCGCTCGCCCGGGGTGGCCTGGGCGAGGAAGCGGGGGATCTGCTTGTCCGCCTCGTTGGTGCTGGCCGTGCCGAACATGGTGACCAGGATGGACAGCCCCAGTGAACCGCCCACCTGCTGCGTGGCGTTGAGGAGCCCGGAGGCCGCCCCGGTCTCCTCCGTGGGGACATCGGACAGGGCCATCAGCGTCAGCGAGACGAACTCCATGCCCATGCCGAGGCTGAACACGAGCATCGGCCCGAGGACGCTGCCCGCGTAGGTGGAGTGCACGTCGGTCAGGGTCAGCCAGCCGAGGCCGGCCGCGGCCAGGATCGCGCCCAGCACCATGAAGGGCTTGGGCCCGTACGTGGGCAGGAAGCGGGAGGCGAGCCCGGCGCCGATCGCGATGACGACGCTGACCGGCAGGAACGCGAACCCGGTCGCCAGCGGGCTGAAGTCCAGCACGTTCTGGGTGAAGAGCGTCAGGAAGAAGAACATGCCGAAGATCGCGGCGGCCAGGCACAGCATGATGCCGTAGGTGCCCGCGCGGTTGCGGTCGGCGAACATGTGCAGCGGGGTGATCGGCTGCCGGGACCGCCTCTCGACCAGGACGAACACCACGAGGAGCAGCACGGCCGCGGCGAACGACGCCAGCGTGAGCGCGTCCCGCCAGCCCTCCTGGGCGGCCCGGATGAAGCCGTACACCAGGAGCACCATGCCGCCGGTGGAGGTCAGTGCGCCGGTGATGTCGAGACTGCCGGGATGGCGTTCGGACTCCCTGATCCAGCGGGGCGTGGCGAGCGCGATGAGCAGTCCGATCGGGACGTTGACGAAGAGCACCCATCGCCAGTTCAGCCACTCGACGAGGACCCCGCCGGCGAGCAGCCCGATCGCGCCGCCGCCCGCCGAGACCGCGGCGAAGACACCGAACGCCCGGTTGCGTTCCGGTCCTTCGCGGAAGGTCGTGCTGATCAGGGCGAGGGAGGTCGGGGAGGCGATGGCGCCGCCGACGCCCTGGAGGGCGCGGGCGGCGAGGAGTTGCGTCTCGTTCTGGGCGAGTCCGCCGAGCAGGGAGGCGAGCACGAACAGCAGCACTCCGAAGATGAAGACCCGCCGTCTGCCGAGGATGTCCCCGGCCCGCCCGCCGAGCAGCAGCAGTCCGCCGAAGGTGAGGGTGTACGCGTTGACCACCCAGGCCAGGCTGGTGGTCGAGAAGTCGAGTGCGCGCTGGATGTCCGGGAGCGCGATGTTCACGATGGTGATGTCGAGCACCACCATCAACTGGCAGGACGCGATGACCAGCAGGGCCATGGAGTTCCCACCGCCACCGGAGTCCGGTGTGGTGGTCCGTGGAGCAGAACTCGCCTGCGGGTCGGTGCTCATGGTCTCCGTTCGACCGTACGCCCGCGCCGTGCACGTCACCACTTGAGGACGTGGAACCCCCAGGCGTCCAGGGACACGAACAGTCCGGAGTCGGTCAGTTCGTCTCCGTCACGGTCGTACGTCGCACCGGTGAGCAGGTCGGTCGCCCGGCGTTCGCGGCCCCGCAGGTCGTCCCAGGGCAGGGGCACTCTCGCCTGGGCCGGGCGGTCGGAGTCGTTGACGACGATCAGGTGGCGGGCGTCCGTGTGGGTCCAGGTCCAGGCGAGCAGGTTGCGGTGTGTGTCGTTGTCGGGCCAGCCCGTCGGGGTCAGCTGCCGCCAGTCGCCCCGGCGCACGGCGGCAGCGGCGGGCAGGAGGCGGCCGTAGAACTCACGTGACTGCTCGTCGACCGGTTCCTGCGGTCCGCGCCTGAGGAACACGGGCGGCCGTACGCGGCGTCCCTCGACCTGGCCCTCGTGCCAGAGGGTCGCTCCGGGCAGGGTCGCGACGGTCACGGCCGCTGCCCGTCCCCGGGCGCCGGGCAGGGTGGCGGCGGCCCGTGGCTCGTCGTGGTTCTCCAGGAAACGGACGAGTCCGCGCTGGTAGGTGAGGTCGGCACCCAGGTGGGCCCGGACGGAGTCGGCGTTCTCGTGCAGCAGACGGTCGTAGAGGCGCTTGTCGTAGCAGTGGTCGAAACCCTGTTGTTGAAGCGCCGATTCCAGGTCCCAGTAGGCCTCGGCGACGAAGAGGAGGCCGGGGTGGCGGGCCCGTACGCGCGGGATGACGTGGGGCCAGAAGTCCTCTGCGGGGGCCGTTCCCGCGCGGTCGCCCCAGGTCTTTCCGAAGATGTCATTCATGAGCAGCATGGCCATGTCGCAGCGCACGCCGTCGGCCTGGTCGCCGATGGACACGAGCGTCTCGACGGTCGCCTCGCGGAGGGCCTCGCTGAAGGCGTTCAGCTGGACCACGTCGGGCCAGGGCGGGAAGTAGGGGTCCCGGCCACGGGCGTAGACCTGCGCCCCGACCTGTCCCCCGGCCTCGATGAAGTCGCCCGGCGCGCGGGCCAGGTCGTCGGCGGTGCCGCGGACGAGCCGGTCGGGGTCCGAGGTCAGCCAGGGATGGTCGGGGGCCACGTGGTTGGGGACGTAGTCGAGGATCAACCGCAGTCCCCGTGCGGCGAGTTGGGTTCGGGCCTCGGCCAGTCCTTCCGGTCCGCCGAGGGCGGCGTCGACGACGTAGTTCCGTACGCAGTACGGCGATCCGGCGATGTCCGCCTCGGTGGCGTCGGGCAGGGCGTCGCGGAAGGAGGCCATGAGCCCCTCGTCGCGCAGGGCGATCTCCAGTCCGGCCGGGCTGCGTTCCCAGACGCCCATCAGCCAGACGGTGTCCACGCCGGGCCGGGCGACGGAGTCCCAGGCCTCGCCGGGCACATCGGCGAGGGTGACGGGACGGCTGTGGCGGCGGCCCAACTCCCCCAGCCAGACCAGGGTGTTGATCTCGTGGATCACGGTCATGACAGCGGTTCCTCCCTCTCCCCCGTCGGCCGCAGCGACTCCCGGCCGCCCCGGTGCCAGTCCTTCTCGCTGATCGAGTGGAACAGGGTCGCGGTGGCCGCCACCAGCCCCGTCCAGCCGGTCTGGTGGGAGGCCCCGAGTCCGGCTCCGTTGTCGCCGTGGAAGTACTCGTAGAAGAGGACCAGGTCCTTCCAGTGCGGGTCCTTGGCGAACACCGTTTGCGCGCCGTGCACCGGGCGGTGGCCGTCGGTGCCGGGCAGGAAGGTGGCGGTGAGCCGGTCGGAGATCTCCCGGGCGACCTCGTACAGGTTCAACTGCCGTCCGGAGCCGGTCGGGCACTCCACGGTGAAGTCGGGGCCGTGGTAGCCGTGCAGGTTGAGCAGGGCGCGGATCAGCAGGATGTTCATCGGGAACCACACCGGGCCGCGCCAGTTGGAGTTCCCGCCGAACATGCCGGAGTCGGACTCGGCGGGCAGGTATCCGACACCGTACGTTTCGCCGTGCACGTCGAAGGTGTACGGGTGCTTCGCGTGGTGCTTCGACAGGGACCGGATGCCGTGCGGACCGAGGAACTCGTCCTCGTCGAGCATGCGGGCCAGGACGCGGCGCAGCCGGTCCTCGCCGAACAGCGCGAAGAGGTACCGGCCGTCGGTGGTGGGACCTGTGCTCGGGTGCTGTGAGACGAAGGCCTCCACTGCCGGATGGCGACGGATGAAGTCCCGTGCCCCTTCCACCAGTTCGGGGAACTCGCGGTCCGCACGGCCGCCGATGACGCTCGTCGCCGCAAGCGGTATCAAGCCGACCAGGGACCGTACCTTGAGCGGGGTGGCGGTGCCGTCGGGCAGCCTGAGGACGTCGTAGAAGAAGCCGTCCTCCTCGTCCCACAGGCTGGCGTTGTCCTTGCCGATGCGGTTCATGGCGACGGCGATCCACGCGAAGTGTTCGAAGAGCATCTGCGCCTGCTCGACGTAGACGGGGTTCTCGACGGCGAGTTCGATGGCGATGTCGAGGAGGTTCTGGCAGTACAGCGCCATCCACGCGGTGCCGTCGGCCTGGTCGAGCTGGCCGCCGGTGGGCAGCGGGGCGCTGCGGTCGAAGACGCCGATGTTGTCGAGACCGAGGAAACCGCCCTGGAAGACGTTGTTGCCGTCGGCGTCCTTGCGGTTGAGCCACCAGGTGAAGTTCTTCGTCAGCTTGTGGAAGGCGTTCTCCAGGAAGGCGCGGTCGCCGTGGCCGGTGCGGTGCTTCTCCAGTTCGTAGACGAAGAGGACGGCCCAGGCGTGCACGGGCGGGTTGACGTCGCCGAAGTTCCATTCGTACGCGGGGATCTGGCCGTTGGGGTGCAGATAGAGGCGGTGCAGCAGCAGGTCCAGCTGGGACTTGGCGAAGCCGATGTCGACCATGGACAGGGCGAGGGTGTGGAAGGCGAGGTCCCAGGCGGCGAACCAGGGGTACTCCCAGGTGTCCGGCATCGACATGATCTCGTCGTTGACCATGTGGTACCAGGCGCTGTTGCGGATGCGCGGGTCGGCGGCGAGCGGGTCGACGCCGTGTTCGGCGAGCCAGCGCTCGACATCCAGGTAGTAGTACTGCTTGCTCCAGAGCATCCCGGCGAGGGCCTGCCGGACGAGCCGCCGCTCCTCCTCTCCCATCGCCGGTGGCGTGACACCCGCGTAGAAGGTGTCGGCCTCGGTGCGCCGGACAGTGACAAGGGCGTCGAACTCGCCCCAGGGATCCGGGAGTTCGGTGTCGGTGAGGCGCAGGCGGATGCGGGCGCTGTCCCCTGCGGGGATCGTCAGGACGTGGTGGACGGCGGACTTGGTGCCGGTGCGCGCGGGGTTGACGGCTTCCCGCTCGCCGTGGACTACGTACCGGTCGATGCCGTCCTTGACGTAGGGAGTGCTGTTGGGGCTGCCGAAGACGCGCTCGTTGTCGGTCTCGTTGTCGGTGAACAGGCCGGGTGCGTCGCCTTCGAAGTACAGCCAGCGGGCGCCCAGTTCCTCGTGTTCGGCCCGGATCACGCCCGGCGACTGCTGCGCCAGACCCGGTACCGCCGTGCCGCCCGCCCAGGACCAGGTGTGCCGGAACCACAGGGTCGGCAGGAGGTGCAGCACCGCCTCGTCGGGGCCGCGGTTGTGGGCGGTGATCTCGACTAGGAGGTCTTCCGGGCCGGCCTTGGCGTACTCGACGAACACGTCGAAGTAGCGGTCCTCGTCGAAGACGCCGGTGTCGAGGAGTTCGTACTCGAAGTCCTCGCGGCCGCGGGCCCGGTTGGTGTCGACGAGGTCACCGTAGGGGAACTCTGCCTGCGGGTACTTGTACAGGTACTTCATGTACGAGTGGGTGGGCGTGTTGTCGAGGTGGAACCAGTACTCCTTGGCGTCCTCGCCATGGTTGCCCTCGGCGTTGGTGAGGCCGAACATCCGCTCCTTGAGGATGGGGTCGCGGCCGTTCCACAGGGCGAGGGCGAAGCACAGCCGCTGTTTCTCGTCGCTGACTCCGGCGATGCCGTCCTCGCCCCAGCGGTAGGCGCGGGAGCGGGCCTGGTCGTGGGTGAAGTACGACCAGGCGTCGCCGTTGTCGCTGTAGTCCTCGCGGACGGTGCCCCACTGACGTTCGCTCAGGTACGGCCCCCAGCGCCGCCAGGGGGCCGTGCCCGCGTCGGCCTCGGCCAGTCGCCGCCGCTCGGCGTCCGGTGTGCCGCTGTCCGTCGTCATCGCCCGTCCCTTTCACCGCCCGGCTGCCTGCGTCCAGACTCGGACGGGTCGGCGCGGGTCGCAATGCCGGTGAGCTGAACGGAAGCGGGCGACTGCGTTCCGGCTCAGGCGATCTCGACGAGCAGGTCGCCGCCCTCCACCTGCTGGATCTTGTTGATGGCCAGGCGGGATACCCGGCCGGACTTCGCGGCGGTGATCGAGGCCTCCATCTTCATGGCCTCGATGGTGGCGACGGTCGCCCCCGCCGTCACGTCGTCGCCCTCGGAGACCGCGAGCGTGACCACGCCTGCGAATGGCGCGGCGACATGGCCGGGGTCGGAGCGGTCGGCCTTCTCGGTGGTCGGGATGTCGGAGGAGACGGCGACGTCACGGATCTGGATGGGCCGCAGCTGGCCGTTGAGCGTGGACATCACCGTGCGCATACCCCGCTCGTCGGCCTCGCCGATCGCCTCCAGCGCGATGAGGAGGCGGACTCCCGGTTCGAGGTCGACCGCGTACTCCTTGCCCGGGCGGAGGCCGTAGAAGAAGTCCTTGCTGTCCAGGAGGCTGGTGTCGCCGTAGGACTGACGGTGTGTCTCGTACTCGCGGGTCGGGGCGGGGAACAGCAGCCGGTTGAGGGTCGAACGGCGGTCCTTCTCAAGGCCGGTGCGGTCCTCGGCGTTCAGTTCCTGGACGGCCTTGGCGTCGGCGCGGCCCTGCAGCGCCTTCGTGCGGAAGGGCTCGGGCCAGCCGCCGGGCGGGGTGCCGAGTTCGCCGCGCAGGAAGCCGATCACCGAATCGGGGATGTCGAAGCGGTCCGGGCTCTCCTCGAAGTCCTTCGGTGCGACTCCGGCGCCGACCAGGTGCAGGGCGAGGTCGCCGACCACCTTGGAGGACGGGGTGACCTTCACCAGGTGGCCCAGGATCCGGTCGGCGGCCGCGTACATCGCCTCGATGTCCTCGAAGCGGTCGCCGAGGCCGAGCGCGACGGCCTGGGTGCGCAGGTTGGAGAGCTGCCCGCCGGGGATCTCGTGGTCGTAGACACGCCCGGTCGGGGAGGCGAGGCCCGCTTCGAAGGGCGCGTAGATCTTGCGGACGCTCTCCCAGTACGGTTCCAGGTCGCCGACGGCCCTCAGATCCAGCCCTGTGGGCCGGTCGGAGTGGTCGGTCGCGGCGACGATCGCCGACAGGGAGGGCTGCGAGGTCGTACCGGCCATGGAGGCCACGGCCCCGTCCACGGCGTCGGCGCCCGCCTGGATCGCGGCCAGGTAGGTGGCGAGCTGGCCGCCCGAGGTGTCGTGGGTGTGGATGTGCACCGGCAGGTCGAACTCCCGGCGCAGCGCCGAGACGAGCTTCGCGGCCGCCGGGGCGCGCAGCAGGCCCGCCATGTCCTTGACGGCCAGGACGTGTGCGCCCGCGTCGACGATCTGCTCGGCGAGCCGCAGGTAGTAGTCGAGCGTGTAGAGGCGCTCGTTCGGGTCGGACAGGTCGGAGGTGTAGCACAGGGCGACCTCCGCGACGGCGGTTCCGGTCTGTCGTACGGCCTCGATCGCGGGGCGCATCTGGCTGACGTCGTTGAGCGCGTCGAAGATGCGGAAGATGTCGATGCCGGTGGCCGCCGCCTCCTGCACGAAGGCGTCCGTCACCTCGGTCGGGTACGGGGTGTAGCCGACGGTGTTGCGGCCGCGCAGCAGCATCTGGAGGCAGATGTTGGGGACGGCCGCGCGCAGGGCGGCGAGCCGCTCCCAGGGGTCCTCGGCGAGGAAGCGCAGGGCGACGTCGTAGGTGGCGCCGCCCCAGCACTCCAGGGAGAGCAGCTCGGGCAGGGTGCGGGCGACCGTGGGGGCGACGGCGAGCATGTCCTTGGTGCGGACCCGGGTGGCGAGCAGCGACTGGTGGGCGTCGCGGAACGTGGTGTCGGTGACGCCGATGGTCGGCGACTCGCGCAGCCACCGGGCGAAGCCCTCGGGGCCCAGCTCGGTGAGCTTCTGCTTGGAGCCGGCGGGCGGCTCGACGGCGGGGGTCCGGGGCAGCTTGGAGACGGGGTCGATCAGTTCGGGCCGCTCACCGTGCGGCTTGTTCACCGTCACGTCGGCCAGGTAGGTCAGCAACTTCGTTCCGCGGTCGGCGGACTGACGGGCCGTCAGCAGGTGCGGGCGCTGCTCGATGAACGACGTGGTGACCCGGCCCGCCTGGAAGTCCGGGTCGTCGAGGACGGCCTGCAGGAACGGGATGTTGGTGGACACGCCCCGGATGCGGAACTCGGCCACGGCACGCCGGGCCCGGTTGACCGCGGTGGTGAAGTCCCGGCCCCGGCAGCTGAGCTTGACCAGCATCGAGTCGAAGTGGGCGCTGATCTCCGTACCGGCGTGGGTGGTGCCGCCGTCGAGCCGGACGCCGGAGCCGCCGGGTGAGCGGTAGGCGCTGATGCGGCCGGTGTCCGGGCGGAAGCCGTTGGCGGGGTCCTCGGTGGTGATACGGCACTGGAGGGCGGCGCCGTGCAGCTGCACCGTCTCCTGGGAGAGGCCGAGGTCGGCGAGGCTGGCACCGGCGGCGATGCGCAGCTGGGCCTGGACGAGGTCGACGTCGGTGACCTCCTCGGTGACCGTGTGCTCGACCTGGATGCGCGGGTTCATCTCGATGAAGACGTGGTTGCCCTCGCGGTCGAGGAGGAACTCCACGGTGCCCGCGTTGCGGTAGCCGATCTCGCGGGCGAAGCGGACGGCGTCGGCGCACATCCGGTCGCGCAGCCCGGGGTCGAGGTTGGGCGCGGGGGCGAGCTCGATGACCTTCTGGTGGCGGCGCTGGACCGAGCAGTCGCGCTCGTAGAGGTGGATGACGTTGCCCTGGCCGTCGGCGAGGATCTGCACCTCGATGTGGCGGGGCTCCACGACGGCCTTCTCCAGGAAGACGGTCGGGTCGCCGAAGGCCGAGGCGGCCTCGCGTGCGGCCGCCTCGATGGACTCGCGCAGCTGGGCGGGGTCCTCGACGCGGCGCATACCGCGTCCGCCACCACCGGCGACCGCCTTCACGAACACCGGGAAGCCGACGTCCTCGGCGGCCCTGACCAGCTCGTCCACGTCGGTGGAGGGCTCCGAGGAGCCCAGGACCGGCACACCGGCAGCGCGGGCGGCGGCGATCGCGCGGGCCTTGTTGCCGGTCAGTTCGAGGATGTCGGCGCTCGGGCCGACGAAGGTGATGCCCGCTTCCTCGCAGGCCCGCGCCAGTTCGGGGTTCTCGGAGAGGAAGCCGTAGCCGGGGTAGACGGCGTCGGCGCCGGCCTGGCGGGCGGCGCGGATGATCTCGTCGACGGAGAGGTAGGCCCGCACGGGATGGCCCGGTTCGCCGATCTCGTAGGCCTCGTCGGCCTTGAGTCGGTGCAGTGAGTTGCGGTCCTCGTGCGGGAAGACGGCGACCGTCCTCGCGCCCACCTCGTATCCCGCGCGAAACGCGCGGATCGCGATCTCACCACGGTTGGCGACCAGTACCTTGCGGAGCATTCCCGTTCCCTTCGGCCTGTCGGTGACGCCCCCATGGTCTCGGCAAAGACCGCTGGTGGCCATGAGAGTCAGGTCACGTGTCGGGGACCGGTTCGGGACGGCCCGCGCGGGTACGGGCGCCGTGCCCGCCGGAGGTCACTTGAGCCTTTCGGTGAACGGCGTGACCGGACGCTCCAGACGCTCCCCGTCCACGGTGATGTCGACGGCCTCGTTGTAGAAGGCGAGGAGCCCCTTGATCGCGCCGACGGCGGGCAGCGGGTCCGGATAGCTCCAGACGATGTTCGTCTCGGTCCGTGACGACCAGTACTCGGCCCAGCCCTTGTACGGGCAGCCGGTGCGGAAGTCGTTGGCGTCGAACAGATCGAGACGGACGTCCTCGCGCGGGATGTAGTACCGGGTGGGCAGGCTCGTCTCGAAGAGCAGGACGGGTCGGTGGGTGTCGGCGACGAGCGTCCCGTCGATCTCCACCTGGACATGACGGCTGCTGGGCATGGCGTCGACGCGTTTGTGCGGGTCACGGGGGTGGATGAAGATCTCTTCCTCCTCCTCGTACCAGTGGTCGAGCCCGCTGCCCCAGCGCAGGAACCACGCGAAGGCGATGTGGCCGGCCAGGTCGGCGGCCGGGAAGGTCCAGGCCGCGTTCTCCACGAGCTCGCCGTCGACCTCGAGGTCGTAGAAGACCTGTGATCCGGTGTGGCTGCCGGTCTGCGGGTTCTTCGCGGGGCGCAGCAGGTCCTCGCGGACGTCGGAGCGCGGGAAGGCGTAGAGCGGGACGGGCCTGTCCGGCTCCCATACGAGGACGGGGTGCCGGCTGTCGACGACCGTGACGTCGCCCTTGCGGCCGCGCACCCAGCGTGCGCTGGGCTCCCACAGCAGGCCTTCCGGGGTGGTCCGTACGTCTCGTGCGGTGGGGAACGTGGTCATGGGCGGCTCTCCTTCGCCGGTGCGCTCCTTCCTACTCTGCCCCGGATCACCTCGCCAGGAAATCGGACAGCCCGGTCAGGAGCCGGTCGACGTCCTGCGAGTCGTTGTAGGGCGCCAGGCCGACGCGCAGGCCGCCGGTGTCGCCGAGGCCGAGGTGACGGGAGGCCTCGACGGCGTAGAAGGCGCCGGAGGGGGCCTGGACGCCGCGCTCGGCGAGGAAGGCGTACGCGTCGGCCGTGCTGTGGTTCTCGAAGGTGAGCAGCACGGTCGGGGTGCGGTCGGCGGCCCGGGAGTGGACGGTGACGCCGTCCAGGGCGGCCAGTCCCTTGTCGATCTCCGTGCGCAGGACGTGCTCGTGGGCTTCGAGTGCGGCGAATCCGGCGGTCAGCCGCTCGCGCCGGGTGCCGGTGGCCGTGGCGTCCAGCCGGTCGGCGAGGAAGTCGACGGTCGCTGTCGTCCCCGCGAGGAACTCGTAGGGCAGCGTGCCCAGTTCGAAGCGCTCGGGGACCGCGTCGGTGGAGGGCAGGAGCTTGTCCGGGCGCAGGGTCTCCAGCAGCTCCGGGCGGGCGGCGAGGACTCCGTGGTGCGGGCCGAGGAACTTGTACGGGGAGCAGGCGTAGAAGTCCGCGCCGAGTCCGTCCAGGTCCACGAGGGTGTGGGCGGTGTGGTGGACGCCGTCGGCGTACACGAGTGCCCCCACCTCGTGTGCCAGGCGCGCGATCCCGCGGATGTCGGGCCGTGTGCCGATGAGGTTGGAGGCGGCGGTGACGGCGACGAGGCGGGTACGCCCGGACAGTACGGATCGGATGTGATCGGCCGTCAACTCTCCTTTCTCCGGGTCGAATTCGGCCCAGCGCACGGTGGCACCGGCCTGTTCGGCGGCCTGGACCCAGGGGCGGATGTTGGCGTCGTGGTCGAGGCGGGTGACGACCACCTCGTCGCCGGGCGACCAGCTCTTGGCGAGGGTGCGCGAGAAGTCGTAGGCGAGTTGGGTGGCGCTGCGACCGAAGACGATCCCCGACGGCTCCGCCCCGAGCAGGTCGGCCATGGCCCGGCGGGCCCCGGTGACGAGGGCCTCCGCGTTGCGCTCCCCCAGCGTGATCCGCCCCCGGTTCGACAGGGGCTGCGACAGGGCGTCGGCGATGGCCCTGACGACGGGCTGCGGGGTCTGGGTGCCGCCGGGGCCGTCGAAGTGGGCGGTGCCGGCGGCCAGGGCCGGGAAGTGGGAGCGGATGGCGGCGATGTCGTACGTCACGTGGGCTCCTCGGTCCGGCCGGTTCGGGAATCCCAGCCTGTCACGCCGACCGCGGGCTCGGCCTGGGCGCCGACCTCCCATCGCCCCCGCCGACGAGGCCACGTACGTCCAGGGCGGGGACAAGGGCTGTCTCACATACCCCGCATACCCGTACACGGCATGACGCCAAGGCGGCGAGGACACCACGAATGGGTAACGAAGGTCAACCGGAGGCAATGCCCGGTGGTCTAGCCCGACATGAAGATCTCTTTCCTGCTTCACAACGCCTACGGGATCGGAGGCACCATCACCACCACCTTCAATCTGGCCCAGGCCCTCGCCGAGCGGCACGAGGTGGAGATCGTCTCGGTGCTGCGGCACCGGGAGCGTCCGACCTTCGTGCTGGACCCCCGGGTCGCACTGAGATCGCTGGTCGATCTACGGCAGGACAAGGAGCACCCCTCGCATCTGAGACCGGCGCGGGTCTTCCCGCGCTCCGAGTACCGGTACGGGCAGTACAGCGAGTTGACCGACCAGCGCATAGCCGAGGCCCTCGCCACGACCGACGCCGAGGTGGTGATCGGCACCCGGCCCGGGCTCAACGTGCATCTCGCGCGCGAGGCGCCCCGCCATGTCGCCCGGGTCGGACAGGAGCACCTCACCCTGAACAACCACTCGCCCCGACTGCGTACCGCACTGCGCCGGGCCTACCGCGGGCTCGACGTGCTCACCACGGTGACCGAGGCGGACGCGACCGCCTACCGGCACCGGATGCGGCTGCCCGGCGTACGGGTCGAGGCGCTGCCCAACAGCGTGCCGGATCCGGTGCTGCCGGCGGCTGACGGCTCCGCGAAGGTGATCGTCGCGGCCGGACGGCTGGTCCCGGTGAAGCGGTACGACCTTCTCATCGAGGCCTTCGCCACGGTCGCGGCCGACCACCCGGACTGGCAGCTGCGCATCTACGGCAAGGGGGACGAGCACGACCGGCTGCGACGCCTCATAGCCGACCTGAAACTGTGGAACAACGTCTTCCTGATGGGCCCCGCGGCCCCGATGGAGGCGGAGTGGGTCAAGGGCTCGATCGGGGCGGCCACCTCCGACTTCGAGCCCTTCGGCATGACCATCGTGGAGGCGATGCGCTGCGGGCTGCCCGTGGTGAGCACCGACTGCCCCCACGGCCCCGCCGAGATCATCGCGGACGGCGTCGACGGCCGGCTGGTGCCGGTCGGGGACCGTGACGCGCTGGCCGCCGCCCTGCTGGAGCTGGTCCGGGACGACGGACTGCGCCGCCGGATGAGCCGCGCGGCCCTGGAGAACGCGCGGCGGTTCGCTCCGGCTCCCGTCGTCGAACAGGCCGAGCGGCTCCTCACGGAGGCCGTCTCGGCGAGGAGGGCGGGACGACCTGTCGTGCGGGAACGCGCGGGCGTCACTCTGGCCGCCCGGGGTTTCGCCGCGCGCGATTCCGCGCTCGCCGCGGCGAGCGGTGCGCTGCGCGTCGTACGAAAGGGGCGGTCGTGACCACGCCACGTGCCGGATGCGCGGTCGACGCGCAGGGCCGGATCACCTTCGAGGTACCTGAGGCCCACGGGCACCGGCTGCTGCTGCGGCTGCGCCCGAAGAAGGGGCAGCCCGAGGAAACCCTGCACGTCCTCGACCTGGATCCCGGCGACGAGGGCCACGCGCGTGCCGTACTGGGCGCGGATCCCGTGCTCGCGGAGGGCCGGTGGGACGTGTATCTGCTCCAGGACTCCGAGCGCACCCGTCTGCGCCCCGGTCCGCGAGACCTGCGGGCCCTTGTCGGCGGGCACCTGCGGGAGCGGCCGGGACCACTGGCCGTCCGGGTCCCCTATGTCACCAAGGACGGCTACCTGGCGGTCAGGACCTGGATGCGGCCGGCGCACGCGGAGGCCGACCGCGTCGACGTCACGGACCGGGGGCTCACCGTCACGGCCCGGCTGCACGGCGCCCCGCCGCTGGAGGACGCCGAGGTGCGGCTGCGGCTGCGGCGCGGCGCCGGCGTCGTCCGTACGCTGAGGCCGACGGCCTCTCAGGACGGGCGGGGCTTCTCGTTCACGGTCGACGACGAGGACCTGGACATCGGGATCTGGGACATGTTCGTACGGCCCGCTCCCGGTTCCCCGCAGATCCGGATCGCCCGCCTCCTTGACGACGTGGCGGACCGCAAGGCGGTCTTCGTCTACCCGGGCACCACGCTCGGAAGTGCCGTCGTGCGGCCGTATTTCACCGTCGACAACGACCTGTCCCTGGAGGTGACACGGGCCGGCTGAGGCGCGGCCGCCCGGGCCGTGGATGGCGTCGAGGCGTCAGGGGTCATCGCCAACGCACGTGCAGCGTGGGCGGTTTGCGGAAGACCAGGCCGTGCGGGGCGGCGGGGCGGCCCGGGTCGAGACGGAGGGCGGGGAGGCGGTCGAGGAGGTGCCGCAGGGCGATGCGCGTCTCCAGGCGGGCCAGGTGGGCGGCGAGGCAGTAGTGGGGGCCGTGGGCGAAGGCCAGCTGGAGACGGGCGTTGGCGCGGCGGACATCGAAGCGGTCGGGGTCGGGGAAGACGGCCGGGTCCCGGTTGGCGCCGGTCAGGGAGACGGTGACGAGGTCGCCCTTGCTGATCGCGGCCGGACCGAGGGTGGTGTCGCAGGTCGCGTAGCGATCCACGACGGCCGCGCCGGGTTCGAGACGCAGCGACTCCTCGATCGCACCGTCGAGCAGGCCGAAGTCGGCCTGGACTAGGGCGAGTTGGTCGGGATGTCCGAGGAGATGGAGCAGCGCGTTGGTGATCATCGCCTCGGTGGTCTCGATGCCGCCGAACATCAGCACCGCGGCGTTGGAGGCGACTTCCGGCAGCGTCAGGCGGTCTGCCGCCGAGACCAGGAGCGAGGAGGAGGAACCGGATCCGGCGGTGACGGTGCTTTCCACCGCCGCCCGCAGCTGCGCGTACGCCGCCTCGCCCGCCGTGTCGCCCGCCGTGTGGCCCGCAGTGATGTCGGAGACCGTCCGCACGATGGCCTCGTACCAGGAGAGCACCGTGCCCGTGTCGGCGCCCACCAGTCCGAGTGCCTCGGTCACGACGGCCACCGCGAGCGGTCCTGCGAAGGCGCGCCGGAGTTCGGCCGTGCCCGCCGGTTCGATGCCCGTGACCAGGCGGTCGGTCTCCCGCTCGATGAACTCGGCGAAGCCGTCCCGTACTTCACGTGGGCGAAAGGGCGCGGTGAACGGGTCGCGGTGGCGGGTGTGCTCGTCGCCGTCCAGGGACAGCATGCTGGGTCCGACGACCTGCGCGGTCGAGAAGCGGGGGTCGTCGACGGTGAAGGTCCCGGCATTGCGCATCACGTCGAGCGCGAGATCTCGGCGGGTCACCAGCCAGCCGTTCAGTTCGGGCAGCCAGGACACCGGCTCGTGCGCGCGGAGTTCCGCCAGGCGCGGGTGCGGGTCTTGGGCGAGTTCGGCCAGCGTGGTGGCGGCGCCGAGCGGGAATTCGATCACGTTGCAGGCTAACCCGGCGGAAAAGGCGTGGCGGATGAGCGTGGGGAGGCCTTACGCTCCAGCACGATGACGACTCACACTCCTGAACGATGGGGGGTCCCGTCCGCGCAAGGTGAGTGCTGATGCTCCCTTCGATCGCGCACGAGGATTTCCGTACTTCCTTCTGGCCGCGCGTGCGCGAGTACGCCGTGCCGGCCTCCATGATCGAGACCGCGACCGTCCGTCGCCGCGCCGGGGACTGGGCGGGGGCGTGTGCCGCAGCGGGCTTCGACGTCGATCTGAACCTCCGTGCCGTGGCGCGTGGTCACGGCCGGGAACTCGCGGCCCGGATCCGGGCCGACCTGCGCTCCCTCGCTCCCGACCTGCTGCGCTGGCACATGCCGAGAGTCGCTCCGGACGGGCTGCTGCGGCCGGGGCTGACTGTGCCGCTGGCCCGTTACGACACCGACGGCGGCCCCGCGCATCTGGTGGTCCGGACCGCGCCCGCCTGGGCGGACGCCGGACAGCGGATCAGCCTCTCCCTGTGGTCCCGCTCCGCGGCCGACGCCGTACGGCATCCGCATCCGCGCCCCCACCGACGGTTCCGTCTGGACCTGCACCGGCATCTGTGGGACGCGGGCCGGGCCGGTGAGCTGCAGGAGCGGGCGGGGGCAGGTCCGCCCGGCGCTCAACTCCCTTGGGAGGAACCAGAGTTCCTCGCCTGCGTGCCGTACGGCTGTGCCGTCGACCGATGGGTGGCCGAGGCGCGGATCCTGCTCGGTGACGAGGGCCGGTCCGCCGGACGCGTGCTGGTGCGCTGCGGCGGACGGCGTCGGCTGCTGCTGGAGCTCGCCGCGGACGACGCCTCGATACGCACGCCGACGCCCGCCGACACCACCGGCAGGCTCCCGGTCCTGCCCGACGCGGCGACCTGGGTTCTCCCCGACCTCGAACTGCTCCGCACCGGCGCTGTCGAGGCCGATCGACTGCACCCCCTGGTCGCCGCCGCACTGGTGCCGGACCACGCGGCCACCGGACCGCCCCGAGCTCCCGAACAGGCCGGACAGCCACGGCTCGTGGAGTGCCGGGGCGCCCAACACCGGATCGGTCTGGTCGAGGGGGTACTGGCCCCGCTGGACCACGACCCGGCCGAGATCCGACGGGAGGAGCTGCTGGTCGCGCTGACCGGCACGCCGCTCCCCTGTCTGCGGGCCATCGACGAGGCACACCGTCGACCGCACAGCTTGGACGGTGTCCGCGAACGTCTGGCGCACGGCGACACCGCGGGTGCGCTGGCCGTCGTGGAGGAACTGCTCGGGCCCGAGGCGCTGCTGCGCACCGGCCCCCTGCGCGACGAGCTGGAGGCGGCCGCGCTACGACGGGTCAGCTACGGCCTGTTCAGAGCGGGGCTGGCAGGACCGGGCCCCGCCTGGTTCCGCCCCCGTCTGAACGGCCGTCACTCCCATGGCCACCGCACTCACCCGCGCCACGCGACCGCCCGCTGAGAGTTCCCTCTCCTTTCTCTGCGCCCACTCCTAGCCACAAGGTGATCACCCATGCCCACTCACGCTCCTGCTCCTGCTCCAGTCTCCCAACTCGACATCGCCGCCGACCTGTTGACGCTTCTTCGCGACTCCACGACCGAACCCCGCCCCGACGACCAGCTGGAAGCCCTCACCCTGGCCGTGGCCGCCGATCTGCCCGTACTGCTGTGGGGTGAGCCGGGCATCGGCAAGACGGCGGCGCTGACGCAGCTCGCCGCGACCCTGGACCTGCCGCTGACCACGGTGATCGCCAGCGTCCACGAACCGTCCGACTTCTCGGGACTGCCCGTGGTCGGGGACGATCCCGCGACCCAGGGCGTGCCGATGGCCCCGCCGGACTGGGCGGTCCGGCTGGTGCGGGCCGGCCGGGGACTGCTGTTCCTGGACGAGCTGTCCACCGCGCCGCCCGCCGTGCAGGCCGCGCTGCTGCGCCTGGTGCTGGAACGGCGGATCGGCGCGCTCCGGTTGCCGCCCGGGGTGCGGATCGTGGCCGCCGCCAACCCCCGTTCCTCGGCGGCCGACGGCTGGGAGCTGAGCCCGCCGCTGGCCAACCGGTTCGTCCATCTCCAGTGGACCCACGACCACGAGGTCGTCGTACGCGGGCTCGGCGGGACCTGGCCCCGGGCCACCCTGCCACGGCTCGACCCGCGCAGGCTTCCGGAGGCCGTGGACTTCGCCCGGCGCGCGGTGTGCGGGCTGCTCGCCGCGCGTCCCACGCTCGTGCACCGGCTGCCCACCGGGGAGACCCGGCGGGGCGGGCCCTGGCCGTCGCCCCGGAGCTGGGACATGACGCTGTCCCTGATCGCCTTCGCGACCGCGGCCGGCTCCTCGCGGGACGTGCTCTCCTCGCTCGTCCGGGGCACGGTCGGGGACGGCCCCGGGCTGGAACTGCTGGCGAGCCTGGACCGGCTCGACCTCCCGGACCCCGAGGAGGTGCTCGCCGATCCCGCGGGGGCGGTCCTGCCCGAGCGGGGAGACCTGCGGCAGGCGGTCCTCGACGGTGTGGTGGCGGCCGTACGTGCCCGTCCGGACCGGGCCCGCTGGGACGCGGCCTGGGCGGTGCTGGTCCGGGCGCTGGAGACCGGAGCCCCGGACCTGGTGGTCGTGCCCGCCACCACGCTCGCCTCGCTGCGTCAGGAGGACTGGGACCTGCCGGAGGCGATCGACAGGTTCGCCGGGACGGTGGCGCTGTCCCGGCGGGCGGACCGCGCGGCGCTCGCCGCCGAGGCCCGCCGATGAGCACGGACACCCGCGAGCGGACGGGCGGACTGGACCGGGACAAGCTCTTCGCCGCCCGCCTCCACGCCGCCCGGGTCCGCCCCTATCTGGCCACCGCGCTCTTCGCCCTGCACACCGTCGAGTCGGGGCAGGTACCGACGATGGCCGTCGACCGGCACTGGCGGTGCTATGTCTCGCCTGCCTTCGTGGACCGGATGCCGGTGGAGGAGCTGGCGGGCGTGTGGGTGCACGAGGTGTCGCATCTGCTGCGCGACCATCACGGGCGCGGTGACCGGGTCGCCCGGGAACACGGACTGACCGGGGTGGGAGACCGGCTGCGGATGAACATCGCCGCCGACTGCGAGATCAACGACGACGTGTACGGCGACGGGCTGGTCCGGCCGCGGGGTGCCGTTCTCCCGCATCGCCTGCGGCTGGACGCGGGACTGCTGATGGAGGAGTACCTGAAGGACATCAGCCTCGGGCCACTGACGCTGGACCTGTCCTGGCTGGACTGCGGCAGCGGCGCCGACGGTCTGGAGCGCGAATGGGACCTGGGCCCCGACGGCGCCGACGGCTTGAGCGAGCAGGAGCGGGACGCGGTCCGCTTCCGGGTGGCACAGGGCATCAAGGCGCGCCCCGGCAACGCCCCGAAGGGCTGGCGGCGCTGGGCGGAGGAGGCGTTCCATCCGCCGCAGCCGTGGCGGGACCTGCTGGGCGCGGCGATGCGCTCGGCGGTCTCCGGGGCAGGTGCGGGCGACGACTACAGCTACGGCCGTCCCTCGCGGCGCTCGGCGGGCGTGCCCGGCGCGGTGCTGCCGAGCCTGCGGCGCCGGCCACCGCGGGTGTGCGTGGTCATCGACACCTCCGGTTCGGTCAGCGACGACGAACTGGGCAGCGCGCTCCTGGAGGTCACCGCCATCTCCCGTGCCGTGGGCGGCCGTCGTGACCTGGTCCAGGTGCTGTCGTGCGACGCGGCGGCCGGGCTCGCGCGTTCCCTGTGCCGGGCCAAGGGCATCCCGCTGGTGGGCGGCGGCGGTACGGATCTGCGCGCGGGCTTCGACAGGGCACTGCGCTCGCGGCCCCGGCCGGACGTCGTCGTGGCCCTCACCGACGGTCAGACGCCCTGGCCGAGCGCGCGGCCCGCGTGCCGTACGGTGATCGGGCTGTTCCCGCGCGATGGGGCGAGCTGGGCTGCGAGTGAGAACGATCCCGAGTACGTGCCGAGGTCACCGCCCGCATGGGCCCGGGTGGTGGAGATCGGCTCGGTGTCCGGTACGCGGTGAGCGGCGGGCAGGCGGCTGCTTCCACGTCGGCCACGGGGTGGACGTGGAGGCGGTCGGCCACGAGATCATGGGGGCCTGCAATGTCCGGAGCACATTGCGCGCCCGGGCGGGAGGAGCGTCATGACCAATGTCGACGTGCACCAGCATCTGTGGAGCCCCTCGCTGGTGACGGCCTTGAGGTCGCGCCGTGAGCCGCCGTATCTCGACGGCTGGACCCTGTATCTGGACGGTGAGCCGCCCTACGAACTCCCGCCCGCCGACCACGACGTGGCCCTGCGTGCGGAGCTCGCCGCCGCCGACGGCCTCGGCCTGGCGCTCGTCTCGCTGTCCGCGCCGATCGGCGTGGAGTGGCTGCCCGGGGCCGAGGCGCGGCCGCTGTTGGACGCCTATCACGAGGGCGCGGTCGCGTTGCCCGAACCGTTCGGGGCGTGGGCCGCCGCCAATGTGCGGGACATCGATGCCAAGGCGACGGCGCAGGCCCTCGACCAGGGGTTCGTCGGCCTCCAGCTGCCCGCGAACGCCCTTGCGGACGCCGCCGGTTACGCCAGCTGCGCCCCGCTGCTGGATCTGCTGGAAGAGCGCGGCCTCCCTCTCTTCGTCCACCCGGGACCCGCGGCCGGCGGCTCCGAGGGGCCCGGCTGGTGGCCCGCGATGGTCCCCTACGTCCAGCAGATGCACGCCGCCTGGTTCGCCTTCCGCGCCCACGGCCGGCCCCGCCACCCACGTCTGCGGGTGTGCTTCGCGCTGCTCGCCGGACTCGCCCCGCTGCACGGGGAACGGTTCGCCGCCCGCGGAGGCGGTGTGACGACACGGCCGGACCCGTTGGTCTTCGTCGAGACCTCTTCCTACGGTCCCCGGGCGGTCGAGTCCGTCGTCCGGGCTCTCGGCGTGGACGCGGTGGTCCAGGGTTCGGACCGGCCGTACGCGGAGCCGCCGCAACATCCCGGGCACGGTCTGGGCGGAGCGGCGGCCTACGCCTTCCGAATCGCCAACCCGCGGCGGCTGCTCACCGAGGCCCCGGACCAGGGGAAAGTCAATTAATGGCAACGATTTTCATATAACAGCCACCGGACCTGTTTACGACAATCATTTCCACCTAGCGTGAGGGGGCAATCAGAACCGCGCTTGGAGGATCCATGCTCACGTCCCCGTCCCGCCGTCTGGCGCTGCTCGCCGGCGCCTCCGTCGCCCTGTTGGCAGGGTGCGGCAGTTCCACGGACTCCGGGAGCGACGGGAGCGCGTCCGCGGCCCCGGCCGCGGCGTCCAAGGTCGCCGTCGTCGCCTCCACCAACGTGTACGGCGACATCGTCTCGCGCATAGGTGGCGACAAGGTCTCCGTCACCTCGGTCATCAGCGACCCCGACCAGGACCCGCACTCCTACGAGGCCAGCACCCAGAACCAGTTGGCCCTGTCGAAGGCGAAGGTCGTCGTCGAGAACGGCGGCGGCTACGACGACTTCGTGGACCGGATGTTGAAGAGCGGCGGCAACTCCTCCGCCGAGGTGATCAACGCGGTGAAGGTCTCCGGCCACACCGCCCCCAAGGGCGGCGAGCTCAACGAGCACGTCTGGTACGACTTCCCCACCGTCGCGAAGGTCACCGACCGCATCGCCGCCGCCCTCGGCAAGGCCGACCCCTCGAACGCCGCCTTCTACACGAAGAACGCCGAAGCCTTCAAGGCAGACCTGAAGCCGCTCGAGGCCAAGGAGGCGCAGATCAAGAAGGAGCACGCCGGTGCGGCGATCGCCATCACCGAGCCCGTGCCGCTGTACATGACCGGGGCGAGCGGCCTGGTCGACAAGACGCCCGGCGAGTTCAGCGAGGCCATCGAGGAGGGCACCGACGTCTCCCCCAAGGTCCTCCAGGAGGCGCTCGCCCTGTTCTCCGACAAGCAGGTCGAGGCACTGGTCTACAACGCGCAGACCTCGGGCCCGCAGACCGAGAAGTCCGAGCAGGCGGCCAGGGCGGCGGGCATCCCGGTGGTTCCGGTGACGGAGACCCTGCCGAGCGGCAAGAACTACCTCACCTGGATGACCGGCAACGTCGACGCGCTCGCGAACGCCCTGGCCAAGTGAGCCCGATACCCCCGCCCGTATCCCCGCCCGTGATCAGCCTGCGCGGCGCCGCCCTGTCCTACGGCGCCCGCACGGTCTGGCAGGGTCTCGAACTCGATGTCCGGCCAGGGGAGTTCCTCGCGGTACTGGGCCCGAACGGGGCGGGCAAGACCAGCTTCGTCCGGGCCCTGCTGGGCCGACAGCCTTTGTCCGCCGGGGAGTTGACGGTCCTCGGCCGCGCTCCCCGTGAGGCGGCCCGGCACATCGGGTACGTCCCGCAGCAGGCGACGCTGTCGGCGCAGGCGATGCTGCGCGCCCGCGACCTCGTGCGGTTCGGCATCGACGGGCACCGCTTCGGCCCGCGCCTGCGAACGGCCGCCGTGCGCAGGCGCGTCGACGAGATCCTCGCCTCCGTAGGCGCCTCGTCGTACGCCGACGTGCCCGTCGGCATGCTGTCCGGCGGTGAGCGTCAGCGCGTCCGGATCGGGCAGGCGCTGGCGACCGATCCCCGGATCCTGCTGTGCGACGAGCCGTTGCTCTCCCTGGACCTCCATCACCAACGCGCCGTCACCGAGTTGGTGGACGCCCGCCGCCGTTCCCACGGCACGGCGGTGGTGTTCGTGACTCACGAGATCAACCCGGTGCTCGACCTGGTGGACCGGGTGCTCTACCTGGCCCCCGGCGCCCACCGCGTCGGTACTCCCGAAGACGTCCTCACCTCCGAGTCCCTGTCCCGGCTGTACGGCACCCGGGTCGACGTCGTCCACGTGCACGGCCGGGTCGTGGTGGTCGGCGCCCTGGACGAGCACGCGCACCACGTGCCCGAGGAGGTCCACCCATGACGGTCTGGCACGAGCTGTTCAACTTCCAGGACTACGGCGAACTCCTCGCCCTGGTCCGCAACTCCCTCATCGTCGGCGCCGCCCTCGGTCTGGTCGGCGGCCTCGCCGGGGTCTTCGTCGCGATGCGCGACCTGCCGTTCGCGGTGCACGGCATCAGCGAGCTGTCGTTCGCGGGCGCCTCCGGAGCGCTGCTGCTGGGCATGAACATCGTGGCGGGCTCGATCACTGGATCGCTCCTGGCGGCCGGGGCGATCGGCCTGCTGGGCAGCCGCGCCCGTGACCGCAACTCGGTGATCGGCATCCTCATGCCGTTCGGACTGGGTCTCGGGGTGCTCTTCCTCGCCCTGTACAAGGGCCGTGCGGCGAACAAGTTCGGCCTGCTCACCGGTCAGATCGTCGCCGTGGACACCCCGCAGACGACTTGGCTGCTCATCACCTCCGCGGTGGTCCTGATCGCCCTCGCGGTGATGTGGCGCCCGCTCACCTTCGCCAGCGCCGACCCCGACGTCGCGGAGGCCCGCGGTGTCCCGGTGCGAGGGCTGTCCTTCGCGTTCATGATCGTGCTGGGGCTCGCGGTGGCCCTGTCGGTCCAGGTCGTGGGCGCCCTGCTGGTCCTGTCCCTGCTGATCACCCCGGCAGCGGCCGCGGCCCGCGTCACCGCGTCGCCGGTCCTGCTGCCCCTGCTCAGCGTGGTCTTCGCCCTGGTGTCGATCGAGGGCGGCATCCTGCTGGCCCTGGGCAGCAGCATCCCGATCAGCCCCTATGTCACGACGATCTCGTTCGTCCTCTACGTCGGCTGCGGCGCGGTCGGCAGATACCGCACCCGCCACCGGGACACCCTGCGAACGGTTCCGGTGCCCGCCTGAACCGGCTCATCCGCTCCGCTCCCGGACCGCGCGCGGGGACGCGCCGAGCTCCTTGCGACACGTCTTGTTGAACGCCTGCAGGTCGGGGATCCCGACGGTCGCCGCGATCGCCGGGATCGCCAGCGTCGAGGCGATCAGCAGGTGCCGGGCGCGTTCCATGCGGCGGCGCCGGATGTGGGCGACGACCGTCAGCCCGGTGTCCGCACGGAACAGCCGGGTCAGGTGGGTGTGCGAGACCCCGGCGACACGGGCGATGCCGGGAACGGTCAGGGGGCCTGCCAGGTGCTCCTCGATGTGCGCGATGGCCGTGCGCAGTGCGGGGTGCCGGGAACCGGGGCGGCTCTCGGCGGCGCCGGTGAGGCCGGTCGTGCGCCACAGCACCGTCCACAGCTCGGCGGAGGCCCGTACCGGGGACTGCGCGCTCGCCGCGAGGGTCTGCCGCAGCAGCCCGCGCAGGACGGCCGCGTCCGCGCCGGCGTCCTGCATCACCGGCACCCGGCGCCGCTCGCCGTCGCCGGGCAGCCGGAAGTGGGCGTACAGGTGCTCGCAGCGCGTGGCGTCGTAGTGGAAGTGCACCTCGGTGTCGGGCGGGACGAGGCTCAGGTGCCCGGGGCGGATCGGGTGCCGGGAGCCGCCGAGTTCCAGGGTGCCGGAGTAGCCGTAGAGGTGGAGCTGCCACAGCCGCGGGAGCCGGAACACGTCGTGCGGGCCCGTGGAGCCGTGCACGCCGACGCCCGCGTTCTCCACGTGGGGCGGCCGGTCGAGGGCCAGGTCGACATGGCGCGTCATGGTGGAAAATTACCAGTGGTCGTCGAATACACCCCACGACCGCTGGGGCGGAAGTTCCTACGGTTGCCGTATGTCAACCACACCACAGCTGCTGAGCTCCGCCCAGGTGGCGCGGTTCGTGGCCCACGGATTCCTGCGCCTGGACGGCGTCGTGCCTCCGGAGACGAACGAGGAGGCGTTCGGGGTCTTCGCCGCCGGGCTGCCCGCCGTGCCGTACGGCACCCCTGTGCCGAAGGCCTTCCCGGAGGGTTCCTTCGCCCGCCGGCTCCTCGAACTGCCCGCCGTCGCGGGCGCGTTGCGGAGTCTGGTGGGTCCGGATCCGGATGTCGACCACCACTTCGTGCACACCCGGGCACCGCGCGAGGGCAGCGCGCAGGCGCTGCACGCGGACGCCGTCATCGATCTGCGGCAGGACGCGTTCGACGTGCAGCTCATGTACTACCCGGGGGAGGTCACCGCCGAGATGGGCGGCACGCTCATCGTCCCGGGCAGCCATCTGCGCCGTACGAACGAGTCCGACACCGGCCGCTACCAGAACCTGCTCGGCCAGACCCGGCTGACCTGTCCGGCCGGCACGGTCGTCCTGCTGCACCACGGGATCTGGCACGGCGGCCGGCGCAACGACAGCGACACCGTCCGCCACATGTACAAGATCCGCTTCAACCCGACCGTGCCGCAGGTGCGGCTGTGGGACACCGCGGACCTGGACGCTCCGGCCGTCCGCGAGGAGCTGGGGCGCGGTTTCCCCTGGTACGAGGCGGCCACAGGCCGGCTGGAGATCCTCAACCGGATCAGGCTGTGGCGCGCCCTGTCCGGCGATCCCGACTTCGACATCGACCACTGGGCCACCCGCATCGCGAACCGGCCCGGCGCACAGAGGAGCAAGGCGTGAGCGTCCCGAACACCGTGCGCCAGCAGGTTCTCGTCCTGTACCTGGACACCTCCGCCCTCGACTCCCGGGTCGTCGGCTGGGCCCGCTACGACGGCACGGGCGCCACCCGTCCCACGACCGGGGACAGCGACGAGCCGCCGTACGGGACGGGCGTGGCCGCCCTGGAGGACGGCTGGCGGCTGTTCCAGGCCGCACCGCTCGTCCCGCCGTATCCGGGGGCGGAGCACGAGACGTCGTTCCTGAAGCACGAGTTCTTCTTCGAGAAGCTGGTCGATGGGGGCCTGTAGGCGACGGATGAGATGCAGCTCATAGCTTCGAGGGCTCGAATGTGGTCCAATACGCCATAAGTATGACGAATCGGACTCCATTCTTCGAGGAATCACACCTGATGACCCACCCCCGCGTGTCCGCGCGTTCGGCTCCCTTCCTCCCTTCGGAGACCCTTCGGGAGCTGTCGGAGGCGGCCCGGACGGCGGGGGCCGGGCAGGTGCCGGCCGAGCTGTGGACGGCTCGCCGGTTCCTGGACGGGACGTCGGCGGCCGTCGCGGTCCTGGACACGGAACTGCGCTATCTCTACCTGAACGACGCCCTGGCGGACGTCAACGGGCTGCCCGTCGAGGAGCACCTCGGGCGTCCCATGCCGGAGGTGATCCCGGGCTCCGGGGCATCGGCGGAGGTGGCGCGCGAGGTGCTCCGCACCGGCCGGCCGCAGACCGTGGTGTTCGACAGCCGGGTGGCAGTCGACCCGGCGGACGTGCAGCGCTGGTGGCTCGGCGCCTTCCACCGGCTCGACGGCGAGAACGGCGAGATCCTCGGTGTCGCCGCGGTCGTGATGGAGGTCACCGAGGGCATTCGGCAGCGCGAGTCGCTGCGGCGGGCCCAGGAGCGCCTGGAGCTGCTGGAGGAGACAGCCGCCCGGGTCGGCGGCACGCTGGACGCGGCCGCCGCCTGCCGGGCGCTGACCGATCTGCTGGTGCCGCGGTTCGCCGACTACGCCGTCGTGGACGTGCTCGACCCCGAGGGCACCCGCAGGCCCCCGGCCACCCCCGTCCCGGTACGGCTGCGCCGCATGGCGGTGGCCGCCGCTCCCGGCATGCCCGAGCCGCTCACCCCCGTGACCAGAAGCGGCGAAGTGATATTCCACCAGGCGACCTCCTCGATGGCCCAGGTGCTGACCGAGCACAAACCCGTCGTGCTCAACCGTCCCGACGACGACACCGTGCGCCTGCTCGCCCCCACGCGGCAGCGCCTGGAGCGCTACCGGGCCCTGGAGCTGCACTCCGTGGCCTATCTGCCCCTCATGGCCGGCGGCGAGCCCGTCGGGGCCGTCATCGTCGGGCGCAGAGCGGACTCCCCCGAGTTCACGCAGGACGACGTCGAGCTGCTGGAGCTGCTGACCTCGCGGGCCGCGACAGGCATCGGCCACGCCCTGCGCTACACCCACGAGCACGAGACCGCGCTGGAGATGCAGCGCGCCTTCCTGGCCACTCCGCACACACCGGGACCCGGCGTGGAGATCGCCAGCCGCTATCTGCCCGCCGGGCGGGGCGCCGAGGTCGGCGGGGACTGGTTCGACGCCGTCGCCCTGCCCTGCGGCCGCACCCTGCTCGTGGTCGGGGACGTCATGGGGCACGGGGTGCGCGCCGCGGCGGCCATGAGCGAGTACCGCTCCCTGCTCCGCGCGCTGGCCCTGCAGGGGCTCGCCCCCAACCGGCTGCTCACCGAGGCGGACCGCACCGCCAACGCGCTCGACCTGGACCGCGTCGCCACCTGCGTCCTGGCCCTCCTGGACCCCGTCGCCGGACACGCCGTCCTGGCCACCGCCGGCCATGTCCCGCCCCTGCTGGTCCGGCCGGGCACCGCCCCCGAGCTCGCGGACCTCCCCGTCGGCCCTCCCCTGGGCACGGGCTTCGGCGGGTACGACAGCCGGCTCTGCCCGCTGCCGCCGGGGACCCTGCTGCTGGCCTGCACCGACGGGCTCGTGGAACGGCGCGGCGAGGACATCGACATCGGCCTCGCCGCACTCACCGCAATGCCCATCACCTCCGCGCACGCCCTCCCGGACGTCCTCGACACCGTCCTGGACCGGCTGGCCCCGGCCGGCTCGGAGGACGACATCACGCTGCTGGCGGCGCGCACGCTCTGAGCGCGGCTCGGACCCTGGTGGACTTCAGGACGCCGACCTGTCCGACCTGGGCGAAGGCGGGCCCGACGGGCGACCGGGACGTTCAGCGGCGGTCGTCCCCGGGCAACGGATCCTCGCGGCGGCGGCCGCGGACCGCACACCCCGCAAAGACGTCATCTTCGGCCCCGGGAAAGGCAGTTGTGCCCGGCAGACGGTCTCGCCGGGGTGGCGTTCAGTCAACGGGGGACAGTCCCGAAGACTCCCGTCCCCGACCACCGCGACGCGCATACGGTCCGGCCATCCGGCGGTCGGGCCCAGCGTGGCCCGCCGCGAACCACAGGCACTAGGGAGGCCCCGTGGCGAGTGTGGAAGTGTCGTTGAAGGAGATGCTGGCCGGGACGGAAGGGGCGATGGCGGCCGCGGTCGTCGACTACACCAGCGGAATGGCGCTGGGCACGCTCGGCGGCAGCAAGGACCTGGACATGACGGTCGCGGCGGCCGGCAACACCGACGTCATCCGGGCCAAGGTGCGCACCATGGAGCAGTTGGGACTCAAGAGCAGCATCGAGGACATCCTGATCACGCTCGGCAGCCAGTACCACCTCATCCGCCTGGTGACCGGCCGCAACGGCAACGGGCTGTTCCTGTATCTGGTCCTCGACAAGGCTCGCTCGAACCTGGCCATGGCACGCCACCAACTCAGGCGTGTGGAGGAGCAGTTGGAGATCTAGGTTCGTCCCGGTCGGGGATGCCGCGCGCCCGCCATGTGAAGACTTCTTCAAGTCGCCACATCCACATGAGTCCAATCCGTGGCCGCCAGGCGTCCCCGACCAGCAGGATCGGCATCGACGACCCCGTACCGTGCGGCAGGGAGCGAGCACCCATGCACGTCCCCCTCTACCAGGCCAAGGCGGACTTCTTCCGCATGCTCGGCCATCCCGTGCGCATCCGCGTCCTGGAACTGCTCCAGCACGGGCCCGTGCCCGTCCGCGACCTGCTCGCCGACCTCGACATCGAGCCGTCCAGCCTCTCCCAACAGCTGGCCGTACTGCGGCGCTCCGGCATCGTCGTGTCCA
Organism: Streptomyces sp. NPDC005374; assembly: GCF_042872225.1. Taxonomy (NCBI): domain Bacteria; kingdom Bacillati; phylum Actinomycetota; class Actinomycetes; order Kitasatosporales; family Streptomycetaceae; genus Streptomyces; species Streptomyces sp. NPDC005374. The sequence continues at coordinate 66,010 of NZ_JBIAKA010000007.1, read as the reverse complement.
TCCGGGAGGGCTCCACGGTGAGTTACGCGCTCGCCGGCGGCGACGTCGCCGAACTGCTGCGCGCCGCCCGCCGCATCCTCACCGAGCTCCTCGCCGGCCAGAACCAACTCCTCACCCAGCTCCAACAGGCCGACACCCCCGTACCGTCGAGTCCCCCGCCACCACCCGGATCCCCGGCGGGAAACCTCCTCACGGACCGGGGCAGTCCTCGTCCGACCCCCTGACCCTGCGACCACCGCCGTAGACCACTTCGGCGGTGACCGGGTCGGCGGACGGACGGGTGAAGCGGTACGCGGCGGCAGCCGTGCAGACCACCTGTCGCAGGCCGATGTCGCTCAACGGGCCCATGCCCTGGGGCAGTCGGATCGACAACGCGTCGCCCTTCGCCGTCACCGTCGGCTCGTCCGGCGGCGGTTGCCCGGTGGAGTCGGCGGTGGCGGGCGGGAGCGCCATGGAGGTCGGCAGCGCCGGGATCTCGGTGGAGATGTCCTCGCCCGAACGCCCCTCCCCGGCCATCGGACCGGCCAGCAGCAGGCGCAGCGCCGCCGCGGGGTCGCCGGGCCGTTCGGTCGTGCGCGGCATGGCGACCAGTCCGCCGCCGTTGACGAAGTAGACCGACGTGATCGGCAGGGTTCCGCTCGCGGGACCGCCTGCCTGCACCACCCCGGTCGCGGGGATCCCGCAGGAGGTGAGCGCGAGGAGCGTCAGCGGCAGGACGCGGTGCAGGGTCTTCATGACGGGTTCTCCTCGGGCGACTCGTCCCGCCGCAGCGGAAGTTCCACGGTGAAGACGGCTCCGCCCGCCGGGTGGTTGGCCGCGCGGACGGTGCCGCCGTGGATACGGACGTTCTCGGCGGTGATCGACAGGCCGAGGCCGCTGCCCTCGGAGCGGATCCTGGCGGTGTCCGACTTGTAGAACCGCTCGAAGACATGCGGCAGTACGCCGTGCGGGATGCCTGGGCCGCTGTCCCGAACCTCGATGACGGCCACCGCGTCGGCCGCGCTCAGACGCACCTGCACCGGGCGGGCGCCGTGCTTCAGCGCGTTGCCGACCAGGTTGGCGACGATCACGTCGAGGCGGCGCGGGTCGACCCGTCCGCGTACCGCGTGCGGGGGCGGCAGTTCGGTCCCCACGGTGTCCGTCCAGCCGCGGGAGGCGAGGGTGCGCCGGATCGACTCGGCGAGGTCGATCTCGTCGAGGTGCAGCACCGCCGCGCCCGCGTCGAAGCGGGAGATCTCCATCAGGTCGTCGACGAGCCGGGCGAGTTTCACGGTCTCCTCGCTGATCAGGCGGACCGCGGTGGCCGTGTCCGGGTCCAGCCGGGCGGCGTCCTCGTCGAGGACGTCGGTGACCGCGGACATGGCGGCGAGCGGGGTGCGCAGTTCGTGCGAGACGTCCGCGGCGAAGCGGCGGGCCCGGGCCTCCATCTCGCGCAGCTCCGCCACCGACGTCTCCAGGGCGGCCGCGGTCTCGTTGAACGTGTGGGACAGGTCGGCGAGTTCGTCGGAGCCGTTGACCGCGAGCCGGGTGTCCAGACGTCCTTCGGCGATCCGGCGGGTGGCGTGCCGCAGTTTGCGCACCGGCACGAGCACCCCGCGGGCGGCGAGGAGGGCGAGCACGACGGCGAGCACCAGGGCCGCCACCATGGCCCGTTCGACAGCGGTGACCAGAGCATCGACGTAGGCCTGTTCGGTCGTCTGCGGCACGACCAGGAAGACCCGTACGCCGGTGACGGCCCCCGACTGGTCCGGGGCGCCGAACGCGATCGACATGCCGACGACGAGTGAGGTACGGCCGCCCTCGCGCACCCGCTGGAAGACGGTCGCCCGGCTGGCGTCGACCGCCTCGCGCAGGGCGGGCGTCACCTCGGTGAAGGCGTCGCCGGGCACGGAGGAGCCGCTGCGGTCCCCGTAGGTCACCAGCACGCGCCAGCTTCCCTGCGCCTCGGTGTCCGCCACCTTCTCCGCGAACCGCCGCAACGCCGACTCGTCCGGCGGATGGCCGAGTTCGGCCGCGTGCTGGTTGAGCTGGGCCCGCAGTTGCCGTATGACGGCGTCCTGGCTCTGCTGGAGCACTGCGGTGCGCGCCTCCCGGAAGGTCAGGGCACCGGTCGCGATGGCCGCGACGGCGGCGACCAGCCCGAAGGCCACCACCAGACGGGCACGCAGTCCGCGCAGCCTGCGGGTCCGCACGGCGCCACCCAGCCCGCGCCCCCTCACGGCGCCGCGAAGCGGTAGCCGAAGCCGCGCACGGTGTGGATGTAGCGAGGTGCGCGGGGCGGCTCGGACATCTTGGTGCGCAGTCGTTTGACGCAGGCGTCCACCAGACGGGCGTCGCCGTGGTAGTCGTGCTCCCAGACCGCTTCCAGGAGTTGCTGGCGGCTGAACACCTGGCCCGGTGAGGCGGAGAGGGTGAGCAGCAGCCGTAACTCGGAGGGGGCCAGGGCGATGTGCTCGCCGTCGAGGGCGACGGTCAGGCCGGCCCGGTCGACGGCCAGGTCGCCGTAGGTGTCGATCTTCGGCAGGCCCTCGGCGCCGGGCGCGCTCCCGGCCGACCGGCGCAGGACGGCGCGTATGCGCGCGTCGAGCACGCGGGCCAGTACGGGCTTGACGACGTAGTCGTCGGCGCCGGCCTCCAGACCGACAACGATGTCCACTTCGTCACCCCGTGCCGTCGCCATGATGATCGGCAGGGTCTGGTCGACGGCCCGGATGCCCCGGCACACGTCCAGTCCTGTCATGCCGGGGAGCATCAGATCGAGGATCACGATGTCCGGCCGGAAGGACCGCAGCCGGTCCATCCCCTCCTCACCGGTGGCGGTGGCGGCGACGTCATGGCTCAGACGGCGCAGGGCCAGGGCGACCCCCTCCCGCACGGCGGGGTCGTCTTCGATCAGCAGTACACGTGGCATGCGGACAGTATCCACAGGGACATGACCACAACGAGCGTTATTGGTTCGTTACCTTCCGGGCCAGGTCCGATCACATGGCGATCACATCGTGAACGACCGTGACAGCGCACAAACAGAACCGCACCGGCCACCGTCGCCGCAAGCGCTCCGAGCGGAGCGTGAAGAGGCAACTGACGGGCGGCCTGGCCGCGTTGGCGGCGTTCGCAGCCGTCGGTGGCGCGGTGGTGGCGTGGCTGCCGTCCGACACGGAACGGCCGTCCGCGGCGCCCTCACCTGCCGCGAGCCCTGAGCCGCAGGGGACGACCCAGCCACCGGAACCGTCTCGACCCCCGTCCAGCGCTCCCCCCAGACCTTCCACGACGCCCCTCCCCGAGAGCGGTCCCGGGACCTTCGTCACCGCGTCCGGCGGGAGCGAACGAGTCGGCAAGGGCACGCCCCTGCGCTACCGGGTCGAGGTGGAGAACGGCATCACGATCACGCCCGCCGATGTCGCCGCACAGGTCGAGCGGACCCTGGCCGACCCGCGCGGCTGGACGGCCGACGGCCACTCGGCGTTCCAGCGGGTGTCGAGCGGCCCCACCGACTTCGTGGTGCGCCTCGCCACCCCGGCGACCGTCGACAAGATCTGCGCCGAGGGCGGCCTGGACACCGGTGGCACGGTCAACTGCAGCGTGAACCACATCGTGATGGTCAACCTCAGACGCTGGGTGCTGGCGACCGAGTTCTACCCGAAGGACGTCGTCGGGTACCGCTCCCTGATCATCAACCACGAGGTGGGCCACTTCCTCAGCCACGGCCATGTCACGTGCCCGGGCAAGGGGCAGCCGGCCCCGGCGATGATGCAGCAGATCAAGGGCCTGCTCGGCTGCGTCCCCAATGTCTGGCCGTACGACAGCGACGGCCGTCTCCTCACGGGGCCCGCCGTCCCGTGACGTCCTGATCCCGCCATGGATACCGCCATGGCTCCCCCCGTTGATTCACCAACGAACTGGAGTTCAGATGGAGTTACGCGTACGCCGCAGACACGCGTCCCTGGCCGCGGGAGTGGCTTCGGTGACCCTGGTACTGGCCGGGCTGCCGGCCGGCGCGGGAGCCGTCGACGCCCCTACCGGGAAGAGCGCCCGTACGGCCTCCGCGGTGCGCACGGTCACCCTGGTCACCGGTGACCGGGTCCGGGTGGACGGCACCGGCCAGGTCTCGGGGGTGGAGCGGGCCGAGGGCCGTCAGCGCGTGCCGTTCTCGGTCCGGGTCGTCGCCGGGCACACCCGGGTCGTCCCCGGTGACGCCGAACTGCTGCTGGCCAAGGGCGCGTTGGACCCACGGCTGTTCGACGTCACCCAGTTGGTCAAGGACGGCTACGACGACAAGGGCCGTTCCGACCTGCCGCTGATCGTCACGTTCCGCGGCAAGAAGGCCCCCTCGACGAGCCCCTTCACCGAGGCCGGGGCACGGATGGGCCGTCAGCTGCCCGTCGTCAACGGCAGGGCGATGCGCTCCGCGAAGAAGCGCGGCACCGAGTTCTGGAAGACGCTCACCCACAACTCCGCAGCGGGGACAGCGGAGTTCACCGCCTCGGCCGGTGTGGAGAAACTGTGGCTCGACGGCAGACGTCAGGCCTCTCTGGACAAGAGCGTTCCGCAGATCGGCGCGCCGACCGCCTGGGCCGCGGGATTCGACGGCACCGGCACCAAGGTGGCCGTACTGGACACCGGCATCGACACCGGCCACCCCGACCTGGCGGGCAAGGTGGTTGCCGAGCAGGACTTCAGCGGCACCGGCACCACCACCGACAGGTTCGGCCACGGCACGCACGTGGCGTCCACGGTGGCCGGCAGCGGCGCGAAGTCGGGCGGGAAGTACAAGGGGGTCGCGCCGGGCGCCCAGCTCCTCAACGGCAAGGTCCTTGACGACAACGGCGGCGGCACCGACTCCGGGATCATCGCCGGCATGGAGTGGGCGGTGGCCCAGGGCGCGGACGTCGTCAGCCTGAGCCTGGGCGGCACCGACTCCCCCGGCATCGACCCGATGGAGGAGGCCGTCAACCGGCTCTCCGCCGAGTCGGACAGCCTCTTCGTCATCGCGGCCGGCAACGAGGGCGACGGCGAACGGACCGTCGGCTCGCCCGGCAGCGCCGCGTCCGCGCTCACCGTCGGCGCGGTCGACAAGTCCGACGCGCTCGCCGACTTCTCCAGCCGCGGTCCGCGCGTCGGCGACAGCGGGGTCAAGCCGGACCTGACCGCGCCCGGTGTCGCCATCACGGCCGCGGCGGCCGCGGGCAGTTCCCTGGAGGAGTGGAATCCCTCCGACGTCCCCGGGTACCTCACGCTCGACGGCACCTCGATGGCGACCCCGCATGTCGCGGGCGCCGCCGCGCTCCTCGCGCAGCAGCACCCCGGCTGGGGCGGCGAGCGCCTGAAGGCGGTACTGACCGGTTCCGCGAAGCCGGGCGCGTACAGCTCGTTCCAGCAGGGCACCGGACGTGTCGACGTGGTCCGGGCACTGGACCAGGGCGTCGTCACCGAGCAGGGGCCGGTCGACTTCGGCGTCCAGCAGTGGCCGCACGACGACGACAAGACGGTGACCAAGCAGCTCACCTACCGCAACCTCGGTACCGAGCCGGTCACCCTCGACCTGTCCGTCGACGCCTACGCGGTGGACGAAAAGCCCGCCGCCGAGGGCATGTTCACCGTCTCCCCGCAGCGCATCACCGTACCGGCGGGCGGCGAGGCGAGCGCCGAGGTCACGGCGGACACCCGTGCCGGCACCGCGGACGGCAGTTTCGGCGGCTCGGTGTCTGCCACCTCGGCCGACGGCAAGGTGCAGGTGCGGTCCGCCGTCGGCGTGGAGCGCGAGGTCGAGTCGTACTCGCTCACCCTCAGGCACACCGACGAGGACGGCAAGGCGACCGCCGACGCCCTCACCTCGGTCTCGGACCTCTACGGCGACTTCTACGCCGAGTACGCCGACGAGCAGGACGGCGAGCTGACGGTACGGCTGCCCAAGGCCGACTACCTCCTCACCGGGATGATCCACCCGTCGTTGTCGTCCGCCGAACACGCGGTGCTGATCCAGCCCAGGCTGCGGCTGGACAAGGACACGACGGTCGACGTCGACGCGCGCCAGGCGAAGCCGGTGGACATCACCGTGCCGGACCCGGCCGCCGTGAACAACGACGCCTCGGTCGCGGTCGGCTATGGACGCGGCGAGGGAGAGAACGACGCCTCCCTCCAGTTCCTGCTGCCCACCTTCGAGGGCTCCCGGTTCGGACGGCTCGGCCCGGACGGATCCGTGGACGGGCTGACGTCCCTGTACTCCGGCGGCTGGGCAGGCCAGGACAAGGACGGCAAGCCGGTCAACTACAACCTGGGCTGGTACCGCGAGGGCAGCCTGGACGGCTTCACCGCGAAGGTCGGGCGCAAGCAACTGGCCAAGGTGAATCTCCAGGTGGGCGAGCCGGTCGACGGCCGGCGCGTCCAGGCCGAGGTGACCGCACACCTGCCCGACGGCCGGCTGGTGGCCAGCTGGGCGGACATGCGCGGGGACCTGCCGTTCCGGAGCACCGAGTACATCCTCGACAACGGCGTGAAGTGGTCGCTGCGTACCTGGCAGGTCTCGGGAGAGGGCCGCGACTCGGTCTTCGAGGGCTTCCAGATGCGCATGCCGAGGACCTGGCAGGCCGGCCGCACCTACCAGGAGCGGTTCGCCGTGGGCGTGTTCGGACCGGTCATGAACCGGCCCGAGGACATCGGAGTCGCCAGGGGCTACCCCGGCGCGGGCCGCTCCGGGAACACCCTCAGGGCATACCTGCCGCTGTTCGGCGACGGTTCCGGGCACTGGGGCATCAGCTACATGACCTCGGGGACGTCCAGGCTGGAGGCGAACGGCAAGGAGATCCCCGACGACTACGACACCCCGGTGACCGACGGTCTCACCGAGTACACGCTTCCGGCGCAGGACACCGCCTACAAGCTGACGGTGGACCACTCGCGCGACCCGGCCGTGTACGGGGTCAGCACCCGCGTCCACGTGGAGTGGACCTTCCACTCGGCCGCCACCCCCGAGGGCGACTTCGCCGCAGTGCCGCTGTCGACGATCCGCTTCAGCCCCGACCTGACCCTCGCCGGCACGGCGAAGGCGGGCAAGCGCTTCGAGGTCCCCTTCACCGTCGAGGGCGCGGCGGCGGGACAGCACCCGGCGAAGCTCGCCTTCCAGGTGTCGTACGACGACGGCACCACCTGGCAGTCGGCCAAGTCCGTCGGCGGCACCCACCTGTCCCTGAAGCACCCCGCGAAGGCGGGCTCCGTCTCCCTGCGCGCGGAACTCACCGACCGGGACGGCAACACCCTGAACCAGACGATCGAAAGGGCTTATCTGACGACTCCGTAACACCCCGCGACATCTCGTAACACCTCGCTCGCAACCGTTGCCCGGGACGGCCTCGCCGTTGTCCCGGGCAGCGGTGCGTCACGCGTCACCCACTACGTCGATGCGACCCCCCTTTTCGCCCTTCCGCCTACTCGGGGTCGTCGAAGGTGACGACGACCTTCTCGGCGGCGCCGGGGGTGCGGGCCAGGTCGAAGGCCCGGGTGACGTCGGAGAACGGCACCCGGTGGCTGATCAGTCGGGCGAACCTCTCCTGGTGTGCGGCGAGTTCGGGAGTCACCTCGAAGATCTCGGTGGGATAGCCCTGGGAGGAGATGAGCGTCAGCTCGCTGCGAAGCATGCCGCCGAGGTCGAGGTCGGCGCTCTTTTTCTGCAGGGCGACCATGACCAGCCTGGCGCCCCACTTGGCCGCGTCGACGGTGGAGTTGAAGACGGCCGGGACGCCGGCCGCGTCGATGTAGAGGTCGGTGCCCGCGCGGGGTTGGCCCAACGCGTTGGCGGCCTCGCCGTGCAACTCGACCAGCCGAGCGGTGACATCCTCGGCGGCGGAGTCGATCACGGCGTCGGCGCCGATCTCCAGCGCCGTGTCCAAGCGCTCGGGGAGTACGTCGGCGACCACCACGTGTTGCACCCCGCGCAGCTTCAGCCAGATGGTGACACCCAGGCCGATGGGCCCGGCGCCGAACACGAGGACCTTGTCGGACGGGGTCGCCCCGGAGCGGTTCACACAGTGCAGGGCGACGGCCATCGGTTCGTTCAGCGAGGCCACGTCGAAGGGCAGGGTGTCCGGGACGACGGCCACGGTCCTGCCCACCTCGGCATCCTCCAGGAGCAGGTACTCGCTCATACCGCCGTGCGCACCACCGCAGCCGATGATGCCGGAGGGAACGCCCTGCGGATTGACCACCACCCGGTCGCCCGCCTTCAGCCCGTCGACCTGGGCGCCGACCTCGACGATCTCACCTGCCGGCTCGTGCCCGAGGGGCAGCGGAACGACCGAGTCGGTGGGGCCCTCGGGTCCGTAGGGAGTACCGCCGAGTTCGACGAAGAAGGTGTCGGTGCCGCAGATGCCGCAGGCGCGGATCCGGACGAGGACGTCCTTGGGACCGGGCACCGGGCGCTCGGCCTCCACGACGTCGATCGTGTTCGGGGCACCCGTCTTCACGGACTTCATCGTGGCCATGGTGAGGGCTCCTTCTGCGGCTCGTGCACGAGGGCAAGCGGGCAGCGTTGCGCACGGAACCATACTTTGACCGATCGGTACACTCAATACCCCTGCAGCGATCGAGCAGTTTATACCGCAAGGTACAAACTAGACACCCGACAGCCCTATTGATTATATCGACCGCTGGGTCTAATTTACGGCTGGCCGAAGAGCATCCAAGGCTCTCGACCGTTGTCCGCTCCGGCGAGGCACAGGACCCGTGACCTGGCATAGGGCCACCGCGTGTGTCTCCGACCTTTCAGGGAAGGTCCTCATGTCCCAGATCCAGACCGCGCCCGTGCCCCCTCCAGAGGCAACACGCTCCAGCACCCGCAACGCGCTCGTCGTCGTGGCGCTGCTGTGGTCGGTCCAACTGGTCTCGCTCGTCGCCGCGTTGTCGGGTGTCTCGCAGGCCGAGGTGGCGATCCACTTCCGAACCACCCAGATCGCCTGGTTCACCCTGATGACCCTGCTGACCGGAACGTTCTTCCTGCCGTTCGTGATCAAGGCGGCGGCCCTGTTCGGCAAGAAGCGCGCCTTGCTCTTCGCCACCGGGCTCGGACTCGTGGGCGACCTGGTCGCCGCCGTCGCCACCGACTACCGCACCCTGCTGATCGGACGCGGCATCGCGGGCATCTACGCGGCGGCCGCCCCGCTCGCCTACGCGATCACCAGGGATGTCTTCCCACGCCGCTGGGTCGGTCTCGCCAGCGGCATCATGGCGGGCGGGGTGGGTCTCGTCGCCTTCGGCGGGCCCTTCCTGTCCGGCTGGCTCCTCGACAACCACGGCTTCCGAGGCGTGCTGTGGTTCATGGCCATCAGCACCGCCGTCAGCTTCCTGCTGGTCGCCGTCCTCGTCCCGGAGAGCCCGGTCCGTGAGCGCGGCGGACGGATGGACTGGCCCGGCGGGATCCTCCTGGGCGGCGGGGTCACCGGGCTCGTCTACGCCGTCGGCCAGGGCTCGCACTGGGGCTGGAGCAGCGGCAGGTTCCTCGCCTACGTCGCCGGATCCTTCGTCGTGCTGATCGCCTTCGTGTTCGTCGAACGCCGGGTCGCGGAGCCGCTGTTCCCGCTCTCCATGACACGGCGCCGTTCGGTGTGGAGCGTACTGCTGGCCACGTCCGTCGCGGCCGGCTCGCTCAGCGCCGTCGGCGTGGTCATCCAACTGCTGATACTGATGCCGAAGATCCCCACCGTCTCCGAGGGACTCGGCTGGTCCGGCACGCACAACGCCATCGTCTCCAGCCCGATCAGCGCCATGATCATCGTGGGGGCCGTCGGCACCGGTTATCTGGCCCGGCGGATGGACGCTCGGATCCTGCTCGGCACCGGCAGCGGACTCGCGGTGCTCGGATACGCCATCGGCACCCAACTCCACCACAGCGCCGGCCAGATCATCGGGATGGGCGTCATCGCCGGTCTGGGCACCGGCGTGGTCGTGGCCGTCATCCCCATCATGATCATCGAGGTGGTCACTCCCGAGGAGCAGGCCCTGGCCAACGGCGCCCAGACGCTCGGCCAGGGCGTCGCCCAGATCGTCGTCTCCCAACTGGCCTTCGTCGTCATGGCCCAGCACGGGACGGTCCTGCACGGCACCCAGTTCTACCTGGACACGGGCTTCACCGACGGACTCTGGCTGGTCGTCGGCTGTGTCACCGTCGGGGGCCTGCTCGCCCTCCTGATCCCGAGAGGCAAGCGCCTCGACGAGGCCGCCGTGGGCCAGGCGGCCTGACCCTCCCCACCGGTGCGGGGCGCCCGAGTGGCTACCCCGCACCGCGCGATCCGGACACGCACGACCACATCGGCGTGCACCCATGACTCGGTGGGCCTACGGGCACCCGACCGGGAACCGCACCACGGTGTGCCCCAGACCCTATCTGCCCCCAGCCCGACGCCGGCGGCGGCCCGCTCCCCGGGCCGGCGACACCCTCTCCGGCGACCACGGGAAGCGCACCTGCCGAAGTGACGGGTGCACTTCGAGCCCGAGACGGGACGCCCGCCCCACCCTCAGCCCATGAACGACAGCCGAACCCGCCTGTGCGGATTGTCCCGGTTGATATCCACCAGACACACCGACTGCCAAGTCCCCAGCTCCAGCTGCCCGTTCAGCACCGGCAGCGTCGCGTGCGGCGGGACGATCGCCGGGAGGACGTGGTCGCGGCCGTGGCCGGGGCTGCCGTGGCGGTGCTGCCAGCGGTCGTCGGCGGGGAGAAGGGTGTGGAGGGCGGCGAGCAGGTCGTCGTCGCTGCCCGCGCCCGTCTCGATGATCGCGACGCCGGCCGTGGCATGCGGGACGAAGACGTTGAGGAGGCCGTCGCGGCCGGCCGCGACCTCCCTCAGGAAGGTCTCGCAGTCGCCGGTGAGGTCGACGATCCGCTCCGACGATCCGGAGGCGACGTTCAGGACTCGAGTGGTGAAGGCGTCTGACATGCCCCCATCCTCACCCCTCCGCCCGTATTCACACGTCCTGCGCGGCTCACCCTGCGATACGACTGGTCCACTCCGCGAGACACCATTGACCGTGGCCATGCCGACTGGCTACTTTCGGCCCCATGTTGCGTTCAGCTCTCCTCACCACGCGCGGTCACATCGACCTGCTGCGGGTGGCCTCCGCCGCGTGTCGCCGCGGCTGCTGACGCCTTCTCTCGCCCTCTCCGCGCCTGCGTTCCGCCCTACCCGTACGTCCAGTCCGCGCTGATCTCCGATCCGTGACGCGCGGCTGACGTGGCGGCGCCTGGCCGCCTCCCCTCATCGGCCGCTGTCCCCTCCGTGGAGCATCCATGAGCATCAGCCATGCCCCGCCCGGCTCTCCCGAACCCGATATTTCGGAAATATCATCTCCGAAAACCGCCCCCGCTGACCCCGCGGACAGTCTTCTCGGCGACACACCCCCCAACGGGACTCCGCCCAGTGAGCCCCCTCCTGGCGAGACCGTCCGCAGCGACGTCCACCCCGTCTCCGCTCCTGTCGACCTCGAACCCATCGTCCCCACGTCCTCCCGCCGCACCCGCGTCCCCCGCTGGCTGCGCCGCACCACAGGCCCCCTGCTGCTGCTCGCGCTCTGGCAACTCCTCAGCAGTACAGGCGTGTTGGCCGCCGACGTCCTCGCCTCACCCGGCCGCATCGCCCACGTCGGGGGCGATCTGATCGCCGACGGCTCGCTGGCCTCGGCCATGACGACCTCACTCCAGCGGGTCGCGGGCGGACTGCTCCTCGGCGCGCTCATCGGCACCGGACTCGCTCTCGTCTCGGGCCTGTTCCGGATCGGCGAGGACATCGTGGACGCCCCGGTGCAGATGCTGCGGACCGTGCCGTTCGTGGGTCTGATCCCGCTGTTCATCATCTGGTTCGGCATCGGCGAGGCCCCGAAGATCGCCATCATCACGCTGGGCGTGACCTTTCCGCTCTACCTCAACGTGTACGCGGGCATCCGCGGCGTCGACGCCCAGTTGATCGAGGCCGGAGAGTCCCTCGGCCTCTCCCGCTGGGGACTCGTCCGGCATGTCATCCTGCCGGGCGCGCTGCCCGGCGCCATGACCGGGTTGCGTTACTCCCTCGGCATCGCCTGGCTCGCGCTGGTCTTCGCCGAGCAGGTCAACGCGGACTCCGGCATCGGCTTCCTGATGGTGCAGGCGCGGGACTTCCTGCGCACCGACGTCATCGTGGTCTGCCTGATCGTCTACGCCTTCCTCGGCCTGCTCGCCGACCTCATCGTCCGCTCCCTCGAAAGGCTGCTGCTGCAATGGCGACCGACGTTCACGGGCCGGTGACCCTCCAGGTGTCCGAGTCCACCGAGACACCCGGGGTCGAAGCACCCAAGAAATCCACGGCATCCAGGACGCCCCAGGCCGAGGCAGCCCGCCCTGCGCACGCCGTGCGGGTCGAGGGCCTGACCCGCGCCTTCGACGGGCGTGCCGTCATCGACAACCTTCAACTGGACGTCCGTCCGGGCGAGTTCGTGGCACTGCTGGGCCGGAGCGGTTGCGGCAAGTCCACGCTGCTGCGTGTCCTCGCCGGGCTCGACCGGGACATCGAGGGCACCGTCCTGGTCCCGCGCCGCAAGGCGGTCGCCTTCCAGGCGCCCCGGCTGATGCCGTGGAAGAAGGTGTGGCGCAACGTCCTGCTCGGCCTGCCCGGCAAGCCCGCGCGTACCGTCGCCGACCAGGCCCTCGACGAGGTCGGCCTGAGCCACCGCAGTGACGCCTGGCCCAAGACGCTGTCCGGTGGCGAGGCCCAGCGCGCCTCCCTGGCAAGGGCGTTGGTGCGCGAACCCGACCTCCTGCTGCTGGACGAGCCGTTCGGGGCGCTCGACGCCCTCACCCGGATCAACGCCCAGCGTCTGGTGGGCGAGTTGTGGCAGCGCCGCGGCTGCGCGGTGCTGCTCGTGACGCACGACGTCGAGGAGGCCGTCCTGCTCGCCGACCGTGTCCTCGTCATGGACGAGGGCGTCATCGCGCACGAGCAGGAGATCGACCTCGCCCGGCCTCGCGACATCGCCGATCCCCGGTTCGCGGAGATCCGGGGCCGGCTCCTGGAGCGCCTCGGCGTCGACACCACCGCCGAAGCCGCCTGAACTCCCCCACCCGAAAGCCGGGTTGCACTCACCCGCTCGTCAACCACGTTCCACAGAACGGATCTCCCCATGCGACGCCGCCTCGCCCCCGCCGCACTGCTCCTCCCCTTCGCCCTGCTGCTCACCGCCTGCGGTGGAAACGCCTCCGCCGGTACGGGCAGCGACACCGACGGCAAGGGCTCCCTCACACTCAACGTCGGTGACCAGAAGGGCGGTTCGGAGGCCATCCTGCGTGCCGCCGGAGAGCTCAAGAACCTCGACTACAAGATCAAGTGGTCGACCTTCACCTCCGGTCCGCCGCTTCTGGAGGCCGTCAACGCCAAGGCCGTCGACATCGGCGGCGTCGGCAACACCCCGCCGGTGTTCGCCGCCGGCGCCGGCTCGAAGATCTCGGTGGTGGCCGCCTTCCACGGCACGTCCAAGGGCGACGCCATCCTCGTACCGAACGATTCGAAGCTGAGCGGGCCCGAGCAGCTCAAGGGTAAATCGATTGCCGTGGCCCAGGGTTCGTCGGCAAACTACCAACTGGTCGCCTCCCTCAAGGCCGCCGGACTCACCCTGAGCGACGTCAAGGTCAAGTACCTCCAACCGGCGGACGCCCTTGCCGCGTTCACCTCCGGCAAGGTCGACGCGTGGGCGGTGTGGGACCCGTACACCTCGCAGATCCTGCAGGCCAAGCAGGGCCGCGTGCTGACCACGGGCGAGGGCGTGACCAACGGTCTGACCTTCCAGGTCGCGGCGCCCGGCGCGCTGAAGGACACGAAGAAGGCCGCCGCCATCAAGGACTACCTGGACCGACTGCGCCGGGCCACCGCCTGGGTCTACGGCCATCAGGAGGAGTGGGCCAAGGTCTGGGCGAAGGAGACCGGGCTGCCGTACGAGGTGGCGCTGGCATCGGTGAAGCGCACCAACGCCAGCCGGATCTCGGTCGCGGTCGACAAGCCGCTGATCGCCTCCGAGCAGGAGATCGCGGACGCCTTCACCTCGTTGAAGCTCATCCCGAAGAAGGTCGACTTCGGCGCCTTCGTGGACAGCCGCTACAACGGTGACCTGCCGCCCTCCACCACGCCGCCCCGCACCTCGAAGGGCTGACGCCATGACCGTGCGACTCCACTGGTTCCTGCCCACGGGTGGCGACGGCCGCACTCTGGTGGACCGGCACGCCTACGGCTCGAACCACGCCGGGCACGTGCCCGGCGTCCGGCCGCCGGACATCGAGTACCTCGTCCAAATAGCCAAGGCGGCCGAGCAGTTGGGCTTCGAGGCGGTGCTCACCCCGACCGGCACCTGGTGCGAGGACGCCTGGCTGACCACGGTGGCCCTCGCCCAGCACACCGAGCGGCTGAAGTTCCTGGTGGCGTTCCGGCCGGGGCTGATCTCGCCGACACTCGCCGCCCAGATGGCGTCGACCTATCAACGCCTCACGCGTGGGCGGCTGTTGCTCAACGTCGTCACCGGCGGTGACTCCACCGAACAGCGGCGCTTCGGGGACCGTCTCGACCACGATCAGCGGTACGCCCGCACGGACGAGTTCCTGTCGGTGGTCAGGGGGGTGTGGCGGGGACAGCCGTACGACTTCGACGGCGCCCACTACCAGGTCGAGGGCGGGCTGACCGCGCTGCCGCCCGACCCGTTGCCGCAGTTGTTCTTCGGCGGTTCCTCCCCGGCGGCCGGGCCGGTCGCGGCGCGGCACGCGGACGTGTATCTGACCTGGGGCGAACCGCCCGCACAGGTGAAGGAGAAGATCGACTGGATCCGTTCGCTGGCCGAGCGGGAGGGCCGTGAGGTCCGCTTCGGGGTCCGGCTGCACACGATCTCCCGGGACTCCTCGGCGGAGGCTTGGGCGACCGCGAACCGGCTGCTCGACGACCTGGATCCCGACACGATCTCGGCCGCGCAGAACGCTCTCGGGCGCAGCGAGTCGGTGGGCCAGCAGCGGATGCTGGCCCTGCACGGGGGCTCCCGCGCCGAGTTGGAGATCCACCCGAACCTGTGGGCGGGCGTCGGTCTTGTCCGGGGTGGCGCGGGTACGGCCCTCGTCGGCAGTCATGCCGAGGTCGCCGACCTGATCGAGGAGTACCACTCGCTCGGCGTCGAGCACTTCGTGCTCTCCGGGTATCCGCATCTGGAGGAGGCGTACTGGTTCGGCGAGGGCGTGATACCCGAGCTGGCGGCACGCGGGCTGGTCGACAAGGGTGCGCGGACCGGTGCACCGATCCTGGTGGCGGGCGGACGCTGAGCATCCGGGAAGATCCAGGACCTTCGCGCGGTTGGTAGAAAGGTGAACAACACGCGCGAGGTCGAGGTCGTCGTCGTAGGCGCTGGTCAGGCGGGTCTGTCCAGCGCCTTTCACCTGCGCCGCACCGGTTTCGAGCCGGAGCGCGACTTCGTGGTGCTGGACCACTCCCCCGCCCCCGGCGGCGCCTGGCAGTTCCGGTGGCCGTCGCTGACGTACGGCAAGGTCCACGGCATGCACGCGCTGCCGGGGATGGAGCTCACGGACGCCGATCCGCAGCGGCCGTCCTCGGAGGTGATCGCCGAGTACTTCGCGGCGTACGAGCGGGCCTTCGACCTTCGGGTACGGCGGCCCGTCGACGTCCGTGCGGTGCGCTCGACGAGTGAGGGCACCGACGGCCGGCTGCTCGTCGAGACCTCGGACGGCACCTGGTCGACGCGGGCGCTGATCAACGCGACGGGCACCTGGGACCGGCCGTTCTGGCCGCGCTACGCGGGGCAGGAGACCTTCCGGGGACGGCAGTTGCACACGGCGCAGTACCCCGGGCCCGAGGCGTTCGCCGGGCTGCGGGTGGTCGTGGTGGGCGGGGGCGCCTCGGGCACCCAGCACCTCATGGAACTCGCCCCGTACGCGGCCGCGACCACCTGGGTGACCAGGAGTGAGCCCGTGTTCCGGGAGGGCCCCTTCACCGAGGACTTCGGCCGGGAGGCCGTGGCGCTGGTCGAGGAGCGGGTGCGGCAGGGGCTGCCGCCGAAGAGTGTGGTGTCGGTGACCGGGCTGCCGCTGAACGACACGGTCCGGCAGGCGATCGCGGAGGGGGTCCTGGACCGCCGGCCCATGTTCGACCGCATCACGCCCGAGGGCGTGGAGTGGAACGACGGACGCCGTGTCGACGCCGACGTCATCCTGTGGGCGACCGGGTTCCGGCCCGCCGTCGATCATCTGGCCCCGCTGAAGCTGCGCGAGCCGGGCGGTGGGATCCGGGTCGAGGGCACCCGCGCGGTCGCCGATCCGCGGATCCACCTCGTCGGCTACGGCCCGTCGGCGAGCACCATCGGCGCCAACCGCGCAGGCCGAGCCGCCGTACGGGACATCAGGCGGCTGCTGACGGCGGAGCCCGTCGCCGCCTGACGCCCCGTCAAGTCACCCCGCCTGCGGCGACTTCTGCCGCCCTTTGTTGAACTCGGCCACGTTGCGCTGGTGTTCCGCGAAACTGTTGGTGAAGCGGGTGTCCCCCGGCTTCACCGTCACGAAGTACAGCCAGTCGCCCGGCGTCGGGGAGATCGCGGCCCGCATGGCGTCCTCACCGGGGTTGTCGATGGGGGTCGGCGGCAGGCCCATGCGCTGGTACGAGTTGTAGGGGCTGTCGATCCGGATGTCCGCGGTGGTCGTCCGCAGCGTGGAGCGGTTCAGCGCGTAGTTGATGGTGGAGTCCATCTGCAACGGCATCCCGCGCTCCAGGCGGTTGAAGATGACCCGGGCCACCTTGCCCATGTCCGCCTTGGTGGCCGCCTCGGCCTGGACGATGCTCGCGATGGTCACTGCCTGGTAGACGTTCATCGCGTTGCGCTGGGCGCCGGCCGCGATGGGGGCACCGTTGAACTTCTTGTTCGCGGTGTCCACCATGAACGCGAGCAGCGCCTCGGGCGTGGTCTTCTTTCCGTTCTGTTCCAGCGGGTATGTCGCCGGGAAAAGGTAGCCCTCCGGGTTGCCCTCGGCATCGTTCGGCAGCTTGAGGTGCGCCTTGGCCAGGGACTTCTTGGCGGTGCCCGGGGGCAGGGCGAGGGCCTTGTCCACGGCGTCGTAGATCTGCCCGGACCGCCGACCCTCAGGGATCACCAGCGTCGTGGGCTTCTTCTCCCCCTCCCCCGCTCCCTCCAGGCTCAGCAACGGCACCGCCACGGCGGTGCCGGCCACGACGGCCCCGGTCGCGATGAGGGCGAGTCGGCCCCGGCGCGTCAGTCGAATCGTGCTCCGTGGCGGAGTGTTCATGTGCATGCGGGCACGGTAACCCTCATACCGTGATATTCCGGGCATATCTTCGGCTTGTCGGTCTCGGTTCAGCTGGTCGGTTCCAGCTGCGCGTCGCGGTTTCCCGGTTCCGGTTGCGCCTCCCCGTGCGCCGGATCCCGTCGGGCGTCCCGGCGTACGAGCGCCGCGTACCGTCCGTCCCTCTCCAGCAGTTCCTCGTGCGTACCACGCTCGGCCACCCGGCCCGAGTCGAGGACCACGATCTGGTCGGCGCTGCGGATCGTGGACAGCCGGTGCGCGATGGTGAGGGTGGTGCGGTTGGCCGAGAGCGCGTCGATGGCCTCCTGGACCGCGTGCTCGGTACGGGTGTCCAGGGCGCTGGTCGCCTCGTCCAGGATGAGGACGGGCGGGTCTCGCAGGATGGTCCGGGCAATGGCCAGGCGCTGCTTCTCACCGCCGGAGAACCGGTGGCCGCGCTCGCCCACGACGGTGTCGTAGCCGTCGGGCAGCGAGGCGATGTGGTCGTGGATCTGGGCCGCCCGCGCCGCCTGCTCGATCTCCTCGTCGGTGGCGTCCGGCTTGGCGAAGCGGAGGTTGTCGGCGACCGAGGCGTGGAAGAGGTACGTCTCCTGGGAGACCACTCCGATACCGCGCGCGAGGGTGTCGAAGTCGAGGTCGCGGACGTCGACCCCGTCGAGAGTGACCCGGCCGCCCGTCACGTCGTAGAGCCGCGGGACGAGATAGCCGAGCGTGGACTTGCCCGCGCCGGTCGGGCCGACGACGGCGAGACTGCTGCCCGCGGGGACGTCGATGTCGATGCCGTCGAGGATGGGGCCCCGCTTGTCCTTGGCCTCGTCGCCCTCGCCGCCGTCGTAGCGGAACTCCACCTTCTCCAGGCGGACCTCGCCCTTGACGCGGTCGAGGTGGACCGGGTTCTCCCGCTCGGTGATGTCGATCGGCAGGTCGAGGTACTCGAAGATGCGCTGGAAGAGCGCGAGCGAGGTCTGGATCTGGACGCCGGTCGACAGCAGGCTCACGGCCGGGCGGAACAGGCCCTGCTGGAGCGAGACGAAGGCGACGATGGTGCCGATGGAGATGTCCGGGCCGCCGGGCTGCAGGGCGATGCCCGCGGTCCAGTAGATGACGGCGGGCATCGCGGACATGACGATCCCGATGACGGCCATGCGCCAGCGACCGGCCATGTTCGACCGCACTTCGAGGTCGACCAGACTCTCGGACTCGTCGGCGAAGGACCGGGTGAGCGAGTCGGAGCGGCCCATGGTGCGGCCCAGCAGGATGCCGCTGACGGAGAGCGACTCGGTGACGGTCGCGGCCATTGCGGCCATCTGCTTCTGGCGCTGGGTGACGATCTTCTTGCGTTCCTTGCCGACCCGGCGGCTGATCCACACGAACACCGGGAGCAGGAGCAGCGAGACGACGGTCAGGCGCCAGTCGAGGGCGACCATCGCGATGATCGTGGCGACCACACTGGTCAGGTTGGAGACCAGGGAGGTGGCGGTCGAGGTGACGGTGGCCTGCATACCGCCGATGTCGTTGGCGATGCGGGACTGCACCTCGCCGGTGCGGGTGCGGGTGAAGAAGGCGAGCGACATGCGCTGCAGGCGGCCGTAGACGGCGGTGCGCAGGTCGTGCATGACGCGCTGGCCGACCGTCGTGGAGATCAGGGTCTGCAGTACTCCGAAGATGCCGGTGAGTACCGCACTCAGGACCATGCCCAGCGCGAGCAGGCTGAGCAGTCCGGTGCGACCCTCGGGGATGGCCACGTCCAGCGTTTCCTTCAGCAGGAACGGGGTGGCCACCGTGACCAGGGAGGCGGCGCCGACCAGCAGGCCGACCACGGCGAGCTTGGCGCGGTAGGGCTTGAAGAGCCGGAGGATACGGCGCACCTGACGGGGTTGGTCGGTCGAGGTGCCGGGGGCGGGGGTCCAGTCGATGTGATCGCGGGGCATGGTCTCCTGCGGAAGGTGAGATGGTCAGGGTCAGCGGAGCCTAGCTCATTGTTACCTATGCTCACAATGAACTAGGTCCTGATATTGTTCCCGCATGACCACCCCCGATTCCGACGGTCTGCTCGCCGAGCAGTTGCTGCGGCTGACGCACCGCGTGCACCGCATCCAGAAGCGCCATCTGGGACAGCGCGGTCTCGGTGTCACCCCCGCCCAGTCCCGGCTGCTGCGCACCCTCGCGCGCTGCGACGCTCCGCCGCGCATGGCCGACCTCGCGGAGCGGCTGGAGGTGGTACCGCGTGCCGTGACGACGCTCGTCGACGGGCTGGAGGCGAGCGGGAAGGTGCGGCGGGTGCCGGATCCGGCCAGCCGGCGGGTGATCCGCATCGAGCTGACCGACGACGGGGTGAAGGTTCTTCGGGAACTGCACGCCGTACGAAGGGCGGCCGCGGAGGAGATCCTCGCCCCCCTGACGGAAGAGCAGCGCCGGGCGCTCGGCGGACTCCTGGACACGCTGGTGGACGAACACAGCTGGTCGCACACGGCTGAACAGACCGCGGCCACCGCTCCGTAGCGCCGGAGCGGTGGCCGCGGTCTGCGCGGATACTTCGGTCAGCCGGCCTCGGCGGCCGCCGGCTCCTTGGCGGCCTCGACCGGTACGACGGTGGGCTGCTCGTCCGCCAGGGGCTCGACGTCCTCTCCGTCCAGGACCTTCCTGGCCCGCTCGATGTCGAGCGCCCCCTCCCAGCGGGAGACCGCGAAAACGGCGACGCAGTTTCCGAGCAGGTTCGTCACGACGCGCATCGAGTCCATGATGCGGTCCACGCCGAGGAGCAGGGCGACGGCGCCGGCGGGGATGGCACCGAGCGAGGAGGCGGTCGCGGACAGGGCGAGGAAGGCCGAGCCGGGGATGCCCGCCATGCCCTTACTGGTCAGCATGAGCACCAGGACCACGGTGATCTGCTGACTCAGGCTGAGGTCGACGCCCACGGCCTGGGCGATGAACAGGGTGCCGATGGAGAGGTACAGCGAGGCACCGTCGAGGTTGAAGGAGTAGCCGGTGGGCAGCACCAGACCCACCGCGTCGTCGCGGGCACCGGCCTTGCGCAGCTTCTGCATCACGCGCGGCATGACGGACTCGGTGGACGCGGTGCCGAGCGCCAGGAGCATCTCCTCGCGGATGTAGCGCAGGAACTTCCACAGGCTGATCCCGGTGAGCGCCTTGAGCGCGACGGCGAGCAGCGTGATGAAGAGCGCGGCGGCCGCGTAGCAGAGGATGATCAACTTGGCGTAGGTCTCGATGACGCCGAGGCCGTACTGGCCGATCAGGACGGCCATGGCGCCGAACACCGCGATCGGCGCGAGGCGCATCACGAAGCCGACGATCGCGAAGATGATCTCCTGGGCCTGCTCGATGGCGGGCAGCACCTGCGGGACCTTGGTGTGGCCGAGGTGCAGCAGCGCGGCGCCGACCAGACAGGCCAGGATGAGCACCTGGAGCAGGGAGTTCTCGGCGAAGGCGCCGATGAAACTGGTCGGCAGCGCGTTGACGATGAACTCGGTCGTCGACGGCAGGTGTCCGCCGCCCGTCTTGGCGTCGACCGCCGCGGAGTTGAGCGTCGAGGGATCGACGTGCATCCCCGAACCGGGCTGGACGATGTTGGCGGCGAGGAGGCCGATGAGCAGCGCGAGCGTGCTCGCCACCTCGAACCAGATCAGCGCCTTGAGCCCGATCCGGCCGAACGCCTTGAGGTCACCGGCCTTGGCGATGCCGACGACGACCACGCAGAACACCAGCGGCGAGATGATCGTCTTGATCAGCCGGGTGAAGCCGTCGCCGAGCGGCTGGAGGTCCGAGGCGAAGTCGGGCCACAGCTTTCCGACGAGGATGCCGAGCACGAGCGCGCAGGCGACCTGCGCGAACAGAGAGGTTCGCAGTATGTGTGCGACGCGTCGCGGCAGGGACGGGACGGACGGCGGCACGGGCACTCCTTGAAGCGATGGGGACGCGCAGAAGCCGAAACAGAACAACCAGGACTTCTGCGATACGGAAAGCGGCTTCCGTGGCGATCACTTTGCTGGCGCCGTTGATCTCGCAGGAGACTGCCGCGTTTCAGCCAGGTAAATCCGATCCCGTGTGACACATCGCACACAGCCCGGTTCGGCCGTCACTGAGGTCCCGGCGAGTGGCGCGGGTGTTCGCGGTGGGTCCCGGCCGACGGCGACGAGCGACGTGACCGCGGTCGTCACACGGCTGAACAGGCAAGTTAGGTGAGTCGAGTCGTATTCGATCGGCTTGATGTCGAAGGCGGGGCACAGCGGGGTGTCACCCTGGCGATACGGCGGTCGGAGGGCCCGGCGGTCCGGACGACCGGGTCGCGTCCCTGGGTATGGCCATGACGCTCCGTCGCTTCATGGCGGTGCTCCACGGCGAGTCGGGCATCCCCCGCCACGGCGCCGCCTCCTGCGGCGGGCTCAGGCCTTCAGGTCCGCCCTGTCCCCCATCACCACCACGGGATGCCGGTCCGGATCGAGCGCGCGGAGCAGATACACCATCGCCGACCTGGACACACTGACGCAGGCCGACGTACCGCTGCCGTGGTCCATGTGCAGCCAGATTCCTCCGCCCTTGGCGTATCCCTCGGGCCGTGTCGTGTCGTTCGGAGGGGTGCCCTCGACACGGTTGTAGTCGATGGCGACCACGTAGTCGAAGTCGTGCCAGTAGGACTCGGGCCACCAGCGCGGGGCGGCTATGGCGGCGGACCTCGTGTACGGCAGCCGCGCGCCGGGGTCCGGAAGCACACCACCCGCGTCGCTGAGTGTGAACACTCCGACGGGACTGCGCTTGTCACCCTCGTGGTGGTCGGTGGTCCAGCCCTTCTTGCCGTTGTGCGCGGGCCAGCCCCGGACCCGGTCCCAACCTGGGCCGTGCCGGGTGTAGAGCACGACGGTCGCGTCCGCGGAGCTTTTGCCGTCGCCGTATACCGCGACCACCTGGCGGGAATCCGCGGGGATCCGGCGCTGGAGGCGGTCGCCGACGCCGGGGATGCGGTCGCCCGCGGCGGGAAGGGGGGAGGGTTCGTCCGCCGCCCCGTCCGCCGGCCTGTCCGTCGGCCCGTCCGCCGCTCCGTCCGTCCGTCGGTCCACGGCCTTGTCCGCTGCTCCGGTGTGCGTGCCGTCGCCGGATGCCGGGCCGTGGCCGTCGCACCCGCCCAGGAGGACCAGCACCGCCCCCAGGACCGTCGTCGTCACCAGGGCACATCGTGCGCCTCCGCCGCCTCGCATTGCTCCATCGTCGCACCATGGCCCGGCCAAGTCCGGTCCGGTCGGCGCAGCCGGATCTGGGCGTCGCAGCGGAAAACCGTTTGCCTCCGACCGCGCTCTGCCGCGAACCTTTCACGGTTTGCAGCCGCCGTGTGCGGCTCCCTCCCACCCCCCTGACACGAGCCACTGGGACGTCACACGTCATGCAGATCCAAGACCTTCCGTATCCCGACCCGGGAGTGCCGGACGCCCGCTCGGGCCCCCGGTTCCTGTGGTGGCTCTTCAGGAACCAACTGGGCGGACAACTCAAGTCGCTGGCCTGGGGACTGCTGCACTTCCTCTCCGTCTCCGCCCTGCCCTTCTGCGTCGGCGTGGCCGTCCAGGCGGTCGTCGACCACTCCGGGCGCAGACTCGCCTTCGCCGGCGGTCTGCTGGCGCTGTGCTGTCTCGGCAGCGCGCTCGGCGACACCTTCCTGCACCGGACCGCCGTCACCAACTGGATCACGGCCGCCGCGCGCGTCCAGCAGCTCCTGGCCCACAAGGCCACCAACCTGGGCGCGGCGCTGACCCGACGCGTCGCGGCCGGTGAGGTCGTGGCCGTCTCCACCGGCGACGTCGAGAAGATCGGCTGGTTCGTGGAGGCCTGGTCACGGTTCACCGCGGCGGCGGTCACCGTCGTCGTGGTCTGCGTCGGACTGGTCGTCTACCAGCCGACGCTCGGTGCGGTGGTCGCCGTGGGCCTGCCGGTCATGGCCCTTGCGGTACTGCCTCTGCTGCCCCGGGCGACCAGACGCGCCGACGTCCAGCGGGAGAAGGCGGGCCACGCCACCGAGCTGGCCACCGACACCGTCGCCGGCCTGCGGGTGCTGCGAGGCATCGGCGGCGAGGAACTCTTCCTCGACCGCTACCGCAGCGCCTCCCAGGAGGTCCGGCACGCGGCCGTGCGCAGTGCCCGTATGTGGTCCCTGATCTCCGCGATCCAGGTGCTGCTGCCGGGACTGCTGCTGATCGCGGTCGTCTGGTACGGCGTCCACCTGGCCCGCCAGGGCCGCGTCGAGGTCGGTGAACTGGTCGCCGTCTACAGCTCGGTGATGATCCTGACCTATCCGCTGCGGCACTTCGAGGAGATCGCCATGGCGTACTCCTTCTCCCGGCCCTCGGCCACGCGGGCGGCTCGGGTGCTGTCCCTGGAGCGGGCCACGTCCGCCGAAGGCTCACTGGACACGGCGGTCGTGCCGTCCGGGGACCTGTACGACCCGGCCACCGGTCTGCTCGCCCCCGCGGGCCGTCTCACAGCGGTGGTGTGCGGCGACCCGGACGCGGCGGGGCTGCTGGCCGAACGGCTGGGCGGACACCCCTCGGACGCCGGCACATCGGTCCTGCTGGGCGGGGTGCCGCTGGACGAGCTGCCGCTCGACTCGGCGCGCACCGCTGTCCTCGTCCAGGACAAGGACCCGGTCCTGCTCTCCGGCAGCCTGCGGGAACTGCTCGACGTGCCCGCCTCGGGCGACGTCGGTGCCGTGGCGGCGCTCGCGGCCGCGCAGTGCGCGGACGTGCTCACCGCGCTGGTGCAGGGGTCCCTCGATGCCGAGGACCCGATGGACGCGCGCATCACCGAACGGGGACGGTCCCTGTCCGGAGGCCAGCGCCAGCGGCTCGCGCTGGCCCGGTCGCTGTTCACCGACCCCGAGGTACTCGTCCTGGACGAGCCGACCTCCGCCGTCGACTCGCACACCGAGGCGCGGATCGCCGAGGGAGTACGGGACTTGCGCGCCGGACGCACGACCGTGGTGTTCACCTCCTCACCGCTGCTCCTGGACCGCGCCGACCGCGTCGTGCTCGTGCACGAGGGTGAGGTGGCGGCCGTCGGCGTGCACCGCGAGCTGGTGCACAAGGAACCGCGGTACCGGGCGGTCGTGACCCGCGAGACGGACGAAGAGGCCGCGCTCGACGACGTTCTGAACGAACTGGAAGAAATCGAGGAGACAGCATGATCGGCGTGGCGCCACCGGCGTACGACCCGGCGGCACCGACGACGGCGAACACCCTGCCCGTCGGAGCCACCGCGACCGTACGCGCGTACGTGGCCGAACTGTTCCACCGGCACCGACGTGCCTTCGTGCTCCTCGTCACCGTCAACACGGTCTCGGTCGTCGCCTCCATGGTCGGGCCCTGGCTCCTCGGCGACCTAGTCGAGCGGGTGACGGACGGGGCGCGTGAGCTCCATCTGGAGCTGACGGCCGGCCTGTTCGTGGTCGCGCTGATCGTCCAGGCCGTGTTCGTACGGCAGGTGCGGCTGCGCGGTGCGATGCTCGGCGAGCAGATGCTGGCCGACCTGCGCGAGGACTTCCTCGTACGGTCGGTCGGCCTGCCGCCGGGCGTCCTGGAACGCGCCGGGACCGGTGATCTGCTGTCCCGGATCACGACGGACATCGACCGGCTCGGAAACGCCATGCGGGAGGCCGTGCCACAACTGGCGATCGGCGTGGTGTGGGCCGCCCTGCTGCTCGGCGGACTCGTGATCACGGCACCCCCACTGGCGGCCGCAGTGCTGCTCGCCCTTCCTACGCTCGTTCTCGGCTGCCGCTGGTACTTCAAGCGGGCGCCGTCCGCCTACCGCTCGGAGGCGGCCGGCTACGCCGCCGTGGCCGCCGCGCTCACGGAGACCGTGGACGCCGGGCGCACCGTCGAGGCGCACCGGCTCGCCGCCCGTCGCATCGAGCTGTCGGAGCAGCGGATCAAGGAGTGGACCGCCTGGGAGCGCTACACACTGTGGCTGCGGTCGGTGCTGTTCCCGTGCATCAACGTCAGCCACGTGATGATCCTTTCGTCGGTGCTGATGGTCGGCGGGGTCTTCGTCCTCCAGGGCTGGATCGGGGTCGGCCAGCTGACGACGGGCGCACTGATCGCGCAGATGCTCATCGACCCGGTCGGGCTCATCCTGCGCTGGTACGACGAGCTCCAGGTGGCGCAGGTGTCGCTGGCCCGGCTGGTCGGAGTCCGGGACATCGAGCCTTCCAGTGGCGACGCGGGGCTCACCCCCGACGGGCGGGACGTGCACGCGGACCGGGTGCACTTCGGCTACCTGGAGGGCGTGGACGTCCTGCGCAAGGTGTCCCTCGAAGTCGCGCCCGGCACCAGGCTGGCACTGGTCGGCCCGTCTGGTGCAGGCAAGTCCACCCTGGGCAGGCTGCTGGCCGGCATCTACGCACCCCGGGACGGCATCATCACCCTGGGCGGCGCCGAACTGTCCCGGATGCCCGCCGAGCGGGTCCGTGAGCACGTGGCCCTCGTCAACCAGGAGCACCACGTCTTCGTGGGCTCCCTGCGCGACAACCTCCTGCTCGCCCGGACGGCGGCCTCGGACGCCGAGCTCTGGGCCGCCCTGGGCGCGGTCGACGCCGACGAGTGGGCGCGAGCGCTCGACGACGGCCTGGACACCGAGGTCGGCTCGGGCGGGCTGACCGTCACACCGGCCCAGGCCCAGCAGGTTGCGTTGGCCCGGCTGGTACTCGCCGACCCGCACACGCTCGTCCTGGACGAGGCGACGTCCCTGCTGGATCCTCGCGCGGCCCGCCATCTGGAACGGTCCCTGGCCCGTGTCCTCGAAGGCCGCACCGTGGTCGCGATCGCCCACCGGCTGCACACCGCCCATGACGCGGACGTCATCGCCGTCGTCGAGAACGGCCGTATCAGCGAGCTCGGCAGCCATGACGAGCTGGTCGCGGCGGATGGGGCGTACGCGGCACTGTGGAGGTCGTGGCACGGGTGATGCTCGGCGCTGCCGGCACCCGGTCCGGGGCGACGACACCGGGGCATTCTGTGCCCGACTGTGCCGGGGCAGTCCCGCCAGAACAGTAAGCGGCTCGGTGGTTGGCGGCTCGATGGCCGGCGGCTGGCGGCTGGCGGCTGGCGGCTGGCGCAGTCTCGCGGGCCTCTGTGCGATGGGCGAGGTGAGCAGGCCGAGGCCGCCCAGAACTCGGCGTCGAGACCTCGCCGCCCAGAGACAGGCCCTACCGCCGAACCGGCACCTCGCACCAGAGTCGTAACCCGGCATCCCAGAGCCCCGGCCACCGTCCACGCCCGGCGTTCCAACGCCCCGTTGGCCGTCCGGGCCGCCATCCGGGCGCCCACTCTTTGCCGGTTCCGCGCGGCGCAACGGTCCCGTGCCGTTGCGCGGTCCCGAAAGGGGGTGGAAGGCTGGACAGCAGCACCGGCTCAGGGAGCGCCCGCGGACAGCACGGTTCGCCGACGGGTGCGGCAAGTGTCCCGGGAGTCCGTGGCCCGCCCCGGGCCGCGCGAGGACCGGGTCCGTCCCCATCACCTGGAGGTACCCGTGGACAGCTCCGACGGATGGGGAGACGACGTCTACCAGCCCGACGGATCCGAGATCCAGGACGACTCGGGTCTGCTCGACGCGGAGGACACCCTGGAGGACGACGGAGTCGGCGATCCCCTCGACCGCGGCTGGTCCCCGCCCGACCGACCGTGGGCGGTGGAGCACACCGGTGTGACAGCCACGGAGCGTCAGCGGGGTGAGACGCTCGACCAGCGGCTCGCCGAGGAAATGCCCGACCTCGTCGCCCCCGACGGCGACGGTCTCGGCGACTCCGACGGCACCGACGGCGAGCTCCTGGACAATGAGGTCGGCGCAATGCGCTCCGGTCGCCTCGTAGCCCCCGATGAAGGCGCGCACGAGGACGAGGAGAGCGCGCTGATCGCCACGGACGTGGGCATCGACGGTGCCGCGGCGTCCGCCGAGGAGGCCGCGATGCACATCGTCGACGAGGAATCCCTGTCGGGCTGACCGACCCGACCCCTGCCGCCCACCACCCACCGCACGGTCGGCGCGGAATCCCGCGTTTGTACACCGCGCCCTCCGAGGAGCAGCCATGCAGCAGGACAAGCACCCCGTCTACCACCCGGTCGTCTTCCGCGACCGTTCCGCCGGCTACGCCTTCCTGACCCGGTCCACCGCCACCAGCGAGCAGACCATCGAGTGGGACGACGGCGAGACCTACCCGGTGGTGGACGTGGAGATCTCCTCCGAGAGCCACCCCTTCTACACCGGCAAGGCCCGCACGGTGGACTCGGAGGGACGCGTCGCCGCCTTCGAGCGGCGGTACGGAGGCGGGGCCGGTCAGAGCAGCTGACGGGACAGGCCGACGTCGCGGCCCCGGATGAATCAGATGAAGTTCAACGCCGCCGCGCAGCCCACTCCGCCGAGCAGCATGAACACCGGCATCAGCACTTTCAGCTCGACCCAGCTGCCTGCCCGGAACCTCATGACCTTGGGCGGTCCGATCGGGTACCAGCGCTTGCGGCCAACCGGGATCGGCCACAGGACCGGGCATCCGGAAACCGTCAACGCGTCGCCGATGTCGTGCACGAGTGCACCCAGGACAATAGGCAGCCCCAGCCAGAGGTACTCCTGGCCGGGCTGGTCGAACAACCAGTTCGAGCCGTTGCCCGGCTTGTCCAGGACGCCGGCGATGATCCACGCACTGGTCGCCGCCAGCAGCCAGACCAGCACGTCGGCGCTGGAGCCACGCGTCGCCCGCCACAGCAGGCCTTCGATGGCCAGCACCATATGGACGAACAGGATCGCCAACACCGCCCAGCGGCCGCCGGTGATCGCCGCCGCCGAGGCACCGGCACCGATCAGCACGGCAAACAGCCAGGTGTGCGTGAGCGTGCGGTGCCCGCCGGAGCGACGCGGGTCGCCCTGCTTCTTCGTGGCCTTGTAGACGGCGTACGAAAGTTTGTCGACGATCTCGCACAGGCCCCGCGAGATCGGCCCGAAGGCCCGCGAGATCGTGGCCGCCTTGTGGTCGAGGTCGGGAGCGAGCGCGGCGCCCGCGCAGATCAGGGCTCCCGCCAGCAGAACGGGCCACGGCATGGTGTGCCCCGTGGCGGCCGCCGCCGCTCCCACGCCCAGCCAGGCCGCGGCCCCCGACAGCGAGTGTGCTGGTCCCATCATCGGCGTTGCCCGCCCCATTCCTCGTGTGCCACTGTCCAGTTGACCGACTGCGCTGACGCCCCGTCGGCGACACAGCGTACTGGTCATGATCTTCCTGCCCGCAACCGATTCCCCTATAGGGGAGGTCGCCAGGCAAGATGGGTCCGTGACCCTCATCGATCGCCTGCCGCCGACCGCCGACCCCGACGCCCTCTACGAAGCCTTCGAGTCGTGGGCCGGGGAGCGGGGTCTCACGCTCTACCCCCATCAGGAGGAGGCGCTGATCGAGGTGGTCTCCGGGGCGAACGTGATCGTGTCGACGCCCACCGGCTCCGGCAAGAGCATGATCGCGGCGGGCGCGCACTTCGCCGCCCTCGCCCGCGACGAGGTCACTTTCTACACCGCACCGATCAAGGCGCTGGTCTCGGAGAAGTTCTTCGAGCTGTGCAAGATGTTCGGCACCGAGAACGTCGGCATGCTGACCGGTGACGCCTCCGTCAACGCCGACGCACCCGTCATCTGCTGCACCGCAGAGGTGCTCGCGTCGATCGCGCTGCGTGACGGGAAGGGCGCGGACGTCGGCCAGGTCGTCATGGACGAGTTCCATTTCTACGCCGAGGGGGACCGCGGCTGGGCGTGGCAGATCCCGATCCTGGAACTGCCGCAGGCGCAGTTCGTCCTGATGTCGGCCACGCTCGGCGACGTCTCGATGTTCGAGGGGGATCTGACCCGGCGCACCGGTCGGCCGACGTCGGTGGTGCGCTCGGCGATCCGGCCCGTGCCGCTCTCCTACGAGTACAAGTTCACCCCGCTCACCGAGACGCTGACCGAGCTCCTCGACACCAGGCAGGCGCCGGTCTACATCGTCCACTTCACGCAGGCCCAGGCCGTGGAGCGGGCGCAGGCGCTGATGAGCATCAACATGTGCTCGCGCGAGGAGAAGGACCAGATCGCCGAACTGATCGGCAACTTCCGTTTCACCACCAAGTTCGGCCGCAACCTCTCCCGTTACGTCCGGCACGGCATCGGTGTCCATCACGCCGGCATGCTGCCCAAGTACCGGCGACTGGTGGAGAAGCTGGCCCAGGCCGGTCTGCTGAAGGTCATCTGCGGCACGGACACCCTCGGCGTCGGCGTCAACGTACCCATCCGCACTGTGCTGTTCACAGCACTGACGAAGTACGACGGCAACCGCGTCCGCACCCTGCGTGCCCGCGAGTTCCACCAGATCGCAGGCCGCGCGGGCCGGGCGGGCTTCGACACGGCCGGCTACGTCGTCGCCCAGGCTCCCGAGCACGTCATCGAGAACGAGAAGGCGCTCAACAAGGCCGGTGACGACCCGAAGAAGCGCCGTAAGGTCGTCCGCAAGAAGGCGCCCGAGGGCTTCGTCGCCTGGACGGAGAACACCTTCGAGAAGCTGATCACCTCCGATCCGGAGCCGCTGGCCTCCCGCTTCCGGGTGACGCACACGATGCTGCTGTCGGTGATCGCCCGCCCGGGCAACGCCTTCGAGGCGATGCGGCACCTCCTTGAGGACAACCACGAGCCGCGCAAGCAGCAGCTCAGGCACATCCGTCGGGCCATCGCCATCTACCGCTCGCTGCTGGACGGCGGCATCGTAGAAAAACTCGACGAGCC
Organism: Streptomyces sp. NPDC005374; assembly: GCF_042872225.1. Classification (NCBI taxonomy): domain Bacteria; kingdom Bacillati; phylum Actinomycetota; class Actinomycetes; order Kitasatosporales; family Streptomycetaceae; genus Streptomyces; species Streptomyces sp. NPDC005374. Next base: position 35,904 of record NZ_JBIAKA010000007.1, on the reverse strand, counting down.
CGACGCCACCGGCCGCATCGTCCGCCTCACCGTGGACCTCCAGCAGGACTTCGCGCTCAACCAGCCGCTGTCCACGTTCGCGCTCGCCGCGTTCGAGCTGCTCGACCCCGAATCGCCGTCCTACGCCCTGGACATGGTGTCCGTCGTCGAGTCCACGCTGGACGATCCTCGGCAGATCCTCGTCGCCCAGCTGAACAAGGCGAAGGGCGAAGCCGTGGCCGCGATGAAGGCGGACGGCATCGAGTACGAGGAGCGCATGGAGCGCCTCCAGGACATCAGCTACCCGAAGCCTCTGGAAGAGCTGCTCTTCCACGCGTACGACACCTACCGCAAGAGCCACCCGTGGGTCGGCGACCATCCGCTCTCCCCGAAGTCCGTCATCCGCGACATGTACGAACGGGCCCTGACCTTCACGGAGTTGGTCTCCCTCTACGACCTGGCCCGCACCGAGGGCATTGTCCTGCGCTACCTCGCCAGTGCCTACAAGGCGCTCGACCACAACATCCCGGACGACCTCAAGTCCGAGGACCTGCAGGATCTGATCGAGTGGCTCGGCGAGACGGTCCGCCAGGTCGACTCCAGTCTGCTGGACGAGTGGGAGCAACTCGCCAACCCGGAGGTGATGACCGCCGAGGAGGCTCAGGAGAAGGCCGACGAGGTCAAGCCGGTCACCCTCAACTCGCGCGCCTTCCGTGTCCTGGTCCGCAACGCCATGTTCCGCCGCGTCGAACTCGCCGCCCTGGACCAGGTCGACCAGCTCGGCGAGATGGACGCCGAGGCCGGCTGGGACGCCGAGGCGTGGGGCGAGGCGATGGACAAGTACTGGGACGAATACGACGACCTCGGCACCGGGCCGGATGCCCGTGGCCCGAAGCTGCTGCAGATCGAGGAGGAGCCGCAGAACAGGCTGTGGCGTGTGCGGCAGACCTTCGCCGACCCGAACGGCGACCACGACTGGGGCATCAGCGCGGAGGTCGACCTCACCGCCTCCGACACGGAGGGCCGTGCGGTCGTCCGGGTCACCGATGTCGGCCAGCTGTGAGCCGTAGGCCAGTTGTGAGCCAAGGAGAGACGCACGCATGACGAACCCGGCCGAGAAGCTCGTCGACCTGCTCGACCTGGAACGGATCGAGCTCAACATCTTCCGGGGCCGAAGCCCGAACGAGTCCCTCCAGCGGGTCTTCGGCGGCCAGGTGGCGGGCCAGGCGCTGGTGGCCGCCGCCCGCACCACGGAGGGCGACCGTCCGGTGCACTCGCTGCATGCGTACTTCCTGCGCCCGGGCCGGCCCGGGGTGCCGATCGTGTACCAGGTCGAGCGGGTGCGGGACGGGCGGTCGTTCACCACCCGCCGGGTCACCGCCGTGCAGCAGGGCCGCACGATCTTCAATCTCACCGCCTCCTTTCACAAGCCTGAGGAAGGTCCCTTCGAGCACCAGCTGCCGCCCGCCCGCAAGGTCCCGGCACCCGACGACCTGCCGAGGGTGACCGACGAGATACGGGAGCATCTGGGCGAACTGCCCGAGCAGTTGGAGCGGATGGCACGCCGACAGCCGTTCGACATCCGGTATGTGGACCGGCTGCGCTGGAGCGCCGAGGAAATCAAGGACGCCGAGCCGCGCAGCGCGGTGTGGATGCGTGCGGTCGGGCCGCTCGGCGACGATCCGGTCGTGCACACCTGCGCGCTGACCTACGCGAGCGACATGACCCTCCTGGACGCTGTCCGTCTCCCGGTCCAACCCCTGTGGGGCGCGCGGACCTTCGACATCGCGTCGCTGGACCACGCCATGTGGTTCCACCGGCCCTTCCGCGCGGACGAGTGGTTCCTGTACGACCAGGAGTCGCCGATCGCGACGGGTGGACGAGGTCTGGCGCGCGGCCGGATCTACGACCTGGAGGGACGCCTGCTGGTGTCCGTGGTCCAGGAAGGGTTGTTCCGGCCGCTGTAGCTCAGGAGCTTCTGCGCCGGAGCCAACCCCGCAGGCCGCGCGCCGGTTCCTCCCGGGGTGTCGGTGTGTCCTGCGGCCGGGCGGAGGAGATCCGCCGGCCCGTGGGGCGTGGCGCGGGCCGGAGACCGCGGGCTTCCTCCAGTGCGCGGGCCAGATCGGTGCGCAGCCACTCGATCTCGTCCGGGTGGTCCGCCGTCATGATCTTCTCGATGAGGTGCGCGGCAGGCGTGCCCTGTGTGCCGTGGGCCGGGGGTCCCGGCCGGAAGCGACCGAGGTGGGACCGCTCGTACGGATCCGGGACGAGCTCCGCGATCTGGGCGGGGTCGAGAAAGGCGGCGAGGACACCGGCGCTCTCCCAGGGGTCCTCGGTGAGACGCAGAAGGAACCCGCGGTGGCGTTGGCGCCAGTTGCGGGCGCGCAGGTCCACGCCCGCGTCCAGCATGCCGCGCAAACCCTCCGGCATACGCCGAGCCGTCAGCAGCGGGGTGTTCTCCTCGGCTGCCGTGAACTGCTCGAGTTCCTCGGCCAGATACAGCCACACCACGGCCCGGTACCGGTTGAGGTAGAAGCGCACCGGTGAGACGAGGCCGAGGCGGGCCAGGCGGGTGAACCTGCCGACGGGGACGTCCATGACCTCCGCGCCCTCGGTGGTGCCCACGACCCGCACGCGTCGGCGCAGTGCGTCGGGAAAGCCTTCCGACTCACGGAGCCGGTCGAGCTCGGAGTGGGCGACGCGTCGGCCTCCGCCTCCTTCGTCGGGGAGGGTCCGGATCTGTCCGAGGTGCACGGCGAGGTCGAACTCACTTCGCTTGAGCCCGAGTTCACGTGCGGCGCGACTGGGCGCGCAAAGCTGGTGGTGGCGTTGGGTGATGATGCTGCCGGACATGTGTCGCTCTCCCCCGTGGAGTTGTCGCTCACGCTGTGTGCGTTCGCCGTGACACAAACCGTAGCCGGTCGGGCGAGATACGCGACGAGCCTGTGGATAACTCCACGGGGGCCGAAGAACGTGCAGGTCAGAGGTTTGTCGCCGAGTTCCGCTCGGGCTGGCGGGGGTCCACGTCGAGGTGCTCGCCGACGCGGTTGACGAGGAGCGTCATCTCGTAGGCGATCTGGCCGATGTCGGCGTCCGAGCCACTGAGTACGCACAGGCAGCTGCCGGTGCCCGCCGCGGTGACGAACAGCACCGCTTCGTCGAACTCGACCATCGTCTGCCGCACCTGTCCCGCACCGAAGTGGCGCCCGGAGCCCTTGGCCAGGCTGTGCAGTCCGGACGAGACGGCGGCCAGATGTTCGGCGTCCTCGCGACGCAGTCCGGTACTGGCGCCCGTGACCAGGCCGTCGTTGGACAGCACCAGCGCGTGCCGCACGTGGTCGACGCGCTCGGTCAGGTCGTCCAGCAGCCAGCCGAGGCTCCGCTTCTCCGGCATGTGTCCCGTCTCCCCGTGTGACGTCTCCTCCTGCCCGGAGGATCCCTGCAAGCCTTCCCCACGACCGTCAACGGGGCAAGGAGAATGGGGACATGGCACAGAAGATGACCGATGAGGAATGGCGGGAGTTCGTTTCGTACGGCACCCGCACCGGTAAGTTGTCGACCGTCCGGGCCGACGGGAGTCCGCATGTGGCGCCGATCTGGTTCGTGCTCGACGGTGACGACCTGGTCTTCAACACCGGCAAGGCCACCGTCAAGGGCCGCAACCTCGTGCGGGACGGGCGCGTCGCGCTGTGTGTGGACGACGACCGGCCGCCCTTCGACTACGTGGTGCTCCAGGGCCGGGCCCGCATATCGGAGGATCTCGACGAGGTCCGGCACTGGGCGGGCCGGATAGGAGCCCGGTACATGGGTGAGGAACGGGCCGAGGAGTTCGGCACCCGCAACGGTGTCCCCGGGGAACTCCTCGTCCGCGTGACGATCGACAGGGTGCTGGCGGAGAAGGCCGTCGCGGCGTGACCTGCCGGTAAGCCGGACCCGGTCCGGGTCCGGGTCAGCCCACCGAGTCGAGGAGCCGGGCGGTGTGCATCCGCCCGGCGTACTCGACCAGCCGGATCAGCACCTCCTTCCCCGAGTCACGGTCCCGTGCGTCGCACAGCACCACGGGTGTGCCCTGGTCCAGGTCCAGGGCGCGGGAGACGTCGTGGGCGCCGTAGGTCCGGCTGCCGGTGAAGCAGTTGACGGCCACCACGAACGGGATGTGCCGGTGCTCGAAGTAGTCCACGGCTGGGAAGCAGTCCTCCAGACGCCGGGTGTCCGCGAGGACCACGGCGCCCAGCGCCCCTTGCGACAACTCGTCCCACAGGAACCAGAAACGGTCCTGGCCCGGGGTGCCGAAGAGGTAGAGGGACAGTCCGGAGCGGATGGTGATGCGCCCGAAGTCCATGGCGACCGTCGTCGTGACCTTCTGGTCCACGCCGTCGGTGTCGTCCACCAACTGGCCCGCTTCGCTGAGCAGTTCCTCGGTGCGCAGCGGCCTGATCTCACTGACCGCGCCCACCAGGGTGGTCTTGCCCACGCCGAAACCACCGGCGACCAGGATCTTCAGCGCGAGGGCGGTCGTCTCGCCGCCCTCGGCGTCGGAGTTCTCGGAGACCATCGATCACTTCTCTCGGGAGGGCCGGCAACGGGCGGCGACGTCAATGCGGGGTCGCGAAATCAGCATCATGACAACTGGAACTCCCCTTCGGGGGATTGGACCACTTATTGCCCGGTTCTGAACGTTCATCTACAGCGCCCGAAGCCCTTCGATCACCTCGCGCAGAATCCGTTCGTCGGGCAGCTGCGCGGGGGGCACCGGGCGGCTGACGGTGACACAGCCGAGCTCCAGGAGGTCTCCCAGGAGCACCCTGACGACACCGACGGGAAGGTCGGCGCCGGCGCCGAGTTCCGCCACCGACTGCGTCTCCGTGCGGCACAGGTCGATCAAGGCCCGGTGTTCCGGCCCGAGCGCCGTGTCGTCGCCGATGCCGGGCGCGCCCGGGTTCAGGGTGACGAGGGCGATCAGGTCGAAACGCACCCCGCTGGGGCCGGGTTTGGTGCGTCCGCCCGTCATCGCGTAGGGGCGGACGAGGGGCCCGGCCTCGCCGTCGTACCACTGGCTGCCCTGTTCGTGCGGGGCGCCCATGTCCTCGGTCATTCGTGCCGACCGCCCTTCCCTCTCATCCGGCGGCGGGCGGCCGCGCGCCCACGCGCGGCGCCGTGTAGAGGTGCTCGCCGACGCGTTTGACCAGTCGTGCCATCTCGTAGGCGACCAGGCCTATGTCCGCGCTCACGGCGGTGAGGACGGCGAGACAGGACCCGTCTCCCGCGGCGGCTACGAACAGGAAGCCGTCGTCCATCTCGACCATGGTCTGGCGCACTCCTCCGGCCCCGAAGTGCCGGCCCGCGCCCTTGGCCAGGCTGTGGAAGCCGGAGGAGACGGCGGCCAGATGTTCCGCGTCCTCGCGGCGCAGGTCCGTCGACGCACCCACCGCGAGGCCGTCGTTGGAGAGCACCACGGCATGCCGTACCTCGTTGACGCGCAGCACCAAGTCGTCCAGCAACCAGTCGAGTTCGCCGGACCTCTGAGCGGCCCTCATACTCGGATCCTGGATCATCCTCGGTCTCCTTCGCTGCTGTCTCTGCCCGCTGGGGAATCTGGGGTGGCGCCACGACCGGGCTGCCTGCCGCCCCCGCGCGCCCAGCCTTCCCGGTACGCCGCCATCCGGTCCCGAACGACCTCGGGGGTACGGCCGTCGTCGTCCCGGTGGGCGGCTGCCGGGGCCGCTTCCTCGGAGCGTTGTGCACGCAGTTGGGGAGCGAGGTTCGCCTGGCGTACCCGGCGGGGGAGTTCATCGGAGTCCTCGGGCTCGTCGGGTGGTCGGTGCAGGCGCAAGGCGGTGACTCCGGAGGGCGGTGTGTCGGTCGTTCCCCTGTCGGCCGCGGCCGTCCGGGGTGCCACCAGGGCGGGCCGCTCGGCCGGGGCGGGGACGGAGTCCTGGTCGCGTTCGGCGGCGGGCACACGCGCGTACTCGCGCTCCGTGGGTCGTTCCCGCTCCACGGCCTTGGCGGGGGAACGTTCCGCCGCCCTGACGTGCAGCAGCGCCGTGGGCAGCAGGACGACCGCGGTGGTGCCGCCGTAGGGCGAGGTGCTCAGATGCACCTTGATGCCGTGCCGGGCCGCGAGTCTGCTGACCACGAACAGGCCCAGTTGGTCGCTGTCGAACAGGTCGAGCGCCTCGGACTGTTCGATGCGTCGGTTCGCCTCGGCGAGGGTCTCCTTGCCCATGCCCAGTCCGCGGTCCTCGACCTCGATGGCGTAGCCGTTGCCGACGGGCTCGCCGGTGACCCGCACGCGCGTGTGGGGTGGTGAGAACTGGGCCGCGTTCTCGATGATCTCGGCCAGCAGGTGGGTGAGGTCGGCGACCGCCGCACCGACGACGGATGCGTCGGGCAGCTGGCGTACCTCCACGCGCGCGTAGTCCTCGACCTCGGAGACGGCAGCGCGGACCACGTTGGTCAGCGACACCGGCATGCGCCAGGCCCGGCCGGGTGCCGCTCCGGAGAGGATGATCAGGCTTTCCGCGTGGCGGCGCATGCGGGTGGTGAGGTGGTCGAGCCGGAAGAGGTCGCTCAGCTCGTTGGGGTCGTCGGAGCGGCGTTCCATGCTGTCGAGCAGGCTCAGCTGGCGATGCACGAGAACCTGGCTGCGGCGGGCGAGATTGACGAACACCCCGGAGATACCGCTGGCGAGTTCGGCGCGCTCCACCGCGGCCCGCAGGGCGGCACGGTGCACGGTGGCAAGGGCCTCGGCGACCTGGCCGGCCTCGTCCTCCGCGGGCTGTCCCGGCGGGGCCTCGGACCGGATGTCGATCTCGTCGCCCGCGCGCAGCCTCTCCATGGCTTCGGGGAGCTTGCGGCGGGCGATCTCGAGGGCGCTGTTGCGCAGGCTGACGAGTTCGACGACGAGGCCGCGTCCGATGCGCACGGAGATGACGAGGGAGGCGGCGACGGCGACAAGACCGAGCAGGACCGCGGCACCCGCCGGGGTGAGGAGCCCCCGGGTGAACGGGTCGGCCCGGTGGGCGACGCCGCTGCCGGCCGCCTGTTCGACGGTCCGCATGCCGCTCTGCACACGCGTGTGGGCCGCCTGCCAGGTGGTCTCGGGCGTCGACTCGACGGCGCGGACACCGGGTGCCGCTGCGAGTGTCCTGTCCTCGGCGGCGGTCACGGTGGCGTAGGCGCCGCTGTCGGCGACCTTCTGCCAGGCGACACGGTCGGAGCCGCGCAGGTCGGCCACGGCGCCCTCGGTGAGGGCCCGGCGGGTGTCGACGGCGCCGGTGAACAGCCGCAGCCGTTCTCCGGCGAGGACGCCCGCCATGCGCGCGCTCGCCAGCACGACGTCTTCCTGGGCCAGCGATTCCTCGGCGCGGGAGAACTCGAGCAGCACGCGCGCGTCGGAGCCGAGATCGGCGTCCTGGATGCCGGTGAGGGCACCGCCCACCGCGAAGGCACCGTCGATGGTCCTGGTGTAGCGGCCGTACGTCTCGTCCCAACCGGCGCTGCGGTCCAGCACGGCGGTGCGCAGGGAACGCAGTCGCTCGGCGCCGCTCACGAAGGCTTCGAGCCGCTGGGCGACGCCTGCGGGCAGTTCCTCGCTGTCGGCGACGGTGTTGTCGTCGCCGAGCCTCAGCCGCGCCACGGCCCGGTCGGTGCGCTTGGCGAGTTCACGCAGTTCGTCGCCTTGCGCGGCGGACGGATCGGTCGCGTAGCGGACCGCGGCGGCACGCTCCGCCTGAAGCGCGGTCACGCTGTCGGCGACGGGCGAGCGGACGGCCTCGTCCACGTGCTGCAACTGCCGTAGCCGGGACACGTCCTGGGCGGTGCTGACGGTCGCGTACGCCCACAGGGCGAGCAGCGAGACGACGGGCACCATGAGCAGGCAGACGATCTTGGCGCGGACCGTGCGGGGGCGCATCCGCCAGTGTCCCGCGCGCGCGGGTATGTCCTCCGGCACCGATTCCGCCGGGTCGTCGCGGGCCTCGTCGGCCGGTGGTCCGGCATGTGCGCGACGGCCGCGCGCGGGTGTCGTGGGCGGCGCCTCGGCGCCGGCTGTGGGGGTCCTACGCGGTGTACGCATGGCCTCCTCGCTCGGGAGTGGATTCGAGGGCGTGTGGTCGGGGTCGTCCGGGGCTCGGATCCGCCGCTAGGAGGGGACGTTCTCGACCGTTCGCTGGGCGGAGGCGGAGGCCGCGCGCTCTCCCGTCGTGGGCGACAGCGCGACGAAGGCCGAGGTCAGGAACAGATAGGAGCCGAGGCCGACGGCCAGCGGGAAGATGAACTGCATCGCCGTCGCCCCGGGCAGGGCGTCGCCGGAGGGCGTGACCCGCACACTCACCGCGAACATCCCGGTGTAGTGCATGCTGCTGACCGCGGCCCCCATGATGAGGGAGGCGATGGTGACGGCGACGGGCGACTTGATGTTGAGCGCTGCCCAGAGGGCGGCTGTCGCCGCGACGACGGCGATGAGGACGGAGAGTCCGACGAGCACCGGGTCGTACTCGACGTCTCCGTGCAGGCGTACTGCCGCCATGCCCAGATAGTGCATGCTCGCCACACCCAGGCCGGTGGTGAGCCCGCCCAGGAAGAGCGCGCGGACCCGGTCACGGCTGTAGCCGACCGCGAAGACGCCTGCGGAGACGACGATCATCGCGACCAGGAGGCTCGCGATGGTCAGTGGTACGTCGTAGCGGATGTCGGTGCCGCTGACACTGAAACCGAGCATGGCCACGAAGTGCATGGTCCAGATGCCGGTTCCGATGGCCGAGGCCGCGGTGATGAGCCAGTTGCGGCGTGACCGTCCGGTCGCGCCGAGCGCGCGGACGGTGCAGCGCAGGCCTAGCGCGGCGCCGATACAGGCCATGACGTACGAAAGTGTGGGCGTCAGCCAGCCCAGGGCTGCGTGGTCCAGGTGTCCCATGGCCAAGGGACGCTAGTCGGGGCGGGGGCACACAAAGAGGACACATTTCGAAAGGTGTTGGAATATGACGCAGAGGTGCACCTGAACGATCGCGTCCCGCTCGAACATGTGCACAGAGGCTCCCATCCGTGTCGGTGAGGGAACATGCGGAACATGAGCGACGACCACACACATGTCCAGGAGTTCTTCTCGGCCCGCGCCGCCGGCTGGGACACCAGATTCCCGGACGACGGTCCGGCCTACGCCGCCGCGGTCGCCGGCCTCGGGCTGCGGAAGGGCGACCGTGTGCTCGACGCGGGCTGCGGCACCGGGCGGGCCCTGTCGCCCCTGCGTGCGGCCGTGGGGCCTTCCGGAGTGGTCGTGGGGGCCGATCTGACTCCGGCCATGCTGGAGGCCGCCGTACGGGCCGGGAGGGACCGGCACGGGCGGCTGCTGCTCGCCGACGTGGCCGCGCTGCCGTTGCGCTCCCGGTCGCTCGATGCCGTCTTCGGAGCGGGCCTGATCTCCCATCTGCCCCAACCGGCCGAGAATCTGCGCGAGTTGGCCCGCGTGGTTCGCCCTGGCGGCATCCTGGCCCTGTTCCATCCGATCGGCAGGGCAGCGCTCGCCGCACGCCAAGGGCGGCAGATCACCCCGGAGGACCTGCGCGCGGAGCCCAACCTCGGTCCCCTGCTGGCCGGTTCGGGCTGGCGCATGACGTCGTACGTCGACGAGGACGCCCGGTTCCTGGCCCTGTCCGTCCGCGAGGACTGACGGCGCTCACCTTGTCCCGGCGACGGCCGCCACGAAGGCGTCGGGCTGGTCGAACATGACGTTGTGACCGGCGCCCGGCACGGTCACCACGCGCACGCCTGCCCCCTCCAGCCTCTCCCACCCCTCCAGCTCGCCGCTGAGCTCGCCCTGGACGTACACCCGGTCGATCGCGAGCCCTTCGAGGATCGTGCGCATCATGGGCGTCGATCCGCGCCTGAGCCCTGCCGCACTTCGGTGCAGTGCGCGTGGATCGGCCAGCCGCATGGTCGCCGCCCACCGGGGGCCCGCCTTCTCGAGCACGCGTGCGTGGCCGTCGGCGACGAAGTCGTCCTCCGCATAGGCGTCGATCCAGCTGCTCCCCGCCGTTTCCGGGGGCAGAGCGTCGAGGTTGGCCTCGGTGAGGACCAGCCGTGAGACCAGCTCGGGTCTGCGGTGGGCGAGCACGAGCGCCACGGACCCGCCCATGCTGTGCGCGATCAGTTCGGCGCCGGTCAGACCCGCAGCGTCCAGTACGGCCGCCAGGGCGTCCGCATGGTTCTCCAGCGTGTATCCGAAGCGCTCGGGACGGTCACTGATGCCATGCCCGGGCAGGTCGACGAACAGGCTGCGCCGACCGGCGAGTTCGGGCCGGGCCGCGACGTGCGCGTGGTAGACGGCCGAGGTCGCCCCCAGCCCGTGCACATACACGCGTGCCGGCTCCTCGCCGGGTGTCTCGGTCCAGCGGATGAGGCTTCCGTCGTCGTCGAACTCGGTCTGCTTCATGGTGTCTTCTCTCTCGGATCGCTGGAGACGGCCAGGTTGTCCCACGCTCACCGACGAAGGCCGGCGGGACCTGCTCCACAGGCTCGCCGAACCGACGGCGCGTGACATCACCGACGAGAACCGGTGGTTCACGGTCCTCGCACTTCTCCGACATCCGGACGACGCGGACGCCCGGGCGACCGTACTACGGCGTCGGCTCGCCTTTCCGGAGGGGATCGCGAGCTTCTTCCACGAAGGTGACCAGCCGCTGAGCCGTGCTCACCATCGCGTGTGTCACATCCCGGGCCGAACTCGGCCGGCTGCGGGAGACGCTCGCGTCACTCGGCGGCTGACGGCTGCACATGGTGTGCCGACCCGCACCTCGAGGAACGACAGAGCCTTCGGCGGCTGATTTCCGCTCAGTCGTCCGGTTGCTCCGGTGTCGTCGGCGGCTCGGTGGGTGTCGGGCCGGGCGGGCGGAAGAGGACGGCCCGGATCACGGGTGGAGCGAACAGGGCGGTGACGGGCGCGGAGAGGGTCAGCACGGAACGGAAGGCCCGTCCCACGACCGGGTCACCGGGGGACCGTTCCGTGACCCGGCCCAGGTACCACCCGGCGATGCGGTCCGCGGGCCCGTCGTCGACCGCGGTGCCGACCGCGCCCGGCATCCTGCGGTCCGCCCCGGCGGAGATGTCCCACGCGAGACCGGAGGCCGCGAGGATCCTCCGCTGCACACGCCGTGTGGTGGGCGTGCGGCGCCGGTCGGCCAGGGCGTCGCGCAGGGCGACCGCGCTCATCGCGGCGATGGCCATGCCCTGCCCGTAGATCGGGTTGAAGGTGCACAGCGCGTCGCCGGTGGCGAGGAATCCGGCCGGGTGGCGGCCGGGCAGGTCGTAGCGACGGCGGACATTCGCGGTCCGCCGGTAGCCGAAGGCCGGGGAGAGGGGTTCGGCGTCGTCGAGCCACCGGTCCAGGAGGGGATGCGCCAGCCGTTTGGTGTAGGTCTCGAACTCGGCGTCGCCGGTGGGCGGTTCGTCGCCCCTCAGCCCCGAGACGATGACCAGGTGGCTGCCGTCCTCCAGCGGCAGCGCACCGCCGCCGTGGACCTGGTCGGGGCCCGGGTAGACGTAGTAGCCGAGGGTCTCGCCGTCGAGGACGCCCGTCTTGCCGCGATAGACACGGGAGGCGTAGGCGAGGCCGGTGTCGATGGTCTCCTCCTGCGGGGTCCCGGCACCGATCGCCGCGAGCCACTGTGGCGCCTTGGTGCCGCTGCCGGAGGCGTCGACGACAAGGTCGGCCTCCAGAGCCCGGTGTTCCGCGCCGGCCCCGGCCGAGCGGTCCCGCAGCAGCACGCCCCGTACCCGCGAGGCGTCACCGAGAAGCCCGACGGCATCGGTCCCCTCCACCACAGTGATCGCCGGATTGGCGAGAACCCGACGCCGCACCAGCTCCTCCAGCTGCGCTCGGGAACCGGTGTAGATGTGCGTCGTCGCGGGCAGACGGCGGAACCAGCGGCCGTTCTGCCACAGGACCATGTCCGACGGCATGCCCACTTTCGGCGCCCCCGCCTCCCGCAACTCCGCCAGGAAGCCCGGCAGCAGCGACTCCATGGCCACCTGCCCGCCTTGCAGCAGGACGTGCGGATGCCGGCCCTGCGGTACCCCAGGCCGTGACCCGGCCCCGTCCGGGAACCGGTCGCGCTCGACGACGGTCACCCGGTCGGCATACCCGGCCAGGACGTGCGCGGCGAGGAGCCCCGCGAGGCTTCCGCCCACAACCACTGCGCGTCGCCCGCCCCGACTGTCGCGCTCGCCCCGACGGCCCGTCCCTGAGGCTGAGTTCACCGATCCGCTCCCCTGATCGCCCGCGTCGTGAGAAGAGGCAAGTATCCCGCCCCGCCAAGTGGGTTGGCCGTGTTCCGGCCCTTCTGCGGGGCGACGGGCCGACCGTGCCTGCCGGGGAGTCGCCCTCGGCTCAGCGTGTGGGCGTAGGCACTCGAGCCGTATGACGCCCGTGGGCAGGTCCGTTCGCTCCACCTCCCCGGGCGACCAGGTCGTGGCGGCGTTCGAGAACAGTCAGGCCCACCGGCCCGCCCACTTCTGCCGCCAGGGCTCCGACCCTACGTTGGGTAGCAGAAGACGAACGCTCGGCGAGACCACAGCACTGAGGGGGAAGGTGGTCGGCATGTGGGGCAGGATCCGCAAGTCCGGTACGAGATTGGTCAATTCCATGCGTACCGAGGAGCACACCGGCGGGGAGACGCGTTCTCACAATCTGTTCGAGGCCGCCGCCGCGTATGTCTCGGCCTGTGCGGAGGACGACCAGGACGGGATCGAGGACGCTTCGACCTGGGTTTCTCCGGAGGCGCTGTCGTTCGGGGTGAACGAACTCGCGTGCCGGGCCGTCATCGCCCTCGCCCGGGAGCGCGACGAGTCGCCGCGTACGGTGGCACGTGCGCTCCTCGGACTGCCGACGGCCTGACCGGCCGGCAACGGATGGTCGTTTCGCCCCTGTCCAACCGGAAAACTGCAGCTCCGGGTGTACTTGGGAGTCGTGACAAGCACCTTCCCGGCACACTAGGGTGCGCGCCGTTGGACGAACCTATCGGGAGGCTGGGATGGCCGGGACGGACGAGGACGCCGTCGCCGACGCGGACGACGCGCTCTATGTGCTGACGGCGGTGCTGCTGACGCCGGCGAAGTTCCCGAGCGTGCTGGGCGACGACTATCCGGAGGCCTGCGCGTCGCTCGGTCTGGCGCCGCTCGCCGACGGGTACGGCCTGGTGATCGGCCAGGACGGCAGCGGCGCCAGGTGGACGGTCGTGGTCGACGACGTCTCACTGGTCGCTGTCGCCATCGCGTCCTGGGACTGCGGCATGGAGTACGACCTGTCTCCCGAGGAGCACACCGTCGTGGCCGCACTGCCCGGCTGGCCGCTGGCGATCGCCGTTGCCGCGCCCGGTGTGCCGGCGCCGCACGACCCCGACCCGGAGACCGCCGACGGCCCTGCGCTGACGCCGCCGGACACCTCCACCTGGGGAGCGGCCCAGCGGCGCCTGGGGGCCGACGAGATCGCGCTCCAGTGGGCGATGTGGCGGGAGCAGATCAACGACGCGGACCTTGCCAGCCCGAAGGGTGGGACCGGCGGGGACGGCAGAGCTCCGGACGACGAAGGCCCGACCGACGAGGCAACGGGCCGCGGCGCCTCGGTCAGCAAGGCCGCGGGCGAGGCCGAGAGGGAGACGCCCAGGGGCCAAAGCGGTGTCCGGCGTGTTCTCGCGGAGGCCCGCGCCTATGTGGAGACGACGCCGCCCCTCGGCCGCGTCCGCTCGTCCTTCGCGTCGGGCGATGCTCGGACGCTGCGTGCCGACGGTCCCGGCTGGTCGCTGGTGGCAAGGACCGACGACATCGCGTTCGTGCTTCTCGACGACAAGCCCGGGGAGGTCCTGCCGGTGGGCCGGGGACCCGAGCTGCCGGGGCTGCTGGAAGCGCTCGACAAGATGGCCGTACGGCCCAGCTGAGCCGCCGTACCGCACCGGCCGGGCCCTGTGGCGCTCCCGGCCGGTGCGCGGGTGTCAGCCGAGTTCCTTGCGGGTGACCCGGCGCAGCCTGCGCCGCTGCGAGGGGTCCAGTGTGAGGTACGCGGCGGTCGGGACTCCCAGGACGATCAGGAGGGCGGCCCACCAGGGCAGCCAGATCAACAGGAGAAGTCCGACCGCCACACCCCCTGCGGCGATCTTCGCGTTCTTCGACATGTACGTCGCCTCCTTCGCGGCGGTTGCCGCTCTCTGTCCAGAGAAACGGGTCTGTGCTTCCGGTGGTTCCGGACCGCGACCCTGAGACATCCCTGAGACCACGCCCTGAGACGTCCCGGATGCGTAGGTGTCCTAGTGGTCGGCCCGCAGTGGCTCCCCCACCTGGTGCATGTGGCTCAGTGCCTGTCGGTAGGAGTCGAGGAGTCCGGTCTCCGTGTAGGAGATACCCAGATCCCGGCAGTGGGCGCGCACGAGCGGCTGCGCGAGTCGCAGATGGGGCCGGGGCATGCTGGGGAAGAGGTGGTGTTCGATCTGGTAGTTGAGACCGCCGAGGAACCAGTCGGTGAGGGCGCTGCCCCGGATGTTGCGGGAGGTGAGTACCTGGCGGCGCAGGTGGCCCCAGGGCTCGCCGGCCGGGTCAGGCATCTCCATGCCTTTGTGGTTGGGGGCGAAGGCCATCCCGAGGTGCAGGCCGAACAGCGCCTGATGGAGCGCCGCGAAGGCCAGCGCCTTACCGGGGGGCATGGTGGTCAGCAACAGCGTGGCGTAGGCGCCGACATGGGTCACCAGAAGGGCACCCTCCACCGCGCGCTCCCGTGGCCCCTGGCGGCGCAGGTCCCGGAAGCCCTGGATTTTCAGAGCGACGCCTTCGAGGAGCGTGAGCGGGAAGAAGAGCCAGGCCTGGTGGCGGGTGAGCCGGCGTTTGAAGCCGGTGCGTCCCTTCGCCTGTTCGCCGGTGAAGACGAGGACGTCCGCGGCGACGTCGGGATCCTTGTCGATGTGGTTGGGGTTGGCGTGGTGCCGGTTGTGCTTGTGGTTCCACCAGGAGTAGCTCATCCCCAGGAGCAGGTTGCCGTGGATGAGGCCGATGGCACGGCCGGTCGCCTTGTCGCCGGTGATCTGGGCGTGGCCGGCGTCGTGGCCCAAGAAGGCGGTGCGGGCGCAGAACGCGGCGAGGAGCGGGGCCAGCAGCAGGGTCCGCCAGGAGTCTCCGGACAGGACGACGGCCGTGACGAGGCCGGCGAGGACGAGCGTGTTGACGGCGATGGCCCGGGCGTACCAGCCGTGGCGGCGATCCAGGAGGCCCTGCCCCTGCACCGCGCGCAGGAGTGGCGCGAACTCGCTTCCTCCGGGCGGGGAGCCGGACGTACCGCGCGGGTGCGGTGCGACGGTTGCGGCGCTCTGGGACATGGCCGGACTCCGGTTCTCTCAGAAAAGGTGCTGACCTGAGAAAACGTACGAACCGATGACCTGTCGCGACCATGCGGCAACCCCCCGTGTATACACGGGGGGGCAGCGCCGGAACTCGCAGGGGGTTGACGACACCCCTGCGCGAATGCGACCCGCTCCGCACTCCTCCCCCTCCGTGAGTCCGAGAGGTGATGTACCCTCGACCACTCCGACGAAGTAGTCAAGTTTGAGGAGCATCGCGATCTCTGTCCAGCGGTTCCCTGCGGCATCACCGTCCGAGATCTCCGAACTGGCCTCCTGCTGCGCCGTGTTCGTACCCGGGGACCCCGCTCGAACGGGCCGTGCGGCCTTCTGGCGGCCCGACGGCACACCGCCGCCCCCTGTCGCGTCGGGGACGCTCGAGGAGCTGACGCTCGTGGTGCCCGGCAACAGCGATGTGGAGGTGGTGAGCCTGCCCGCGGTGCTGCTGCCGGTCCGCATGGCCCTCCCGGTTCTCACGCGTGCGCGTGCCTCCACGCACGGTCACCGGTCGACCGTGTTCTGGGGTTCGGCGGCAGTGCTGGCCCTGCAGTACCTGGCGCGCGGGCTCCTGTTGCCCGGGCTGTCCCGGACCGACCACGACGCCTGGCGCATGGGTCCGCTGGGCACGGCGGACGTCGAGCGGATCCGTCGGCTCGCCGCCGCGATGCCGCCCGAGGCGCACGCCGTACCCCTGGACACCGCCGAGCCGCTCAGGCTGCCCGACCCGGAGACGTTGCTGCGTGCCTTCCTGGACGCGGTCGCCGACGCCCTGCCCCGCTCCCCCGCGGCGCCTCTCGTGACCGGCGGACCCGCCTACGCCGCTCAGGAGCCGCAGCACCTGCCCGAACAGCGCGCGTGGGCGGCGGATGTCGCCGCGGGCCACGACGCGGGTGTACGCGTCTCGTTGCGCATCGAGACGCACAGCCCGGACGCCGACGGGGCACCCTCCTTCCGGGCCGTTCTCCAGGCGCACGACGTCAGCGATCCGACGATCGTCGCCGACGCCGCCGACGTGTGGGCGGGATCGGCGGCCTTCGGTCCCCGCGCGCGCATGGACGTTCTCCTCGCGCTCCGCCGGGCGGCACGCGCCTGGCCGCCGCTCACACCGCTGCTCTCGGCTTCAGTGCCGGACGCCGTGGAACTGGCCGACGAGGAGGTCGGCGACCTGCTGGGCGAGGGCACTCGAGGCCTCGCCGGCGTCGGGGTCGGGGTGCACTGGCCGAAGGAGCTGACCAGAAAGCTCACCGCGCGCGTGACCGTCGGTCCGCCCGACGACGGCGATCGGGCCGCCTCCGCCGCTCCGTCGTTCCTGTCCGCCGACGCACTGCTCGCGTTCGACTGGTCGTTCGCACTCGGGGACCACCAGCTGACGCCCGAGGAACTCGACCGGCTCGCCGAGGCCGATCGCCCCGTCGTGCGGCTGCGCGACCAGTGGGTACTGGTCGATCCGCACGAGGTCCGCCGCGCCCGTGCCCGACAGGACCGCAAGGTGACGCCCGTCGACGCGCTGAGCGCCGCTCTGACGGGCGCCGCCGAGGTCGACGGCCGGATGGTCGACGTGCAGGCCACCGGATGGCTGGCGGCCCTGCGGGACCGCCTCGCGGACCCGGAGTCCCAGGAGCCCGTCCCGCAACCCGCCGCGCTCGCCGCCACGCTGCGGGACTATCAGCGCCGGGGCCTGAACTGGCTGGCCCGCATGACCTCCTCGGGACTCGGCTGCTGTCTGGCCGACGACATGGGACTCGGCAAGACAGTCACTCTGATCGCCCTGCATCTGCACCGGCAGACCGACATGGCCACCGCCGGGCCCACTCTCGTGGTCTGCCCGACGTCCCTGATGGGCAACTGGCAACGCGAGATCGAGAGATTCGCGCCGGGTACCCCGGTGCGCCGCTTCCACGGTCCACGGCGCGAGCTCGACGGCCTGGCCGATGGGGAGTTCGTCCTCACCACGTACGGCACCATGCGCCTGGACGCGTCCCGGCTGGCGGAGACGGCCTGGGGGATGGTGGTGGCGGACGAGGCGCAGCACGTGAAGAACCCGTACTCGGCGACCGCGCGGGAGCTGCGCTCGATCGGGGCACGCGCACGCGTGGCGCTCACCGGCACCCCGGTGGAGAACAACCTGTCGGAGCTGTGGGCGATCCTCGACTGGACGACTCCGGGCCTGCTGGGCCGGCTCGGCGCCTTCCGCGCCCGGTACGCCCAGGCCGTCGAGAGCGGTCAGGACCCGGCCGCCGCGGAGCGTCTGGCCCGGCTGGTGCGCCCTTTCCTGCTGCGGCGCCGCAAGGCGGATCCTGGAATCGCCCCGGAGCTGCCGCCGAAGACCGAGACCGACCGTGCCGTGTCGCTCACCCCGGAACAGGCAGGTCTGTACGAGGCGGTGGTGCGCGAGACGCTCGCTGAGATCTCCGAGGCGGACAGCATGGCGCGGCGCGGACTGATCGTGAAGCTGCTGACGGGGTTGAAGCAGATCTGCAACCACCCGGCGCAGTTCCTCAAGGAGGAGCAACCGAGGATCACCGGCCGCTCCGGCAAGCTGGAACTGCTGGACGAGCTCCTCGACGCGATCCTCGCCGAAGGGGCGAGCGTCCTGGTGTTCACGCAGTACGTGCGCATGGCCCGTCTCATCGAGCGCCATCTGACGGCGCGTGGTGTGCCTTCGCAGTTCCTGCACGGCGGGACGCCGGTCGCCGGGCGCGAGGCGATGGTGCGGCGGTTCCAGGAGGGTGAAGTGCCCGTGTTCCTGCTGTCGTTGAAGGCGGCGGGTACCGGCCTGAACCTGACGCGGGCCGAACATGTCGTGCACTACGACCGCTGGTGGAACCCCGCCGTCGAGGCGCAGGCCACCGACCGCGCGTACCGCATCGGACAGACCCGTCCCGTGCAGGTGCACCGGCTGATCGCCGAGGGAACCATCGAGGACCGTATCGCCGACATGCTGCACCGCAAACAGGAGTTGGCCGACGCGGTCCTCGGCGCCGGAGAGACGGCACTGACCGAGCTGACGGACGCGGAGCTGGCCGATTTCGTGCAACTGCGAGGCGGCGCACGATGACGGGACAGGACACGGAGAACGAGCGGACGTTCACGGCGCTGCCGCCCGCGCACGGGCGAGGTTTCGCACACACCTGGTGGGGCCAGGCGTGGCTGCGTGCACTGGAGGACGCCGCGATGGACTCCAGGCAGGTCAAGACGGGCCGCGCACTCGCCCGCGCGGGTGCGGTGGGCGCGGTGTCGGTGCGTCCGGGGCGCATCACCGCTGTCGTCCAGGACCGGGACCGCACCCCGCACCGGGCCGACGTCCTGCTGTCCGAGCTGTCCGCCGAACAGTGGGACCGGTTCCTGGACATGGCCGTCGAACGAGCCGGTCATGTCGCCGCGCTGCTGGACCGCGAGATGCCACCGCACCTGGTGGAGGACGCGGCGAGTGCCGGCATCGAGCTGCTGCCGGGTCCGGGCGATCTGGAACCGGAGTGCGACTGCGGGACCTGGGACCACTGCGGTCACACGGCAGCCCTGTGCTACCAGGTGGCCCGCCTGCTGGACCAGGACCCCTTCGTCCTGCTGCTCATGCGCGGCCGGAGCGAGCAGACCCTCCTGGAGGACCTCCAGACCCGCAGCGCCGCGCCCGCACAGGAGCCTTCCGAGCCCGGGAGGACGGACGGTGTGGACGCGGCCGAGGCGTACGCGGCCGGCGGCATCCTGCCACCCCTGCCCTCGCCGGCGGAACTGCCCGAGGGCCCCGGCCGACCGCCCTCGCTGGACACCGAGGCCCCGCCGGGACCGGCAGTCGACCCGGTAGCCGTCCGTCATCTGGCCGCCCGGGCCGCCGTAGAGGCCCATCGGCTGCTCGCGGAGGCTCTGAGAGGGCCCGCCTCTTCTCCGGATTCTCCGGACGTCGAACTGACGGTCGCCCAGGACGCGGTGCGGCTGGCTGTCGGGGCGCCCGACCAGGCCGTGACAGATCGGCTCGCCTCCGGATCGGGACGCGACCCGGAGGCGTTGGCGCACGCCACGCGTGCGTGGGGCCTAGGAGGTGCGGCAGCACTGTCCGTACTGGAGGACGAGTGGGCGCCCGCAGGCGACGCCCTCGCACGCGCGCGTGCCGCCCTGGACTCGGCCTGGGACGAGGACGAGCGGCCGGCGCTCAGGGCGACGGGCAACCGGTGGACGGTCGTCGGTGCGCCCGCCCAGATACGTCTGAGCCGGGACGGGCGCTGGTGGCCGTACCGGAACGAGCGGGGACGCTGGGTGCCCGCGGGTCCGGCCGTCCTGGATCCGGCGACCGCTCTGGCCTCGACGGAGGTCGCCTCAGCCGAACCGCAGGGGTAGTTCGGTCAGTCCCCTGAGCAGGGTGCTACTGCGCCGGGTCAGCGTGTCCGGGTCGGTCGCGAAGGCGAGGGCGGGCCGGTGGCGCAACAGCAGCCGCAGGGCGACGGACGTCTCCGCGCGGGCCAGCGGGGCCCCCAGGCAGTGGTGCGGGCCGTGGCCGAATCCCAGGTGCCCGCGCGTGGGGCGCCGCAGGTCGAAGCGGTCCGGGTCGGGAAAACGCAGCGGATCGCGGGAGGCGGCGGCGAGGGAGACCAGCACGGAGTCGCCCGCCTCGATACGGGTGCCGTCGAGGTCGAGCGGCTCGGCCGCGAACCGGAACGCCGTGGCGTGGACGGGTGAGTTGTAGCGCAGGGACTCCTCGACGGCGGCCTCGGCCAGGTCCGGTTGGGCGCGGAGCAGGGCGAGTTGGTCAGGGTGTGCCAGCAGTGCGTGGACGGTTGCGGAGATCAGGTCGACCGTCGTCTCGTGGCCCGCGACGAGGATCAGGAAGGCCATGCCGAGGAGTTCATCGGGGCCGAGACCGCCGTCCGCCACGAGATCGCCGAGCAGTCCGGTCGCCCGCCGTTCGCTTCCTGGGGCGACCAGCTCGGCGAGGTACTCGGTCAGTGCGGTCGCGGCGGCGGTCGCGGCCTCGGGCGAGGTGGGCATGACGAGCCCGTCGGACCAGGAGTGGAACGCGCTGCGGTCCGCGGCGGGCACGCCCAGCAGGTCGCAGATCACCGTGACCGGCAGGGGCAGCGCGTATCGGGCGACCAGGTCCGCAGTCCCCCGCTCCGGGAGCCCACCCAGCAGCTCGAGGGCTACGGCCTCGATGCTCGGGCGCAGGGCGGCGACGCTCCCGGCCGTGAAGCGTGCCGCCACCAGCCGGCGCAGCCGCGTGTGCTGCGGAGGGTCGGTCTGGAGCATGTTGCGCCCGACGGCGTGCCCGCCGTCGCTGTGCCAGGACGAGGAGTGCCGGATGTCGTTGCGCAGACGCGGGTCGCTCAGCGCGGTCCGCGCCGCGTCATGGGCGACCACGAGCCAGCTCTCACCGCTCCCGGGGACGAGGACGCGGTGCACGGCACCTTTGGCCCGCAGCGCGGCGTACACGGGGTAAGGGTCCTGGGCCAGGTCGTGACCGTCCGGGGCCAGTTCCTCCAGGGTGGGGGCGGGCATCGTGGTTCCTCTCGGTCGTGGTCGCCAGGGTTACGGCGTCCCGAAGCGCCCTCTATTGCTCCGCGCGCCAGACCGGGTGCACCGATGCCGCGAACGCGCTCGCCTGGGCATGACCGGCTCGGGCGGCCGCGGGGCGGCGGGCGTCGGACGTCATGTCACGTCCCATGGCGCGACGGGCGGCGGCGTCCGGAGTCACGAGGGTGACGTGGGCGCCTTCGGCGGCGAGGGCGGCCGCCTGTCGCTCGGCGCTCGCGTGGGGGCCCACGGCGGCGTCGATCGGGGCGATGGCCAGGACGTGGTGATGGCCGTGCGCGAGGTGGATGTTGGCCGTGGAGCGACTGCCTCCGTCCATCCAGCGGCGCCCGGCCAGGGTGATGGGGGGCCAGATCACCGGAACCGCGCAGCTCGCGACGACCGCTTCGAGGAGTGTGACGCCCGACTCGGCGTCGAAGGCCGTCAGTTGCCCCGAGAGTGCGTCGACGGCCGTGATCCGCAGCGTGTGCTCGGGCCACTCCCGCACGCCGCGCAGCAGCGGTCCCAGTACGGGGAACACCTCGGACTCGGGGACCGTGCGGGCCTTCAACGCGGCCTGACCGAGGCGCCGTACTGAACGCTCCGGGTCGCGGGAGCCCAGCGCGGCCCACAGGAAGCGGAGCGTCTGAGCGAGGCTGACACCGAGGTCCACCCGGTCGGCACCGGTCAGTTGGCGTTCGTACAGCTCGCGTGCGGGTTCACCGGCGAGCAGACGCGAGCCGAAGATCGCGCCGGCCGAGGTGCCGATGACGACGTCCGCGCGGGTCGGCTCGACACCGGCGTCGCTCAGGCCGGCGAGCACTCCCGTCATCCACGCTCCGCCGACGGGGCCGCCCCCGCCGAGGACGAGCGCCGTACTGGCCATGTCCACTCCCTCCATCAAGGTCCATCAGGTTCCATCGAAATGGGGAGCACTCCCCACTTGCCCGATCGACGATAGCATCACTACCGGGGAGCACTCCCCGGTACCGTGGAAGGGCGATCATGACGAACGACGCGACGGCACCGGCGCGACGGCGCGATGCGCGGCGCAACCGTGAACTGCTGGTCGAGGCCGCTCACGAGGTGTTCACGGAGCAGGGTCTCGAGGCTCCCCTGGACGTGATCGCCCGGCGGGCGGGGGTGGGGAACGCGACGCTCTACCGCCACTTCCCCAGCCGTGCCGCGCTGGTCGACGCGGTCTTCCGTGAGCCGCTGGCGGGCACCATGGCCGCCGGTGAGCAGGCCCGGGCCTCGGCGGACGCCTGGGAGGGGCTCGTCGGCTATCTGGAGGCCGTGTTCGCCGTCCTGGCCACCGACCGCGGCACGAACGATCTGATGACCACGCATCTCGAGGGCGTGGACTCGTTGCAGGCCGTGCACGCCCACAATCGGGCGACCATGGAGTCGCTGCTGCGCCGGGGGCGCGAGGAGGGAAGCATCCGCGCGGACGTCACCACGGAGGACGTCCTGTTCGCGCTGGCCGCGCTCGGACGAGCCGTACCCTCCCTGGCCACGACCGTCACCCCGGAGGCCTGGCGTCGCCCACTGGCTCTCCTCCTCGACGGACTGCGCGCCTCGCCCGCCGCTCCGCCCCTCCCCTCCCCCGCGCTCACGGCGGACCAACTCGGTGATGTCCTCCAGGGACTGGGCCCGCACCGGCCACCCCGCGCCGCCGCTGGATGAGCACGCGCCTCACGAGGCGCACGCGCGCGTACCGCGATGTCGGGCCGCCGCGCGGCCGACGCCGTGTGTTCACCCGTCGGTCGTACGGCGTTCCGGACGGGGCCCAAATCTGGCCGCTGTCACCGAACTTGGTCCCCAGGAGGCCCCATGTCCCCGCACGCCGACGGCCGACGCACCGCCAGACGCACCGCCGCGGCGGGCGTACCCCTCGTCCTGGTCGCCGCCCTGTTCGCGGCGGGCCCCGCTGCGGGCGCCTCCTCCGGCGAGGCCCGTGTCGTGCGGACGGCGACGCTGGGCGACATCCCGCTCGGCGCGTTCAGCAACAGGCTGCTGCCGGGCACGGTGGACGACGACCGCGGGGTGGACCTCGGCGGCATCGGCAGTGACATCTACCCGGCGGGCCGCAAGGGCGAGTTCTGGACGGTCACCGACCGTGGCCCCAACGGCCAGATCAAGGTGGACGGCACCAAGCGCCGCACGTTCCCGGTGCCGGGCTTCGACCCGGCGATCGTGAAGATCCGCGTCACCGGCGACACCGTGAAGGTGCTGGACGCGATCCCGGTCACCACCGCTTCCGGCAAGGCCGTCACGGGGCTGCCCGACCAGGCGGGGCGTGACGAGGCGCCGTACGACTACAACGCGCTCACGGCTCTGTCGTACAACCCGAACGGCCTGGACACCGAGGGCGTCGTGCGGGCCTCGGACGGGAGCTTCTGGCTCGTCGACGAGTACGGTCCGAGCCTGGTCCACGTCTCCGCGCGCGGGAAGGTCCTCACGCGCTATGTCCCCAAGGGGCTGAACCTCACCGGCGCGGGCTACCCGGTGGTGGAGGCGCTGCCCTCCGTCCTGCTCCACCGGAAGATCAACCGTGGCTTCGAGGGGCTCGCCCAACTGCCCGGCGGCGACCTGGTACTGGCCGTGCAGAGTCCCCTGTCGCTGCCGGACACGGGCGCCGGAGAGGCCTCCCGGACCACCCGGCTGCTGCGTTTCTCACCGAAGAGGAAGGCGGTCACCGCCGAGTACGCGTACCGCTTCGACCCGGTGAACGTCGTGGACCCGAGCGAGGACGACACCTCCGAGCTCAAGATCTCCTCGGTGGTCGCCGTGGGCGGTGACCGGCTGCTGGTCGAGGAACGCACCGACAAGGCCGCGCGGCTCCAACTGGTGCGCCTGGACCGGTCCTCCGACATCCTGGGCAGCGCCTGGGACAAGGACACCACGGCACCGTCGTTGGAGCAGCTCGACGACCCGGCGGCCTCCGGCGTCCCCGTGCTCGCCAAGAAGCTGGTCGTCGACCTGCGCACGGTCGACGGCGTGCCCGGGAAGATCGAGGGCGTCGCGCGCGTGGACCGCGACACGCTCGCCCTGATCAACGACAACGACTTCGGGATGACGGACGGATCCGGCGCGTTCGACGCCGAGGGCCGGCTGGTCGACAGCGGGGTGGAGACGACGGTGACGTACGTGAGGCTGCCGCACGGCCTCTGAGGGGCCGCGTCAGCCGAGCAGGGACGGCAACAGTGATTCCAGGTCGCTCGGGAACTCGCTGGGTATGTCGGTCGGGAACTGCGACGGGAGTTCGCTGGGCAACTCGCTCGGAAGCTGCGTGGGCAGGCTGAACGACGGCTGGGGAGAACTGCTCGTACTGGTCTGCGGAGCCGGGCCCTTGTCCGGCGAGTCGTCGCTTCCCCTCGCCATGAAGAACACGACGAGGGCGACGGCCACAGCTGCCGCGATCACGGCGAGCAGAGCGAAGAGCGGGCTCCGGCGCCTTCTCGGACCGTTCGGGCCGGGGTCGCCGACCGGTCCCATCGGCTGGGTCGACGGCAGACCTCCGTACGGGTTCGGGGTCTTGTGCCCGAAGTCGTCGGGGGGTGGTCCGAAGCCACCGCCCGGAGGCGGTGTCCCACCCGGCGGTCCGGGCGGCTGGGGCGGTACCGGCGGCATGGCCATACCGTCCAGAGTCGCCTCGAACCGGTCACGGGGCGACCCCCGCACGGCAGTTGATACGGCCTCATGCCCTGGATGGCATGATTCCGGAACATTCCGCGCAGAGGTGGCGATCGATGCGCACGCGCGCGTGCCGTCGGTGAAGGCCACTCACGGCCGACGGCACACGCGCGTGGGCTTCGTTCAGCCGCGCGCGCCCAGCAGGTGGTCCATGGCGAGCTGGTCGAGCTGCTCGAAGGCCATACCGCGCGCGGCGACCGCCTCCACGTCGAAGTCCTCGAAGGCGCTGCGGTCCGCGAGCAGCGACTTCAGGCCGTCCGCCGCGGTCTGCTGCGCCAGTTCGTCCAGACGCGAGGCGCGCAGGGCCTCCTGGACCTGCGGGTCCCCACGGAAGGCGGCCGCACGCTCCTTGAGGATGAGGTAGTTGCGCATGCAGCCCGCGGCCGACGCCCACACGCCGTCGAGGTCCTCGGTCCGCGGCGGCTTGAAGTCGAAGTGCTTGGGCCCGGCGTAACCGGCGCTCTCCAGGAGGTCGACGAGCCAGAAGGCGGCACGCAGGTCGCCGGCGCCGAAGCGGAGGTCCTGGTCGTACTTGATGCCGGACTGACCGTTGAGGTCGATGTGGAAGAGCTTGCCCGCCCACAGGGCCTGGGCGATGCCGTGCGGGAAGTTCAGCCCGGCCATCTGCTCGTGGCCGACCTCGGGGTTCACGCCGTACAGCTCGGGGCGCTCCAGGCGCTCGATGAACGCCAGCGCGTGGCCGACGGTGGGCAGCAGGATGTCACCGCGCGGCTCGTTCGGCTTGGGCTCGATCGCGAACTTCAGGTTGTAGCCCTGCTCCGTCACGTACTCGCCGAGGAGGTCGAAGGCCTCCTTCATGCGGTCCAGCGCGACGCGTACGTCCTTGGCGGCGCCGGACTCGGCGCCCTCACGGCCGCCCCAGGCGACGTAGGTCTCGGCGCCGAGCTCGGCCGCGAGGTCGATGTTGCGGATCGTCTTGCGCAGCGCGTAGCGGCGCACCTCGCGGTCGTTGGCGGTGAACGCGCCGTCCTTGAAGACCGGGTGCGTGAAGAGGTTGGTGGTCGCCATCGGCACCTTCATGCCGGTCGAGTCCAGGGCCTCACGGAAGCGCTTGATGTGCCTCTCGCGCTCGCTGTCCGAGGATCCGAAGGGGATCAGGTCGTCGTCGTGGAAGGTCACGCCGTGGGCGCCGAGCCCTGCCAGGTGCTGCACCGTCTCGACCGGGTCGAGGGCACGGCGGGTGGCGTCGCCGAACGGGTCCCTTCCCTGCCAGCCGACGGTCCACAGGCCGAAGGTGAACCTGTCCTCGGGGGTGGGCTGGTAGTTCATCACGCGGCTCCTCGCTGCTCCGGACTATTTCGTCATGGCGCTTTACAAATTAGTATGCGCACACGTCTCTGGGAAGAGACAAGGCGTCTCCGGGTGGAGACCCGAGCCATTTCAAGATCATGAGCCGTGCAACAAGGGAGAGCCCGATGTCAGCAGCCGAGGGTCCGCTCGTCGTCGGCGTGGACACGTCCACCCAGTCCACGAAGGCACTGGTGGTCGACGCGGCCACCGGCCAGGTCGTCGCGAGTGGCCAGGCACCGCACACCGTGTCCTCCGGGGCCGGCCGCGAGAGCGACCCGCGTCAGTGGTGGGACGCGCTCAACGAGGCCCTGCGCCAGTGCGGGGACGCGGCCCGCGAGGCCGCCGCGGTGTCGATCGGCGGACAGCAGCACGGGCTCGTCACGCTGGACGCGCGGGGCGAGCCGGTGCGCCCGGCGATGCTCTGGAACGACGTGCGCTCCGCGCCGCAGGCCCAGCGGCTGATCGACGAGCTGGGCGGCCCGAAGGCCTGGGCGGAGCGGACCGGAAGCGTGCCCGGCGCCTCCTTCACGGTCACCAAGTGGGCCTGGCTCGCCGAGCACGAGCCGGAGGCCCTGCGCGCCGTCAAGGCCGTGCGCCTGCCCCACGACTACCTCACCGAACGCCTCACCGGCCAGGGCACGACCGACCGCGGTGACGCCTCCGGCACGGGCTGGTGGGCGTCTGCGACGGAGTCGTACGACAGCGAGATCCTCGCGCACGTGGGGCTCGACCCGGCTCTGCTCCCCCGCGTGGTCCGGCCCGGCGAGGTCGCGGGCACCGTCCGCGACGGACATGACCTGCCGTTCTCCAAGGGCACCCTGGTGGCCCCCGGCACGGGTGACAACGCGGCGGCCGCGCTGGGCCTCGGGCTGCGCCCCGGGACGCCGGTGATGAGCCTGGGCACCTCGGGCACGGTGTACGCCGTGTCGAAGCGGCGTCCCACCGACCCGACCGGCACCGTGGCGGGCTTCGCCGACGCCCACGGTGACTGGCTGCCGCTGGCCTGCACCCTGAACTGCACACTCGCCGTGGACCGCGTCGCGGCTCTGCTGGGCCTGGACCGCGAGGCGGTGGAGCCGGCCTCCGGGGTGACCCTGCTGCCCTACCTGGACGGCGAGCGCACCCCGAACCTGCCGAACGCCTCGGGACTGCTGCACGGGCTCCGCCACGACACCACCGGCGGCCAGCTCCTCCAGGCGGCCTACGACGGTGCCGTACAGGCCCTGCTCGGAGCTCTGGACCTGGTGCTCGACGAGGACGCGGACCGCTCGACGCCACTGCTGCTGATCGGCGGCGGCGCCCAGGGCACGGCCTGGCGGCAGACCGTACGACGGCTCTCGGGACGCCCCGTCCAGGTGCCCGAGGCCAAGGAGCTGGTCGCCCTCGGCGCCGCAGCGCAGGCCGCAGGACTGCTGACCGGCGAGGACCCGGGCGCGGTCGCCCGGCGCTGGAACACGGCCGCCGGACCGGTGCTGGAGGCCGTGGAGCGGGACGAGGAGACGCTGGCCAGGATCGCCGGGGTACTCTCCGACGCGGCGCCGCTGCTGGAGCGGGGGACGCAGGCCGGCTGACGACGGGGACACGGGTCGGCCCAGGACGGGAACGCGGATCCACTGAGGATCGAGGGAGGCATGACCGCACCGCTGCACGACGCCCACCCGGCAGGTCCCGGCCGCGGCCTGCCCGACACCCAGCAGGGCATGCGCCGTCGCAACCTGGCCCGGGTGATGCACGCCGTCAGTTCCGAGGGGCCGCTGTCGCGTGCCGCGGTCGCCTCGCACATCGGTCTGACCCGGGCCGCGGTGTCGACCCTCGTCGACGAGCTCATACGCTCGGGGCTCCTCGAAGAGCTGGGCCCCGAGCGTCCGGGAAGGGTCGGCAGACCGGGCTCCGCGCTCGCCGTCAGCGGGCGGGGCCCTGCCGGGATAGGCGCCGAGGTCGGGGTGGACCACCTCGCGGTCTGCGCGGTGGATCTGCGCGGGCAGGTGCGTGCACGGGTGGTGCGGTACGGCACGAACCGGGGCCGCTCCCCCGAGCCGGTGATCGCCGAACTCGCCACCCTGGTGCGCCGGGTGGTGGCGGAGGCCGAGACAGAGGGGCTGTGGCCCGCGGGGCTCGCCGTGGCGGTGCCCGGGCTGGTCGCGCGGGACGCCCGGACCGTCGTCCGCGCCCCGAACCTCGACTGGCACGAAACCGACCTGGGCACTCTGCTGCCCGAGGACTTCCCGCTGACCGTGGGCAACGAGGCCAACTTCGGTGCGCTGGCCGAACTCTGGCTCGGCGACGGCACTCCGCACGACTTCCTGCACGTCTCGGCGGAGATCGGCATCGGCGCGGCGCTCGTGGTGGACGGACAACTGCTGCGCGGTACCCGCGGTTTCGCGGGCGAGCTGGGCCATGTGCCGGTCCGCCCGGACGGTCCCCGGTGCCCGTGCGGGGGCCGGGGCTGCCTGGAGCAGTACGCCGGTGAGGAGGCGGTGCTGCGGACGGCCGGGCTGGAGCCTGGCGAGGACCGTGTGGGCCTGCTCGCCCAGCACGCCGCGGACGGCGACGAGAAGGTACGAGGCGCGCTCAGCGAAGCGGGCGAGGCGCTCGGCATCGCGCTGACCGGAGCGGTCAATCTGCTGGACCCCGAAGCCGTGGTGCTCGGCGGTGCGCTGGCCGGGCTCGCGCCCTGGCTGCTGCCGTCGCTACGGGACGAACTGGCCCGACGCACGGCGGGCCCGGCCTGTCCGGTGTCGGTGTCCCGGCTGGGTTCGCAGGGGCCGCTGCTGGGAGCCGCGCACTCGGTGGTGCGGGCCGTGCTGGACAACCCGGCGGTTGTGGGCGAACGGGCCTGAACCCCCGCTGGTTCACCCTGTCGGGTGAGCGAGTTGTCCACATCGCCAAGGTTGTCCACCGAAACCCCCAGCGCCCTTCTGCCCCATCGGCAGGCGCCGTACCGTGATCCACGCGAGGCACACAACCACGGTCCTGTTCCGGAGCGTGCGGATACGGCGGCACCCGGAGCGCATGGCCGGCACCGCCTGTGTCCACCCCGCCCGTATCCGCCCCTCCCGTATCCGCCCCGCCTGTTTCCGGCTCGACGAACCCGCCCAGAACGGAGCTGTACAGCCATGAGCGACCCCAGGATCCTGACCGTGCGACCCGAACCCGGCGAGTACGCCTGGACGTTCGGCGGTGCGCCACCCGTGGCCCGGATCGCCCCCGGCACGGTTCTCGACCTGTACACGGAGGACTGTTTCGCGGGACGAGTGCGCTCGGAAAAGGACCTGGTGTCCGAGGTGTGCGAGTTCCCCTTCCTCAACCCGCAGACCGGCCCTTTCCACATCGAGGGCGCGGAGCCGGGCGACACGGTCGCCGTGCACTTCGTGTCGATCGAACCGGCCCGGGACTGGGCCGCGTCGACGACGGTCCCCCTGTTCGGCGCGCTCACCTCGACGCACACCACCGCCACACTCCAGCCCCCGCTGCCGGAGACCGTGTGGATCTGGCAGTTGGACCGGACGCGGCGCACCGCACTGTTCCGGGCCCGTGACAGCGACATCGAGATCGAGCTGCCCATGGACCCGATGCACGGCACGGTGGGGGTCGCACCCGCCAATCTGGAGGTGCGCTCGGCGCTGGTGCCCGACGCGCACGGCGGGAACATGGACACACCGGAGATGCGGGCGGGCGTCACCTGCTACCTCGGGGTCAACGTGGAGGGCGCCCTGCTCAGCCTCGGCGACGGACACGCCCGGCAGGGCGAGGGCGAGACCTGCGGGGTCGCCGTCGAGTGCGCCATGAACACCGTGGTCGTCGTCGAGCTGCTCAAGGGGATCGCCACGCCCTGGCCGCGCATCGAGTCGGACACCCACATCGTCTCGACCGGTTCGGCACGTCCGCTGGAGGACGCGTTCCGGATATCGCAGCTCGACCTCGTGCAGTGGCTGGTGCGCGACTACGGGTTCAGCGAACTGGACGCCTACCAGTTCGCGACCCAGGCCGTGGAGTCTCCGCTGGCCAACGTGTGCGACACCAACTACACGTGCGTGGCGAAGATCCGCAAGGAATGGCTGCCCGCGCGCGAGACTCACCGGGGGGTGCACCACCGGCTCCGTGAGATCGCGGCGGCCCTGCGGGGCTGAACACCGCCGACAGGAAAGGCACTTGATCATTGGAACGCGCAAGACCGCTGTTCGACCGACGGCGGCTGCTGAAGGGCGCCGTCCTCGCTGCCGTACCGTACGCGCTGCTTCCCGAGACATTGGCCGGGGCGGCTCCCCAGCCGGTCGACCACGCGCTCGCCGAATGGCAGCCCGCGACAACCTCCAACTACACGAACTCGGACCGCCCCTGGTCGTACGACATCGACCGGGTGGTCATCCATGTCACCCAGGAGTCCTACACCGACACCCTGGGAATCTTCCGGAACCCGGCGAAGCAGGTGTCCGCGCACTACGTCGTCCGGTCGGCCGACGGTCATGTCGCGCAGTGCGTCCGGGAGGCCGATGTCGCCTGGCACGCCGGGAACTGGGGGTACAACACGCGCAGCGTCGGCATCGAGCACGAGGGGTGGGTGGACAAGCCCGCCTACTTCACCGACGCCCTGTACGAGATGTCCGCGGTACTGACCGCGGACATCTGCGAGAGATACGGCATCCCCAGGGACCGTAAGCACATCATCGGGCACTACGAGGTGCCGGGCACGGACCACACCGACCCGGGACCGTACTGGGACTGGGCGCGCTACATGAGGATGGTCGACCTGGCCTGATCTGCGCGAGAGGCACATCGCTTGAGGTGACGCCGGTCGAAGTGGTTGTCTGCGCGCGCACCCGGAGTCACGATGTCCCCAGCCACATCGCCTTCCGGGGAGTGCGAGTTGACCGATCCATGGGTGGCCCTGGAACCGGGGGCCGACCCCGTCGAGCAGGTCCGGCTGCTGCGGCGTGCGCACGAGACGTTCACCGAGGCGGGCACGGTGCAGCGGCCGGTGCGCCCGGTGGTGGCCGACTCGTGGCGGCGTTCCGCGCGGGCCGGTGTCGGGCCCGACGGGACGGCGAGCGTGGACCTCAGCGACGGTGACCTCGGCGTGTACCGGGCCGAGCATCCGCTGGCGCGGGTCATGCCGTTGTTCCGTGAGCTGATGGGCACCTTCGCCTCCGACGGGGAGCACCTGCTCGCGGTGTGCGACGAGCACGGCAGGCTGCTCTGGGTCGAGGGTCACGCGACGCCCCGGCGACAGGCGGAGTGGATGAACTTCGTGCCGGGGGCGCGCTGGGCCGAGACGGCCGTCGGGACGAACGCGCCGGGTACCGCGGTGGCGGTGGACCGGCCGGTGCAGGTGTTCGCGGCGGAGCACTTCATCCGCCGGGTGCAGCCCTGGACCTGCGCGGCGGCGCCGGTGCACGACCCGCGGACCGGGCGGGTGCTGGGGGCCGTGGACATCACCGGCGGGAACGGGCTGGCGCATCCGCACAGTCTGGGTTTCGTCCAGGCGGTCGCGCGGGCCGCCGAGTCCCAGCTGGCGCTGCTCCTCCCGCAGCGGCCCGCCACCGACGTCCCCGAACTGAGCGCGCTGGGCCGGGACGAGGCAGTACTGGTCAGCGGCGGTCACAGGACCAGGCTCAGCCGTCGGCACAGCGAGATCCTGGTCCTGCTGTCCCGGCATCCGGAGGGGCTGACCGGGGACGAGCTCCTGTGCGCGTTGTACGAGGACGAGTCGGTGACACCGGTGACGCTGCGGGCCGAACTGGCGAGACTGCGCAGGGTTCTCGGGCCGGGACTGCTGGCCTCGCGGCCGTACCGGCTGACCATGGCGGTCGAGTCGGACGTGGCCCTCGTCGAACGGCGGCTGGAGAGCGGGGCGGTCACGGGGGCGGCCCGGGGCTACTCCGGTCCGCTGCTGCCGGCCTCGCAGGCTCCGGCGGTGGTACGGCTCAGGCGCCGGGTCGCCGACGGGCTGCGTACGGCCCTGATCGCCCGCCGCGATCCCGACCTGCTCGCCGACTGGGCGCACACCCCGTGGGGCGAGGACGACGTCGACGTATGGCGGGCGCTCGCCGCCGTGCGTCCCACGGCGAGCGTCCGGGCCCGTCTCGCCGCACTGGAGTCGGAGCTGGCCGCACCGGCGGCAACGTGGTTGCAACGTCCGCGCTCCTAACCTCGCGCCCAGAGCCGCCCAACGGCGGGCGGCGCTGCTGAAGGAGGCTGGCCAGAATGACCCGTTACGCGGCACCCGGCACCGAGGGCGCGATCGTCTCCTACCAGGCGCGCTACGACCACTTCATCGGCGGCGAGTACGTGGCGCCGGCGCGCGGCCAGTACTTCGAGAACCCCTCCCCGGTCAACGGGCAGCCGTTCACCGAGGTCGCGCGGGGCACCGCGGAGGACGTGGAGCGGGCGCTGGACGCGGCGCACGCCGCCGCCCCGGGCTGGGGCCGGACCTCGACGACCGAGCGCTCCGGGATCCTGCTGAAGATCGCCGACCGGATGGAGGCGAACCTGGAGCGGCTCGCCGTCGCGGAGAGCTGGGAGAACGGAAAGCCGGTGCGCGAGACCCTCGCCGCCGACATCCCGCTGGCCATCGACCACTTCCGGTACTTCGCGGGGGCGATCCGCGCGCAGGAGGGTTCCCTGGGCGAGGTCGACGACGACACGGTGGCGTACCACTTCCACGAGCCGCTCGGTGTCGTCGCGCAGATCATCCCGTGGAACTTCCCCATCCTGATGGCGGTGTGGAAGCTCGCCCCGGCGCTCGCCGCCGGCAACGCGGTCGTCATCAAGCCCGCCGAGCAGACCCCTGCCTCCATCCACTACTGGATGAGCCTGATCGCGGACCTGCTGCCGCCGGGTGTGGTGAACATCGTCAACGGCTTCGGCGTGGAGGCCGGCAAGCCGCTCGCGTCCAGCGCGCGAGTGGCCAAAGTGGCGTTCACCGGAGAGACCACGACGGGGCGGCTGATCATGCAGTACGCCTCCGAGAACATCAAGCCGGTCACCCTCGAACTCGGCGGCAAGTCACCGAACATCTTCTTCGACGACGTGTGGGCGCAGGACGACGACTTCCGCGACAAGGCCCTCGAAGGGTTCACGATGTTCGCCCTCAACCAGGGCGAGGTCTGCACCTGTCCGTCCCGGGCGCTCATCCAGCGCGGAAACTACTCCGAGTTCCTCCAGGCGGCCGTCGCCCGCACCGAGCTCATCAAGCCCGGCCATCCGCTCGACACCGACACGATGATCGGCGCCCAGGCCTCCAACGACCAGCTGGAGAAGATCCTCTCCTACCTGGACGTCGGCCGGCAGGAGGGCGCGAAAGTCCTCACCGGCGGCGAACGCATCGAGTACGACGGCGAGTTGAAGGGCGGCTACTACGTGCAGCCGACGATCTTCGAGGGTGACAACCGTATGCGGATCTTCCAGGAGGAGATCTTCGGCCCCGTCGTCTCGGTGACCTCCTTCGACGACTTCGACGACGCCCTGAAGATCGCCAACGACACGCTGTACGGGCTCGGCGCGGGTGTGTGGACCCGGGACATCAACACGGCGTACCGGGCCGGCCGCGGGATCCAGGCCGGCCGCGTCTGGACCAACTGCTACCACGCGTACCCGGCGCACGCCGCCTTCGGCGGGTACAAGCAGTCGGGGATCGGGCGGGAGACACACAAGATGATGCTGGACCACTACCAGCAGACGAAGAACCTTCTTGTTTCATACAGCCCGAAGAAACTTGGGTTCTTCTAGAGCTTCACGTCGGTTGCCTGGAGGGACCTTTACCCTCCAGGCAACCGAGACCTGCAGCCACTTCAAGCATTTACATAATGACGCTCCGTCGCGAACAGCTGCGAAAGCGCGCATTCTCCGGGCCAGTCACGGGCCACTCGGAGCTCCATCAGGCCATGTCTCGCGACCTGGTGCAGGCATCAAGTGCCTCGGGTGCTTCGGATCGCCTCAGCGTCGCTCACGTTCAGCCGCCGACAGTTCGAGGCCCAGGGCGCTCTCCGTGGAGGCGGCAGCCCGCCAGGCGTCCTGTTGAGGCAGGGAACTTCGATTCCCTCCTCCGTCATCCACTCGGTCATCAGCGCGCGGAAGGCAGGACCCGCGTGGGCGTATGCGGTCCGGACAGTGCCGTTCGCGGACTCGCAGCCGTGCCGGCCGCGCCGACGGCGGTTCTGTTCCCTTTGTCATGGATTCACCGCCACTCCTCCGGGTGGTCGCCGCCCTGGTCGGCGAGGTTCCGAACCATGGCGGCCTGGAAGGCGGGCCCTGCGAACGGGTAGGCCGTGTCACCCAGGGAACCGGACAGGTAGTCCTCGATGACGACATCCAGATTGCCCCGCAGTGACGTACTCACGGACGAGGCGACGCCTTCGAGGAACGCGAAGCACCGCTCCACCAGATCCTCCGGACGCTGCGCGGAGCCGAGTGCGGGCTCAAGGACGTATGCGAAGAGTTCCCAGAGCAGGCCGTAATGGTCGCCCTTGATGTCGTCGACCGTTTCGGAGTTCGTTTCGTCGGACGGAGCCGAGTTGATGCGGCTCCTGACCCTGTCGGACATCTCGGGTACCTGGGCCAGGATTTCGTCGAGAAAATTCTCACCCGTGATAAATGCCGTCATCTTCATCCGAATCCATTTTTTCTCCGGGGACCGGCCCGAGAGCGTCCCGGAATCCTACGAGGCGCTCTCGGGCCGGTTCCCACCACTCATGTCTTGGGAGCGGCTTCGGCGTAGCAGTCGCTGAAGAAAGCCTTCCAGAGTACTTCTGGTGCCTTCCTTCGAGCCGTAGTTGTAGACCTGCTCCGGGTACTGGGCCAGACCGACGGCGCTGCCGACGATACCGAAGCCACCTCGAATCTCTGATCGGTGATGTCGCTCACGGCCTGTTTGGCGACGGTGTTCTTCCGGGCGCCTCGGAACTGCTGCCCGTCGGACTCGTCCTCGGTCAGGTATTTGGTCACGCCGCCAGTGACGTCGTTGCCGTTGAGCGCGCTCCAAATTTTCCCGGCTTGCGCCCACGGATAGGCACAGAAAAGAGGGCGCTGCCGAATCCGCGGATGCCCCGGGTGGTCGGCTGGGATGCGGGTTTCGGTCGAGTGCCGGCCGGGATCGGCTGCGCCCGGTACGGCCGCAGGGCCCGGACCGCGCGTCGCGGTCCGGGCCCTGCCCCATGCGGTGCCGCCCTGTGGCGGTGGTGCGTCAGCTCTGCGCGGTGTCGTCGCTCGTCTGCCCGGCGCCCTCGGCCGCGCCTGTCTTCTCGCGCATCTTGCGCACCAGCTCCGCCTTCTGCTCGGCGGCACTCTGGCGGTCGAGGTTGCGGTGCGGACCGTTGTTCTGCCGTTCGGCGCGGGACAGCTTCTTGCGCTGGCCGCCGCCCATGCCGACGGGGTTGTTGATGTTCTTGCTCACGGTCATGGGTTCTCCCGGAATGATGTGAAGTGATCTACGGATTCATCGGTGGGGGGCGGGCGCGGCGACGTCGATGGACATCAACAGGGGCCCGTCACGGCCTCACTCGTAAATCGGCGTCTGGAAGAACTGGATGAACATGACCGAGACGTTACCCGGTTCCGTCGGCCCCGCACACCAAGTTCTCTCGAGACGAAGAAGCTCCTGGTGACGAACCGCTGCGGAAACCGGGTCTCCTCCAAAGGGCGCCAGGAAGGCGCCCGCGTCGCTCTCCAGCCGTCGGGCGCCTACCTCGATTTCCGGCAGTGCCTGCCTCTGACCAGGCAGGATGGGTGTTTCAGGTGAGGGTGGGGAGATCCGGGGAAGAAGGTGCGGCAGCCGATGGGAGGGTGCTGTGGAGGGTGGAGATCTGGAACTGGGCGAGTTGCTGGCCGCTGCGGAAGCGGCCGCGCCCGGTGAGTCCGTCGACGTGGTGGCACACGACCTGCAAAAGCGCCTCGGTGCGCGGCGGGTGTCGTTCCTGTTCGTCGACCTCATCGGCCGCCGGCTGATCCGGCTGACCGCGACCGGCGACGACGGCGACGGCGACGGCGGCGCTGGTGGTGGTGAGCCGATCGACCTGCAGGGCAGTGTCTACGACAGCGTGCT